>CBDUCE010000067.1:0-13917 GCA_965365575.1 uncultured Gammaproteobacteria bacterium
ACTAGGGCGTTAAGCGCCGGTTAAGGTAAGTACGGCTATTCTCGTCTGCAAGGTGGGCTGGACCGCCCACGATTGCAGGACCGGGAGGCCGTATGAAAGCCTTAATTGCAAGATTTCCCATCTGCCTCGTACCGCTGATCGCGGTGCTGGCCGTAGTGCCGGCTGCCGCGCAGGTCCCCGTCGACGACGACGGGGCCCCGCTTGCCGACTACGAATCGTTGGACCCCGGCACACCGGCCGGTAACGAGGACATTCCGCTGTTGACGCAAGCCGAGCTGCAGGAGCTTATCGGTCCGATCGCGCTGTATCCTGACGACCTGCTCGCGATCGTCTTGCCGGCATCCACCTACCCCCTGCAACTCGTCCAGGCGCAACGCTTCCTCGAAGACCTCGAGGAGGACCCGTCGCTGACGCCGAACGAGAGCTGGGATGACTCGGTCATCGCGCTCCTGAACTACCCGGAGGTCGTCGCACTGCTCAATGAAGACCTCGACTGGACCTGGCGTCTGGGCGAAGCCGTTGTTGCGCAGCAGGCGGATGTCGTCGGCGCGGTAGAGGGTTTCCGCGACCGCGCATACGCGGCCGGTAACCTGAAAAGCGATACCCGGCAGACGGTCGCGCGCAACGACGGCACGATCGAAATCACGCCGGTCGAGGACGACGTGATTTACGTGCCTTACTACGAACCGGAGCGCGTCGTCCATTATCAATCGCGGCCGGTCTACCATTACTATCCGCGCGCCTACCCCGTTTACTACTACCCCTACCCCGTCGGCTACGCGTTCAACAGCGGCTTCTTCTGGGGCGTAACCACGGCTTTCACCGTTGGCTGGCTGACCGACAGCGTGCACGTGGTCCATCACAGCTATCACGGGCATCCCTATTACAGGCATCGCTACTGGGATGGCTGGTGGTACCGGAGACCGACGGTCCAGGTACATAATCATTACTACTCGACGAGTCGCTACTCCGTGTCCCGTCACCGCTACAGCCGCGGCGACCACTGGCGGCCGCGGCACGACACACGGCGCCGGCTGCATGACCAGCGCATTACGCGCAGCGACTATTACACCGGGCGTACTGTGCGGCACCGTTCCCAAACGATCACGAGTAACCGCCGCGTCGAGCAGCCCCGGAGAGCGAATACCACCGCGTCCGATAATCGCCGCCAGCAGCGGCAGGCAGTGGTGCCAACGACGACGCAGCAAGCGCGGCGCCATGTGACGAGTCCCGAACGCAGAGTCGGGGAACGGCAACGGAATTACGTGCAGCGACAACCGTCCACGCCCGAACGCAGTGCGCGGCGCGAACAGCGTGCCAGCGAGCACCAAACCAGCCAGCGCCGTGTCAGCGAAGACCGGCAGGAGCGCCGTGCGGCAACGCCGCGCCGCGACCCGCCGGCGCAAAGCAGCGGGGGGCCGTCGAAGGAGAGAAAACCGGCGCGCGCCGAGGAGCGCAAACGGCACGCATCGTCGCGTGCAAACTCGCCAAGGCGGCAACGGCACTAGGCCGTCAGTCCTCCCCGGCGGGCTTGTCTTTCGGCAAACGACCTGCCTTGCGCAGGCTCTCCCGCAAGACGAACTCGATCTGCGCATTCAGGCTGCGCAGATCGTCGTTCGCCCACCGCTGCATCGCGGTCAGCGTCTTCTCATCGATTCGCAGCGCAAACGCCTTACGGGCAGCCATGCTTTCCGAGGTACTCCGGTGGTATCGCTAATCAGGTGTAGAGCGAGCCCGTGTTCAGCACAGGCTGGGCTTCCTGTTCGCCGCACAGGACGACCAGCAAATTGCTGACCATCGCCGCCTTGCGCTCCTCGTCGAAATCAATCACCTGGTTCTGCCGCAGCTCATCGAGCGCCATCTGCACCATGCCGACGGCCCCGCTTACGATCTGCCGGCGAGCCGCGATGATCGCCGAGGCCTGCTGACGCCGCAGCATCGCGTTGGCTATTTCGGGCGCGTACGCGAGATGACTGATACGCGCCTCGATGACGGTAACGCCCGCAGTCTCGAGGCGGTCCTGGATCTCTTCGCGAAGCGCGTGCGCGATTTCCACCGGGTTGCTGCGCAGTGCCAGGGACTCGCCTTCGTGGGGCTCGTAAGGATAGGTCGTCGAAAGGTTCCTGAGCGCCGACTCGCTCTGGATCTGCACGAATTCCTCGTAGTCATCGACTTCGAACAGGGCTTCGGCCGTATCCACGACCTTCCACACGACGACCGCCGCGATCTCTATCGGGCTGCCGTTGGAATCGTTCACCTTGAGCTTACCGCTCTCGAAGTTGCGTACGCGGGTCGAGACCGCGGTCTTCTGGAAGAACGGGTTGGCCCACTTCAGGCCCGGTTCGTGTGTCGTTCCGGCGTAGCTTCCGAACAGCTGCAGGACCTTGGCCTCGTTCGGGTGAACCATGAACAGGCCGGCCCACAGGATGAGCACGACGATCGCCGCCAGCACGGCAACGATGATGCCCGGCACCGACTCGACCAGCACGGCCCGGTAAATCCCCCAGGCCGTTGCCAGCTGGAGAACGATGAGCACCACCAGCATCAGGTACCCCGACGATACCTTGCGCACTTTTTCACGAATCATGGGCCTCTCCTCAGCGCGACCGACTAAATATCATAATGATATTATTTTGATATCATCGTCTCGCAGAGTCAAGCGCAGCATCCCGAGCCTTTGAATGGCGCGGGACCTGGGGCGAATGAAACGGCTTATGTGAAGTTCCGGTTCAGAGAGGCAATCGGGCCTCGAAGCAGGCCCCCTGCTCGCCGGTGTCAAGGAGACGCAGGGAGCCGCCGTGCGCACGAGCGACCAGCGTGGCGAGATATAGCCCCAGCCCGGTGCCTCCCGTGTCACGGGTGCGCGACGGATCACCGCGGTAAAAGGGTTCACCGATGTGCTCGGCCTCGTCCGGCGAAATGCCCGGGCCGCGGTCGCGGACCCGCAGCACCAGATCGGCGCCTTCGACGGCCAGCATCAATTCCACGGGACCGCTATCCGGCGGCGAGTAACGCAACGCGTTGCTGACGAGGTTCTTCAGGAGCAACGAAACACGCGCCTCGTCGATGTTGGCGGTAGCGCCTTCGCTGCGGTCTGTGACTTCGATGCGGTCCCGGTCGCGCTGAAAGAAATCGTCGATGAGCTCGTCAACGAGGTCACGCACCCTGACCTCTGACCGGGCCAGCGTCTCGTGGCGGCTGTTCAGGCGCTCGGCTTCCAGCAGTGAGACAATGATCTTTTCCATCTCGACAACCTCGGTCTTCAGCTCCTGTTGCTGCTTCTCATTGTCGATGAACTCGATGTGCAGGCGCAGCCGCGACAGTGGTGTGCGCAACTCGTGGCTTATTCCGAGTAGCAGAGCGCGCTTCGCATCCAGCATGTTCTGGACGTCGGCGGCGAGCTTGTTGATGTCCGCGGCAAGTTCCCCCAGTTGATCGTGGCGAATAGCCTGGATTCGGTGCCCAAAATTTCCGCGGCCAATCTGAGCGGCACCGGCGCGGATAGCGCCGATCGGCTTGAACAACCAGCTTACTGCAGTGTAGCCGAGCAGCAGGAAGGTCAGTCCGAGCCCGACGATGATGTAGCTCAGATCGGGACCGGAGGGCACGTCTGAAATTCTCGGCGACACCACGACGATGTCATATTCGCCGTTTTCACCCGACGACATGCGCAGGAAGTTGTGATCGCCCTGGCTCGCAAATTCGACACCGAGGAGCTCGTCGACCCAGGCATCGGGGTCGTCGCTGAAAGCGGGACTCGGGCCGAACGTAAGCTCGGAAAGCCTGGGAAAATCAGGATCCGAGGCCCAGTCGATGTCAGGGCCGAGTATGCGAATGTCGACCGGCACGCGCTCGGTGATCGCGAGGGCCCGGTCGATGCGCGGCGGGCTGCCGATATCTTCCCTGACGTATTGAACATGCAGTGAGAGGTGCCCGCTGATCAGGCCGCGGACGTCATCGCTGTTGTATACCCAGCGAATGGCGACGAGAGTACCGTAAACGAAAAGTCCGCCGAGCAGCAGGAAGATGATCGTTAGCCGGAACGACAGTGATCGCGCCAGCCATTTAATCATCGGTCAGTGGCACCCCGACGAATGAATAACCCCGTCCCCAGACGGTCTGTATGAACCGCGGTGGCTTCACCGAATCGCCCAGCTTCTGCCGCAAACGGGAGACCATGATGTCGACGGAGCGGGTAAGAATAGCGGCGTCGATACCGCGCAGTTCGCCCAGAATGTCGTCACGCGAGAGCTTCTTGCCGTGGCGGCGCGCGAGGATCAGCAAAAGCTCGTACTCCATGGACGTCAGATCCACACTCTTGCCGTCGACCTGTACCGAGCGAGATTCCGTGTCGATCTCCAGCCCCTCGAACCGCAGCTTTCCGGAGCTCGGCCCTGCCGAATCACTGCGGCGCAGGATCGCCTGGACACGCGCGACGAGTTCGCGCGGCTCAAAAGGTTTGCCGATGTAATCATCTGCACCGAGCTCGAGGCCGGATACACGATCGATTACGTCACCGCGGGCCGTCAGCATGATGATCGGGATATTGCTCGACTTGCGGACCTCGCGGCAGATGGCGAAGCCGTCTTTACCGGGGAGCATCACGTCGAGTAGCAGAAGATCCGGGTCCTCCACTGACAGCTTGCGAAAGCCTTCGCTGGCATCGCCGGCGGCTATGAGCTTGATGCCGAAACGCTTGAAGTACTCCTGCAACAGTTCGGAGTGTTTGCGGTCGTCATCGATGATCAGCACTTTTGTCATCCGTGAATCATAGCGCGTCGAACCGTTGCAGTCCCGCGGGAAATGGGCGCACGAAACAATTGGAAACATCCTGATACGCGACTGACACCATCACTGCCTGCGACTTGCGCAAACTCCTTCCTCGAACTTTTCTGCCGCAAAAAGGATTTGCCATGAATAACATTAGCAAGCTTCTTCTCGCCTCCAGCGTTTTGATGCTGGCCGCATGCGACTCTGACGATAGCGATCCGGCCCCGGTCGAGCCGCCGGTGCCGACGACGACGGTACAGGTCCTGCACGCCTCGCCGGATGCCCCGGCCGTCAACGTGTTCATCGACGGTACAGAGGCACTCAGCGACGTCGATTACAAGGATGCATCCGGGTGGGTCACGCTCGATGCGGGCACTTACTCTATTGACGTCCAGGGTATTCTCCCCGGCGGCAACGCGTCGGTCATAGGACCCGCCGACCTCACTTTCGATGAAGACACGATCAACACCGTCGTCGCGCTGAATGACGTCCAGAATATCGAGCCCCTCGTACTGACCCAGCCCGGCACGGCTGTTTCTGCTGGTGCTGCGCGCGTATGGGTTTTGCACGCAGCCAACAATGTGCAGCAGCTCGTCGGTGGCCCCGTCGATGTTTACGTTACCGCGCCCGGCGCGGACCTGGCCGCCGAGGCGCCGCTGGGCTCGTTCAACTTCAAGGAGACGCTGCCGGCCGACGGCCCGGCCGAGCTGACCGCGGGCGATTACCAGATCCGCGTCGGCGTTGGCACGCCGGGTGACGAAAACTTCCTGCTGGCCTTCGATTCCGGCACGGTGACGCTCGCCGATGGAGCCGATCTGGTCATCGCGGCGGTACCCAACACGACGCGCGGCGAATCGCCGGTGAGCCTCGTTGTCCTCGACAGTACCGGTTCGGGTGAAATCCTGAGCGACGGGACTCCAGCGGCTCTTCGGGTGGTTCACGCATCCAACAACACGCCCGCGGTAGACGTTTTTGCCGACGGCGCAGCGCTCATCGAGGGACTCGAGTTCCCCAACTTCTTGCCCCTGGACGGCCCCACGGAGGTTCCGGCCGGCACATACTCCGTAGTAGTGGCGCCCGCTGGTACCGGCGTCGAAGGCGCCGCAATCGGTCCTGCCGACCTCGAGTTCGCGGCCGGAACGACGACCGACGTCATAGCCGTTGGTCGCCTCGGCGGCACCGAGGGAACGATCGAGGAGCTGACCGTCACGGTCGCTGACGACGATCCGCGCCAGATCCCGCTGTTTGCGAAGGTGCGAATCATCCATGCGTCGGTCACGGCCGCGTCGCTCGACCCGGACACCGTCGATATTTACGTAACGGCACCGGATACGGACATCAGCGACGAGAGCGTCGAGCCGACGCTGTCGGGCGTGGCGTATCTCGCTAATACGGGATTCCTCGCTGTACCGGGCGGCACCTATGACATCACGGTAACCGTCAGCGGTTCGCGCACTCCGGCTATCGGCCCCCTCGAGGACGTTGCGCTCGACGATGGCGGCGTTTACACCGTTATCGCACGCGACGCCCTGCCCGACGCCGCGGCAACCGATCTTGGCGTCATCCTGATTGACGATACCCCGCTGGCTCCCTGAAGACGGCGGAAATCCAATCTCCCTGAGCTGTAAGCTCCCCCTCTGGACCCCGCCTCGGCGGGGTCTTTTTTTGGGGCGCTGCTACGACCGACTTGCCGCAGACAGCTTCTCTTCGATCGACGCGCGCATGCGCTCTGCCAGCGGTGCCTCGAGATAGCGCTCGAGCACGTCGGGGTCCGGTCGCAGGTCGTAAGCGAGGCGGTAGAGCTCGAGGATCGAGACGACGGGCGCAGGGTTATCGATGCACGTGACGGCATCCCCTGCCGACACCTCGCCCTCGTTGAGCACCCTGAAATAGATGCCGGGACGCTCGGCCTTGCGAAACGCCATGCCGAATCCGGAGTCCTGCATCTGCGCCGCGAGCGTGCTGCAGGGGATGCGCGGTGCGGTCGCTTCGAGTAGAACATCCCCGATCAGCAGCCGGTCACCGACATTCATGTCCGTCGGTAAGCCTTCAATCGTGAGATTCTCGCCGAAGGTGCCGGGTGCGAACTCCTGGCCCAGCTCCGCCGACCACCACTCGTAGTCGTTCGCACTGTAGGCATACACCGCCTGGTCCGCGCCGCCATGATGTTTCTTGTCGGAGATCGTATCGCCGGCAACCGAGTCGGCACCGATGTATACCGCGCCATCGACCGGGCGCTTGCGGATTCCCGTTGTGAAACGGCGATCGCCGTGATCGATGGTCTCTTCACGTCCGACGTTGACGCTGGTAACGCGCATGTCGTCCATCGGATCTCCTCATACGTGGGGCACGCCGCGGATCATACCCGCGCCAAGGCCGCCAGCGCCACGTCAGAAGGTAAACGGTTTGCTTTCCTGGCGGTCGCCGGGAAGGTAACGGCTGCGCATGCGTTCGTGGTCTCTGGGCGGAAACTCTTCCACGATGATCTTACGCACGTGGTTCTCCGCGATGAGCACCTGGTCGTTGGCGATCTTCAGCAAGGCCTGAGCATCCCTTACTGCATCTGTCGCTTCCTCCAATCGGCTCGGCCGAACAGAATCCGACTTCGACACCAGCCGATCGAGCCTGACGGTCGCGCGCCCGCCGGCGCGCCAGATGTTTCGCGCCTCGCGGATTTTTGCACGCAACCGCTTTCGCGCGACATACAGGCGGCCGCGCGGGCAGTCCAGCCATGCCCGCCATCCCGCGAACAGCAGCACTGCCGTGCCGATGATGCCGGCAATGAACAGGGCCCAGTGTTGCTGCAGGAAGTCGAACGTCATGACCGGAACTTAGCGCAGTCACCCCGCGAATGCGCCGATCCAGCCGCACTTTCGACCGCCAGGAAACGCAAAATGCGTTACATTTAGTACTTAATTGCGTTATATTGTGTTGCATGGCGAAAACCCGCACATCGACGCTCAACTTGCGTATCCACCCTGCCCTCAAGGACGCCGTCCGCGAGGCAGCGGCGCGCGAGCATCGCAGTGTCGCCAACATGGTGGAAGTACTCATTCGCCGGCACTGCGACCAGTCCGGCATCACGGTCTACGAGAAACCCGATCTGTCCTCGAGGAGAAGGAATGGATGAGCGAATGCTGAGAGCGCTGGTCGCCGCCGGCGCCGTCAGGAAGATCAGTATTGTCGCGAGCGGCGCACGATTTCACGTCGAAGCGAGGACGCCAAACGGCGCGGTCACCGCGGAGACCCTCAAGGGCAAGGTCAAGACCTGGGTGTCGCTGGATGCGGCGGCCCGCTGGGTGCGGGGACTGGGCGTCGGCGCGGCGCAGGTTCAGCTCACCCACTGGCAGCCGGCGCAGCGTGAACTGATCTGAGGGCCGTCAGTCCCCGATTTCCGCAGACGGCCAGTCGTTGCCAAACGGGAACGGCTTGTCCTCGGTATTGAACGTCAGGTAGCGGATGATCTCGTACAGGTAGGCGGCAATCGCCTGCCCGGCCTGCTGCAGCTGGCCATTTTTCTCGCCCGTGAACAGAACCCACAGGAAACCCAGTATCACGACAAGCGTGAGCACGGCCGTCGCTACCGTGCCTATCACGTAATAGGCGAACATGAACAGCAGTCGCAGCCAAGTGGACCGGGACTTGATGTTCTCCTCGATCGGGATGCCGCTGTCCCTGTTTTCGGGGATAGCATGGTCGGCGGGCGGGTTGTCGTCACGCATCGGACTCTCCTGTAATGGGCGCTTTCGACGTGCTGAAAAGCACCCTGACCGCATCAATATGGTTACAATGCGCGCCTGTTTCAAGCAGCCCACTTTGAATCAATGACTTACAAACTCAGCCTAGTGACGCTCTCGCTCGCGCTACTCGCCGCTTGCGAGCGCGGTGCCCCGCCCGCGCCGGATTTCGCCGCCGAGGCACAGCGCATCGCCCGGGAATCCATTATTGTCGACACCCACATCGACGTCCCCTATCGCCTCATCGAATCAGCCGCGGACGTGAGCCAGGCAACCGACGGGGGTGATTTCGACTATCCCCGCGCCCGTGCCGGCGGACTCGATGCCGCGTTCATGTCGATTTACACCCCCGCGGCATTGGAGGCGGAGGGCGAGTCCTACGAAAAAGCGGAAGAACTCATTGATTTAGTTGAAAATATTGCGGCAACCTCGGGCGGCAAATTTGCCATTGCCACCTCCCCTGCAGATGTCCGAAATCATTTCGGGCAGGGCATCGTGTCGCTGCCGATGGGCATGGAAAACGGCTCGCCGATCGAAGGCGACCTCGCCAACCTGCGACACTTTTTCGAACGTGGAATACGCTACGTCACGCTCGCTCACAGCCTCTCGAACCACATCTCGGACTCCTCGTACGACGAAAATCGTCAATGGAACGGGCTCAGCGAATTCGGCATCGAGGTCGTGCGGGAGATGAACCGCCTGGGCATCATGGTTGACGTCAGCCACGTCTCGGACGAGGCGTTCCGGCAGGTACTGGCTGTCAGCGCCGTGCCCGTGATCGCGTCTCACTCCTCCGCACGCCACTTTACGCCCGGCTGGGAACGCAACATGAGCGACGAGATGATCAGGGCGCTCGCCGAAAACGGTGGCGTCATCATGATCAACTTCGGCTCCGCGTTCATCACCGAAGAGGCGCAACAGTACTCGTCAAAACGCTGGCCTGCGTCGACGGCCTTTGCCGAGGAACACAGCGAGCTTTCACGCGAAGAGGCGCAAGCACAGTTTGCAGCCGCCTGGGAAGCGGAGCACGGCCCCATGCCCTATGCCGCGCTCGATGACGTCCTCGATCATTTCGACCACGTCATCGAGCTGGTCGGCGTCGACCATGTCGGCGTGGGATCCGATTACGACGGGGTCGGCGACTCACTGCCGACGGGCCTCAAGGACGTATCGGCGTACCCGAATCTCGTCGAGGGCCTGCTGCGCCGTGGCTACAGCGAGGCCGATATTCGCAAGATCCTCGGCGAGAATCTGCTGCGCGTCTGGCAGGCGGTCGAGGACTACGCCGCGACGACGTCGACGAGCACGTAGCGCAGCAGAACTTCGTAGCTGCCGCGATCGAGCTTCATGCCCTCGGGAAGTTCCAGGGTATGGATCGATGCTCCACCGTTCTCGCGGATCTCCTGGAAGTGCTTGTTGCCATCGCGGTAAACACGATATTTAACTTCGCGGTAACCGCCGACCTTCATCGGCACCTTGCTGATAACCCAGTCCTGGATGATTGCTCGCTCCATCGTAGCCTCCGTTGCGCCAAGCGAATTGGCTCGTGTAGTCAAGGGTCATTCAACAGGGTGCAAACCGCGTGCCAAGCAAATCGCGTGAAAGTAAAATCTAGTAATTTACTATTTATCAATAAATTATGTATTTTTTCTCGAATATTTATGAACTTTTATCGCGTCTTCGAATGTCAGGATGTGACCACCGAGTCGTGTAAATAGCGACAGTCGCTTGACATAAGATGCGCCCGTCACAAGGGCCATACGAGCAGGATCATCGGCACGGAAACGAGCACGATCAGGATCTCGAGCGGCAGGCCCATGCGCCAGTAGTCGCCGAACTGGTAGCCCCCCGGCCCCATGATCAGGGTGTTGTTCTTGTGGCCGATCGGCGTGAGGAACGCGCAGGACGCCGCGACCGCCACGCCCATCAGGAACGCATCGGGATTCGCATCGAGATGGTCGGCAATCTCCAGGGCAATCGGCGCAGCGATGATCGCCGTCGCGGTGTTGTTCATCACGTCCGACAGGGTCATTGTCACAATGATCAGCAGCGTCAGCACCATGACCGGCGAGAGGCTGCCCGTCAGGCCGAGAATCGTGTCGACGATCAGCGTCGATCCGCCCGTCGCCTCGAGCGCGCCGCCGATCGGGATCATGGACCCCAAAAGGACGATGACGGGCCACTCGATCGCGGTATAGATCTCGCGCAGCGGCACGATATTGAGCAGGGCGTAAGCCGCGACGACGCAGCCCAGCGCAACCGGCAGGTAGACCAGGCCGGCGCTGGCCGCCGCGATCGCCGCCACGAAGATCGCGACCGCCTGCCACGCCATGTGCCGCTGGACGACCCGCTGCCCGCGATGGGCGAGCGGCAGGAGCCCGAGCTGGCCCGTAACGTCACCCAGCCGCTCCTCGGAACCCAGCAGCAGCAGCACGTCGCCGGGATGCAGTGTGAGCTTGCGGACGTTTTCCCTGAATCGCTTGCCCGCGCGCGATACGCCAACCAGCGCCACCCGGTAGCGGTACAGCAGGCGTATGGACATGGCCGAGCGGCCGGCAAGTCTGGAGGATTCCGGCACCACGACCTCCACGAATTCGAGGTCGCCGTCCTCGAGCACCCCTTCGGACTTTCCGACGTACTCGAGTTCCAGCGCGCCCAGCGCCTCGTCGAGGCTCTCGGGGTTCGCCTCGATGACGAGGATATCGTCTGCCTCGATCGTGGCGATCCGCGCGAGGCCCGGCAGCCGCCTCCCCTTGCGGGTCAGGCCGACGATTTCGATGTCGCTTTTCGCAGCCAGCTCGTCGAGCTCGCGGACGCGCTTGCCGATTACGGCCGAACCCTCCGGCACCCGGACTTCGGCAATGTAGTCGGAGATATCGAAAAGGTCAGCCTGGGCATCGCTCGAGGTTCGTGACGCCGGTAGCAGGCGCCAGCCGATCAGCGTGACGTACGCGACGCCAACCGCGGCACAGGCGATGCCGACCGGGGCGAAGTCGAACATCTGGAAGGGATCACCCAGCGCATCGTTGCGAAACTCGGCGATGACGATGTTCGGCGGCGTACCGATCAGCGTGATCATGCCGCCGAGAATGGACGCAAATGACAGCGCCATGAGAGACAGCGACGGACTGCGGCCGCTCTTTTTTGCCGCCTGGAGATCGAGTGGCATCAATAAGGCCAGCGCGGCCACGTTGTTCATCACCGCCGACAACGATGCGGCGAGGCCGGCCATGATGCCTACGTGCGCGGCGAGCCGGCGAGACGAGTCGATGACATAGCGCGCCAGGAGTTCGATGACACCCGAATTGGACAAACCGCGGCTGACGATAAGCACGAGCGCAATGATGATCGTCGCGGGATGCCCGAAGCCGGAAAAGGCTTCGGAAACGGGCACGACGCCGGACAGCAATGCCACCATCAACGCGATGAAAGCGACCAGGTCGTAACGCCAGCGGCCCCATATGAGCATCACGAAAACCAGAACCAGGATGACGAACAGGATGGCTTGTTGCGGTGTCATCGTTTCCCCTGCAGTACACGACGACAAGACGATACGCTATTCGTTGCCCGAAAGGCACGCTACGATGACGGCATGGCTTTTGTCGTGATGATCGTCGTGCTGCTCGCCCTGGTTTTCGGACCCGGCCTCTGGGTTCGCAGGGTGATCGAGCGCTACAGCAATCCGCCGGACCGGTACGGCGGCACGGGTGCCCAGCTGGCACGTTTCCTGCTCAACAACCTGGGCATGCAGCACGTTAACGTCGAATCCACCGACCAGGGTGACCATTACGATCCCACGACGAAAGCGGTTCGACTGACGCCCGACAAGTACGACGGCCGCTCGCTCACGGCGATCACGGTGGCCGCCCACGAAGTCGGTCATGCCATCCAGGATCACGAGGGCTATGGACCGCTGCGGTTGCGCACGTACCTCGTCCGCGTGGCAAGGCCCGTCGAACGCCTGGGTGCCGGCGCACTCATGGTGGCGCCGTTCGTGGCCGCCCTCACCCGCGTACCCAGCATCGGCATCATCATGTTCCTGGCCGGTTTCCTGACGCTCGCGACCTCGACGCTCGTGCACCTCGCCACCCTGCCCACAGAATTCGACGCGAGTTTCAGGCGGGCACTGCCGCTGCTCGACGAGCAGCGTGTACTGAAGAAAGTCGACCGACCGCACGCCCGCCGCCTGCTGACCGCGGCCGCGCTGACCTACGTTTCCGCGTCGCTGATGAGCCTGCTCAACATCGCGCGCTGGTGGGCTATTCTGCGCCGCTAGCCGCAAAAACCGGCTTGAGCGGGGCTCCGGGCATTGAAATCGTGCCGACGGCCGCCATTTCGGGTCCTGGCGCGCAATGGCCTTAGAAATTACTGGTTTAGGGGCGGCAGCGCTGCTATTATCCGCGCCCGAAAGCCGCGCCGGACCGGGCAAAAGCGCCACGAAAGACGCCCGCGGGTATTCCCTGGACGGCACTGAATACAGGCACCCACCCTGCTCGACGAAGCTCCATGTTCTCTGGCATGCCGAGAGCGACGTCATTCGATTATTGGGGCGTGGGTGCGTTTTGATTAGGACACAGCTGAAGACTCGAGATGAAAGACCTGAACATTTACAGAAATATCGGCATTTTTGCCCACGTCGACGCGGGCAAGACGACCACGACCGAGCGCATCCTGAAGCTTACCGGCAAGATTCATCGTACGGGTGAAGTGCATGACGGCGAGGCGACAACCGACTTCATGGAGCAGGAGCAGGAGCGCGGCATTACGATCCAGTCCGCTGCGACCAGCTGCGAGTGGAACAACCACCGCCTGAACATCATCGACACGCCGGGGCACGTTGACTTCACTATCGAAGTCTATCGCTCTCTCAAGGTACTGGATGGCGGCGTGGGTGTCTTCTGTGGTTCCGGCGGCGTCGAACCGCAGTCGGAGACCAACTGGCGCTACGCGAACGACTCCGAAGTGGCACGCATCATCTTCGTCAACAAGCTGGACCGCGTCGGTGCCGATTTCTACCGCGTCGTGCAGCAGATCAAGGACGTGCTCGCGGCCAGTCCCCTGGTAATGACGCTGCCGATCGGCGTAGAAGACAACTTCCAGGGCGTCGTCGATTTGCTCGAGCGCAAGGCGTGGGTCTGGGGCGGACGGGACGATCCTGACGACTACCAGATAAGCGACGTGCCCGAGGACATGCAGGACGCGGTCGAGGAATGGCGTGAGAAGCTGATCGAAACCGCCGTCGAGCAGGACGACGATCTTCTGGAGCAGTATCTCGAAGGCAACGAGCCCTCGATCGAGGACCTGAAGCGTTGCATCAGGAAGGGCACGATCAACCTGGACTTCTTTCCGACCTACTGTGGTTCTGCCTTTAAAAACAAAGGTATACAGAATGTTCTTAATGCAGTGGTTG
>CBDUCE010000068.1:0-13901 GCA_965365575.1 uncultured Gammaproteobacteria bacterium
CGCTAATTTTGGTCATTCGAACGACCGCTCTCGGTGTCAGCGGACATTTTCGGTTACTTAAAACAGCAAAGGTCGGCCAGCTTTGCTGGCCTCGGATCGAACCAGCAGTCCGTCTCCGCCATAGACAGAGCAAAACAAATGAACGGGCCCGCACAAGGCGGGCCCGTTCATTTGTTTGGCACTCCCTAGGGGATTCGAACCCCTGTTACCGCCGTGAGAGGGCGGCGTCCTAAACCGCTAGACGAAGGGAGCGGAGATAGGGTTTTTGTCTGCCCCGGCAGGGCAGGGGCTGCTATTATACGGCCGCATATTGAATCCTCAAGCGGAAATCATTTGAAGAATACCGGGAAACCTGCATCGAAAGGTCCCAAGATCATCCCCCGCTCAGCCCACGGTGTCTCTCGGGACGAATTCTCCAAGAGTGCGCTGAAGGTACTGTACCGTTTGCATAAATCCGGCTATCAGGCATTCCTCGTCGGCGGTTGTGTACGCGATGCCCTGGTGGGACTGCACCCCAAGGACTTTGACGTTGCGACTGACGCGACGCCGGACGAGGTGCGTGCGCTGTTCTCGAACTGCCGCCTCATCGGACGCCGGTTCCGGCTCGCGCACGTGCGGTTCGGTCGGGAGATCATCGAGGTCGCGACCTTTCGTGCCGCCGCGAATCACGTGGACGACGATCACGCGCACGACGACGAAGGCCGCATCATCCGTGACAACGTCTACGGCAGCATCGAAGAAGACGTCTGGCGCCGCGATTTCACCTGCAATGCGCTTTACTACAACATCGCTGATCACAGCATCTGGGATTTTGTCGGTGGCGTCGAGGACATCCAGCAAAAGCACATCGTCCTGATCGGCGACGCGCAACAGCGACTCCGCGAGGACCCCGTGCGCATGCTCCGCGCTGTACGATTCGCAGCGAAGCTCGAGTTCACCGTCGACAAGTCCGTCAGCAAGGCGACACGCAGCCAGGCGGATCTGCTTACGAACGTCCCGGCTGCGCGGCTGTTCGACGAGTTCCTCAAGCTGTTCCAGGCAGGTCATGCCGAGCGGACGTACGACATGCTGCGTGACTACGGTTTGTTTGCGGAACTGTTCCCGGCGACCGACCAGGAAATCGAGCAGGACGACGCGTTCGCTGACTTCGTGCGCGCTGCGCTGAGGAATACGGACAAACGGGTCGCCCAGGGCTTGTCGGTGACCCCGATGTTCCTGCTGGGTGTGTTCTTCTGGGCGCCGGCGCAGCGCCTCGCTGCCGATCTGCGCGCCGAGGAAAAGATGTCGGAATCGCAGGCTCTGAGCCTTGCGTCCTACGAGCTTGCCGGGCAGCAGCAAAGGCGGGTGTCGATACCGCGGCGCTTCACCGTGCCGATGCGCGAGATGATCGCTTTGCAGCCGCGCTTCACGACGACGCGCGGCAAGCGGGCACTGAACTTGCTGGAACACCGTCGCTTCCGCGCCGCCTACGATTTCATGATGTTGCTGGCTGAAGTCGGCCAGTTCGACCGGGAAATCGCGCGCTTCTGGACCGACGTGCAGAGCCAGTCCCCGGACAAGCGGGCGGAGACCTTCCAGATTCATCGCAAGGCGCGGGCTAAAGGCCGCAGCCGCCGCCGCAGGCGCCGGCCGAAGGCGGGACAATCGTCGTGAGCCCTGCCGTCGTGGAGGTTCTTGTCGGTCTCGGCAGCAACCTCGACGGCCCTGCGCGGCAGATCGAGACCGCGTTCGGCATGCTCGAGGGCATGGATCAAACGAGGCTGGTGGCGAGGTCGTCGCTGTACCGGTCCGCGCCGCTCGGGGGGATCGAGCAACCCGATTTTGTCAACGCCGCAGCGCTGCTGACGACGGTTTTGCCCCCGCGCGAGTTCCTGGCACAGCTACAGTCGATCGAATCGGCCCGCGGCCGTGAGCGCGGTGAAATTCACTGGGGTCCCCGCGTTCTGGACCTGGATCTGCTCGCCTACGACGGCCATTTGGTCGACGAGCCGGATCTCACCGTGCCCCACCCGGGCATCGCTTCGCGAAATTTTGTATTGTTGCCGTTATGTGAAATCGCGCCCGACTTCGTAATTCCGGGTCTCGGACGCGTGCGCGACCTGCCGGTAGACGACAGCGAGCCGCGCATTTCGAGAATCGCCTGACAGGAACGCCATTGTGTCGACACGCAGTCCCAGCCAAGCGGCCGGCAGCCCGCGCCATATCGTTGTCGAGGGACCGATCGGTGCGGGCAAGACGGCGCTTGCGAAGCGGCTCGCGCAGAGCCTGTCCGCCGAACTGATACTCGAAGAGGCCCTCGAAAATCCCTTTCTCGAGCGCTTTTACCGGGAGGGCAGTTCGGCGGCATTACCGACGCAAATGTTTTTCCTGTTCTCCAGGGCCCGGCAAATCGAACAACTGCGGCAGACCGACATGTTCGCCACGGTCCGTGTCTGTGACTACCTGTTCGCAAAGGACCGGCTGTTTGCCGAGCTCAATCTCGACGCGGACGAGCTGGCACTCTACGAGCAGATCGCGGACAAGCTGGCTGTCGAAGCCCCGGTGCCGGATCTGGTGATTTACCTGCAGGCATCCGTCGACGTGCTTTTGGAACGAATTGCCCGCCGCGGTATCGGCTTCGAGCAGATGATCGACCGGGCTTATCTCGAGCAGCTGACGGATATTTACGCACGCTTCTTTCACGCGTATAACGATGGTCCCCTTCTGATCGTGAACGCGTCGCAAATCGACCCAGTGAGCAATGACGCGGATTACGAGCAGCTATTTCGCCAGATCGAGCGCACGACGGGTGGTCGGCATTTCTTCAACCCGACCGCGGCCGCGCTGGCCTGACTGCAAAAACCCGTAGCGACCCCTGGAGAGATACCGATGTATACGCAGCTTGAGCAACGGGGCATGGCCGAGCCGCCGGTCAACGTCTCGACGCTACGCACAATGAAGGCGGAGGGCGAACCGATCGCCTGCCTGACCGCGTACGACGCGAGCTTTGCCGTGCTGGTCGATGCTGCAGGTGTCGATCTGGTGCTCGTGGGCGATTCGCTGGGCATGGTCATCCAGGGTCACGACACGACCGTACCGGTCACCGTCAAGGACGTCGTGTATCACTCCCGCGCCGTGTCACGCGGTCTACGGCGTGCGTTTCTCGTCGCCGACATGCCGTTTATGAGTTATGCGAACCCTGACCAGGCGCTCGAGAACTCCGTGCGCATGATGCAGGAAGGCGGCGCAATGATGATCAAGCTCGAAGGCGGCGAGGGCCAGGTCGAGATCGTCGAACACCTGGCCCGTCACGACATCCCGGTGTGCGCGCACCTCGGACTGAAGCCCCAGTCGGTGCACAAGATTGGCGGGTTTCGGGTGCAGGGCAGGGAGGCCGAGAAGGCGAAGGACATGAAGAGGGCCGCAAAGCGGCTTCAGGATGCCGGTGCCGATATCGTCCTGCTGGAATGTGTGCCGAGCGAGCTGGGGAAGTCCATTCGCGAGTTGCTCGAGGTACCCGTGATCGGTATCGGGGCGGGGCCCGATGTCGACGGTCAGATCCTCGTGCTGTACGACATTCTCGACATCACCCAGGGAAAAACGCCGCGTTTCGTGAGGAATTTCCAGGCCGGGCAGGCATCGCCGCTCGAGGCTATCGGGGCATACGTCAAAGCTGTCAAGGATCGCAGCTATCCGGCGCCCGAACACTGCTTTTCCTGATGCCGGAACGCTACCGATGCAAGTAATAAATTCCCGGGAAGAAATCCGCGAGCTGCACGAAGGCTGGCGTCATCACAATGAACACGTCGCGCTCGTACCGACGATGGGTAATCTTCACGAGGGGCACCTGAGTCTCGTCGACCTTGCGCGTCAGCATGCCGAACGCGTCGTAGTAACGGTGTTCGTGAATCCCACGCAGTTCGGTGAAGGTGAGGACTTCGAGGAGTATCCACGCACCCTGAAACGCGACACCCAGCGCCTCAAGAAACTCGATGCCGACGTGCTGTTCACGCCGGACGTGGACACCGTGTATCCCTTCGGGATCGACAAGGCCACGCTGGTATCGGTGCCTGGCCTCACACGGAATTTTTGCGGCGCATCGCGGCCCGGCCATTTCGATGGAGTAACGACGGTAGTGGCTCGCCTGTTCGCACTTGTCCAGCCGGACGTTGCCGTTTTCGGCCAGAAAGACTACCAGCAGCAACTCGTGATTCGTCACATGACGGCGGATCTCAGCCTGCCGATCCGGATCATTACCGCGCCGACGGTGCGCGAGTCCGACGGTCTTGCCATGAGTTCGCGCAATCAGTACCTCAGCGAGGCGGAAAGGGCGGTTGCACCGCAGCTCCACGCGGCAATCAAAACGATCGGTGTCGAACTGCAGACGGGTAAACGCGATTTCGAGGGTCTCGAGAACGACGCCCGCAACACGCTCCAGGCAGCAGGGTTTATTCCGGACTACGTCGCAATTCGCCGCGCCGAGAATCTCGAGCCGCCCGACCGCGACTGCGACGAAATCGTCGTGCTGGCGGCGGCGCAACTCGGCAACGCGCGCCTCATCGATAACATCGTTGTAACAATCTAGCGGGAAACGCGATCGCGGCCCGCGTGCTTGGCGCGATACAGGGCTGCGTCAGCCGCCCGGATCAGGTTGTCGAGGTTTCCATGGGGTGGCAGCTCGGCGACGCCCATGGATATGCGCACGGGAATCTGTATCAGGGAATCGCTGCCGTCTCCCGTATTACCGCTCACGGAGCGGCGTACACGGTCGGCGACCACCAGTGCGGCTTCCAAATCCACCTGCGGCAGCAATACCGCGAATTCGTCGCCGCCGTACCGCACCAGCACGTCACGCGGCCGAAAATGCTCGCGCAGAATTCGCGAGACGGCTGCAAGCGCGCGGTCGCCTGCGATATGCCCGAACCTGTCATTGAAATCCTTGAAGTTGTCGACATCAATCATGATCAACGACACGGGTTCGTCGTTCTTCGTGCATCGCTTGATTTCGCGTGGAAAGGAGTCTTCCATCGAATGCCGGTTGCCGAGTCCGGTCAGGGCATCGGTCGTCGCATGGCGCTCGAACTTGCGCAACTCGCCGTAGCTGTCTGCAATAACCTTGTTATGGCTGCGAACGCGCTCCGAAAGCACCACGAGCAAGTTCTTCGCAAACTCGTGCGATGCGTCGACCATCTCCCAGAGGACGGACTGGTGGATAACGAGCAGGTGGGTGTCCTCCGCACCGATGACGAAGGCAGAGGGGTCCCTGTCCTCGATGATCGACATTTCGCCGACGCAGGCGCCGGTCTCCATCGTCGCGAGAATCGGCCCTCCCGGTGAACCTACGTGCACGTTGAGACTGCCCGACAGAACGATGAACACGTATTCGTTCTTTGCGCCCGGCGACAACAGCAATTCGCCGGCGCCAAGGTCGCGCCGGTCGCAACGCTGCAACAGGTCCTGCACGTCATCCGGGCGTACGCCCTGGAACAGCTCCAGCGCCTGCAGCAACGAGCGCTTGTAATCCGAATTTATCGTTGCGGCTCGCTCCATATCATCAATTTTGGCGGATTGCGTCCCGAAAAAACGCCGACTGGACCACATTATGGTTAGTCAGGCCCTGCACGGTGCGGCTAATGATCGTTTTCAAGCGCCTGTCGTGCTGCGGCGAACGCGATCCGGTCTTCGTCGCTGGGCTCCGGGTAACGCAGGCCGATGTTTTCCAGGGCATCGATGATTATCTCGGCAACGCGCGCCTGCATGTAAGGCTTGCTGTCGGCGGGGATCGCGTACCAGGGAGCCCATGGCCGCGAGGTCGCGTTGAGCGCTTCCTCGTAGGCGTGCATGTAGTCGTTCCAGTGCTGCCGTTCGATGACGTCCCGGGGTTCGAATTTCCAGTTCTTGGACGGCTTGTCGAGGCGCGCGAGGAAGCGGCGTTTCTGCTCATCCCTCGAGACGTTGAGCCAGAACTTGATGATCACCGTGCCATTGCGCGCGAGATGTTCTTCGTGCTCGCGAATAGAGCGCAGCCGGTCGTCCCAGATTGACTCCAGGTTCAGTTCGCCGGGTAGCTTCTGCGAGGCCAGTATCTGCGGATGCACGCGGACGACGAGCACCTCCTCGTAGTGGCTGCGGTTGAAGATTCCGATTCGTCCGCGCTCCGGCAGGCAGCGATTGGTGCGCCACAGGAAATCGTGATCGAGTTCCTGGCTCGACGGCTTCTTGAAACTGAATACCTGGCAACCGGATGGATCCACGCCCTGCATCACGGCGCGAATCGTGCTGTCCTTGCCGGCAGCATCCATCGCCTGGAACACGAGCAGTACGGCGTGCCGGTCGCCCGCCGCGAGAACGCGTTGCAGCTGCTTCAGGGCGTCGGTCGCCCCCTTGCGGTGTTTTCCCTTATGCGGGTGCCGGTCGGTTAGTGCCGTGGTGCTCGCCTTCGTGACCCGGAACGAGCCGTCAAAAGGCACGAGGTACTCGGACTCGGTTGCTTCGAACATGGTCTCCCCCTGGTTTCTAGTTGTTTTCTTCATGCTGAGCCAGCGCCCAGGCGACGTGCTCGGCCACGAGCTTTGAGTCCGAATCACGTCGCTTGTTCAGTGCGTAGATGACCTCGGCCGTCGATTCTGCATTGCCGAGGGTTACCGCTATGTTACGCAGCCAGCGGTCGTAGCCAATACGCCGAATGGCACTGCCCTCGGTTCGCTGGAGCCACGTCGCTTCGTCCCAGTCGAATAGTGCCACGAGATCCGCGGCATCGAGTTCGTGGCGCGGCGCGAAATCGGGCTCGTTGCTTTGCTGTGCGAATTTGTTCCACGGGCAGAACAGCTGACAGTCGTCGCAGCCGTAGACGCGGTTGCCGATCGCCTTGCGGAATTCTGTGGGGATCGATTCCTTCAGTTCGATCGTGAGGTAGGAGATGCAGCGCCGCGCATCGAGCTTGTAGGGCGCAACGATAGCGCCGGTGGGGCAGACGTCGATGCAGGCGCGGCAGGTGCCGCAATGCGAGCCCTCAGCGGCGTCCGTGGGGAGCGGCAGGTCGGTGTACAGCTCGCCGAGAAAGAACCACGAGCCGGCGTCGCGGTTGATCAGGTTCGTGTGCTTGCCGATCCAGCCCAGCCCGGCTTTTTCCGCGATCGCTTTCTCGAGGACCGGCGCGCTGTCGACGAATACCCGGTAGCCGAACTGGCCGATATGGTCCTCTATCCGGCGGGCCAGGGCACGCAGACGGCCGCGGAGAACCTTGTGGTAATCCCGCCCGAGCGCGTAACGCGATACGTAGGCATGCCGCTCGTGGTCGAGCAGGGCAATAGCCGCCTCCTGCGATTGCGGCAGGTAGTCCATGCGCGCTGAAATGATACGCAGCGTGCCGGGGACGAGTTCCTCCGGGCGGCTGCGCCTGCTGCCGTGACGCGACATGTAGTCCATGCGGCCGTGGAAGTTCGCGCTCAGCCACTCCTGCAGCCGCGATTCGGCCTGTGCGAGGTCGATATCGCTCACACCGACCTGCTGGAAACCGAGATCGAGCGCCCAGTCACGAATGTCGGATTTGAGCCTGTCGGGATCATCGATTCTTTGCCGGCGTTCATTCATCGCTGCCAGTATAATCGTGCCGATGCGTTCCTTACCCGTTGAAATCTATTCCGTCGCAACCGTACGCGAGATCGATCGCACGGCGATCGAAGACGAGGGCATCCCGGGCTATGCATTGATGACGCGAGCTGGTGCTGCCGCGGTTCGCGCTGCGCGCGAGTGTTTCCCCGGCGAGAGCCGCTGGCAGGTGGTCTGCGGCGCCGGCAACAACGCCGGTGACGGTTACGTCGTCGCCAGGCTGGCCGCCCAGGAAGGAATGGTCGTATCGGTCGTCGCCCTCGTCGACCCGGACTCGTTGACGGGCGATGCGGCGACCGCCTACATGGATTTTGCCGCCGAGGGCGGTGTCGTCATGCCCTGGGAGGGGGCGCTGGACGACAAGGCCGGCCTGCTCGTGGACGCGCTGCTGGGCAGCGGCCTCGAGCGAGATGTCAGCGGTGAATTCGCGAAAGCCGTTTCCGCGATGAATTCGCATCGCGCACAGGTGATGGCGCTCGATATCCCGACCGGCATCCATGGCGATACCGGCCAGGTGATGGGTACGGCTGTCGCAGCCGACCTGACGGTCACGTTCGTCGGCCTCAAGGCAGGACTGTTCGCCGGAGAGGGTGCGGAGCTGAGCGGCACCATCGTGTTCGACGGGCTCGATGTTCCGGAACGCTGCCGGCCGCACGACCAGGCCATGAGCCGGAGAATATCGAGCCGGGTGCTGCGGCGCTGCCTGAAGCGCCGGCCGCGGAGCGCGCACAAGGGCGACTTCGGTCACGTGCTGATCATCGGCGGCGGCGAAGGCATGCCGGGTGCGGTACGTCTCGCAGGCGAGGCTGCCCTGCGCACCGGTGCAGGCCTCGTGAGTATCGCTACGCACCCATCCCACGCAACGGTCATCGTCGGCTCACGGCCGGAATTGATGAGCCACAGCATCGCAGATGCCGGGTCGCTGGGCCCGCTGCTGGAGCGGGCGACCGCGATCGCGTTCGGCCCCGGCCTGGGTACCTCGGAATGGTCGCGGCAGCTTTATGCCGCCGTCAGCGAGCTCGATTTACCGAGCGTGTGGGACGCCGACGCATTGAACCTGCTCGCGGAATCGCCGGCGAAGTGCGAGCGCCGCGTTATTACGCCGCACCCCGGCGAAGCCGGCCGCCTGATCGGTGAGGGGGCGGCTGCCGTGCAGGGCGACCGGCGGGCCGCGCTTGGCGCGCTCCAGGAAAAATACGGCGGCGTCGTCGTACTGAAAGGCGCGAATACGCTCGTGACATCGAAGAAGAAGGTCCCGTGGCTATGTACCGCCGGCAACCCTGGCATGGCGAGTCCCGGCATGGGCGATGTGCTGACCGGCATCATTGCCGCGCTGCTCGCGCAGGGACTCGGGAAGGAGGCATCCGCCGTCGTCGGCGTCGAGGTGCATGCGCGTGCGGGAGACCGGGCGGCGCGGGCCGGGGAGCGCGGTACGATCGCCTCGGACCTGATCGGCGAACTGCGGCGGGTCGCGAACCCATGAAGGCAGAACTTCCCGACGAGGGCGCGACCGAAGCGCTTGCGCGGCGGCTTGCTGCCGCGTTGCCGGAGCGCATTGCCGGTCTGACGCTGCTTTTGCAGGGCGACCTCGGTGCGGGAAAATCCACGTTCGCGCGAGCACTGATCCGCTCGCTGGGCCATTCGGGCGCGGTGCCAAGCCCCACGTACACGCTCGTCGAACCCTACGATCTACCGGGCGGCATGGTTTATCACGTGGATCTGTACCGGGTGTCGAGCGAGGAGGAGCTGCGTTACCTTGGCTGGACCGAGCTCGACGAGGGTTGTCGCATCGTTGAATGGCCTGAGCGGGCACCGGGAATCGCCGCGCAGGCGGATATCCGCATCGAACTCGGCTACGACGATCCGGGTCGCCGCGCGGCGATCGAGGCGCTCAGCCCGGGCGGCGAGGCGATCGTCGCCCGGCTCGAGGAAAGCATTGTTACTGAACCAGTGGATTAATAAATCGGTTTATCCTGCTAATTTTGAAAAGAATATTGTTGGAATTCCCTGCAAATTTCGTATACTGACTCGACATAAACCAAGGCTTGGGTGGTCGCCTCGCGATGCCAATTTCGCGTTTTCTCGTCAGCTGTGTCCTGATCCTGCTTTGCGCCACGGCGCAGGCGGCAACCACCGTTGAGAATATCCGGATCTGGTCCGACGACGGCAAGACCCGGGTCGTACTGGACCTGAGCCACCCGGCCGCACACAACATCTTCACGTTGCGCGGTCCCGACCGCCTGGTCGTGGACCTCAAATCGAGCCGTCTGTCGGATTCACTCAAGGCAATGCCCGCAGGCACGGGTTCCGTGCGCTCGATACGCAGCGCAGTGCGCGCCAACGGCCAGCTGCGTGTCGTACTCGACCTCAGGGAAGCCGTGCGCTCACGGAGCTTCACGGCGGGCCCGAACAACAAGTACGGCGATCGACTGGTCATCGACCTGCAACGCAGTGGCAGTCTGCACGCGGTGAAAACGGCATCCCAGTCCTACCAGCCCGGGCGCGATATCGTTGTCGCGATCGACCCGGGGCACGGCGGGTACGATCCGGGCGCTATCGGTCGCGGCAAGACGCGCGAAAAGGACGTGGCGCTGCAGATATCCCGCACGCTGGCCGCGCGCATCAACGCCGAGCCCGGCATGAAGGCGGTGCTCGTGAGGGAAGGCGACTACTACGTCGATCATCGCAAGCGCATGGCGATTGCCCGCCGCAGCAATGCAGACCTGTTCATCTCCGTGCACGCCGACGCGGTCGACGATCGCCGCGCGAATGGCGCATCCGTCTACGCCCTTTCGCTAAAGGGTGCGAGTGACGAAGCTGCACGGCAGCTCGCAGAGCGCGAAAATGCCTCCGTGCGCGTTGGCGGCGTCAGCCTCGAAGACAAGGATGAGGTGCTCGCCTCGGTGCTGCTCGACCTGTCGCAAAGTGCGGCCCTGAGTGCGAGCCTGGACGTGGGCTCCAAGGTGATCGGCGAACTGGCACGCATCGGCAAGGTACACCGGCGCACAGTGCAGCAGGCCGGTTTTCTCGTACTGAAGTCGCCGGACATGCCCTCGATCCTGGTCGAGACCGCGTTCATTTCGAATCCCTCGGAAGAAAAGCGGCTGCGCGACAAACGCCACCAGGGACAGCTTGCGGACGCGATCCTCGCAGGTGTTCGCAACTATTTCTATTCGAACCCGCCGCCCGATACGCGTATCGCCATGGAATTGCGCAGGGTGCCGGCAAAACAGGTGCGGCACGTGATTGCACGGGGCGACACGCTTTCGGAAATCGCGGCGCGCTACAACGTCAGCACAGCCGCGATCCGCGCGGCCAACAAGCTGTCGAGCGACAGGATCCGGGTCGGGCAGACGCTGAGTATTCCGTTGTACGCCGGCAGCTGACGCCGCAGACCGAGACATTTCAGCGGCGATTTGAAAAAATGACGGGTTTGAGAGCCCGTTAGTCCTCATGCCCATTCAGCAACTCCCAGGCCACCTGATCAACCAGATCGCTGCCGGCGAGGTCGTCGAGCGGCCGGCCTCGGTCGTGAAGGAACTCGTCGAAAACAGCCTCGACGCCGGCGCCGACGACATCCAGGTCGATATTGCCGCGGGCGGGGCGAAACTCATTCGCGTGCGCGACAACGGCGCCGGCATCGCCAGGGAGGAGTTGTCCCTCGCGCTGTCCCGGCACGCGACCAGCAAGATTGCAAGTCTCGAAGACCTCGAAGCGGTCGTATCGCTCGGCTTTCGTGGAGAGGCGCTGCCCAGTATCGCCTCGGTGGCACGCCTGGTGCTGACCTCGCGATCCGCGGCGGACGAAACGGCGTGGCAGGTCGAGGCAGACGGTGGCGAAATCAGCGGCGCGCGCCCCGCAGCGCACGGCCGCGGCACAACGGTCGAGGTGAACGACCTGTTCTACAACACGCCCGCGAGACGCCGTTTCCTGCGCACCGAGAGGACGGAATTCGGTCATATCGAGAAGTGGCTGCGGCGCCTGGCGCTGTCGCGCCCGGGCGTTGCGTTTACGCTGATGCATAACCGGCGCACGGTCCTCAAGCTGCCGGCCGCGCGCAGCAACGAACAACAGCTGGCCCGCCTGGCCAAGCTGTGCGGAGACGCGTTCGCCGATCAGTCGATACACCTGGAACACGAGAGCGACGGCGTGGCGCTGCAGGGCTGGATTGCCTTGCCCACCTACAACCGCAGCCAGCCGGACCAGCAATTCTGGTTCGTCAACGGGCGCAGCATCAGCGATCGGACACTTGCGCACGCAGCCCGGCATGCCTACCGGGACGTGCTGTTTCACGGTCGCTTTCCTGCCTACGTGCTCAACCTCACAATGGATCCGGCGGGCGTGGATGCGAATGCCCACCCGGCGAAACACGAAGTTCGTTTCCGCGACGGCCGGCGTGTGCACGGTATCGTCTCGCAAACGCTCGAAGCGGCGCTGCGCGATACCCGGCCAGGGGGTCATGCGCCGGCGCCTGCGTCCATCGTCCGCTACCCGGAGGCTATGCAGCAGCCGATGCCTTTGCCCGGGACAGAGCGGCGCAGCGGGCCCGCAAGCGTCCGCGAAGCGCTGGCGGGCTACGGCACCCTGAGCGACGCGTCTGCGGCGGTGCAGATGGACGCGCAGCCGGGCGAGGTTCCGCCGCTGGGCTTCGCAATCGCGCAGCTTGCAGGCGTCTACATCCTTGCCGAAAACCGTGACGGGCTCATCGTGGTCGACATGCACGCTGCACACGAGCGCATTACCTATGAAAAGCTCAAGCGAAGCTTCGACGACCGGGCCGTCGTGCGGCAGCCGCTGCTGGTGCCCGTGACTCTCGCCGTTGCCGAAAATGAAGCCGACCGGGTCGAAGAGGTATCGCAGGATCTCGAAGCGCTCGGCCTCACGGTGGATCGCGCGGGGCCGACAACGCTGGTCGTTCGCGAACTGCCGGCGCTGCTCAAGGACTCCGACGTCGCGTCGCTGTTGCGCGACCTGTTGTCGGATATGGGGGAGTCGGGCAGCAGCAGCCGCTTCGAGGATGCCAGCGACGAATTCCTGGCGACGATGGCGTGCCATCATTCCGTGCGCGCGAACCGCAGGCTGTCACTGGCCGAGATGAACGCGCTGCTGCGCGAAATGGAAACCACAGAGCGCGCCGACCAGTGCAACCACGGCCGCCCCACGTGGACCGCCATCTCGATGGCGGAGCTCGACCGGCTGTTTCTGCGCGGCCAGTAAAGGCAGCGAAATCACCACCCGAACCGCAATCTGCCTGATGGGTCCGACGGCCTCCGGCAAAACCGGGGTCGCCATCGAGCTTTGCCGGCATTTTCCGCTGGACGTGATCAGCGTCGATTCGGCGCTCGTCTACCGGGGCATGGACATTGGCACGGCGAAACCTGACGAGGCAACATTGCGGGCGACGCCGCATCGCCTTATCGACATCCGCGACCCGGAGGACAGCTACTCGGCGGGCGAGTTCGTGCGCGACGCACGTGAGGCCATGGCGGCGATCTTCGAATCGGGTCGGACGCCACTGCTCGTCGGCGGGACGATGATGTATTTTCGCTCGCTCACGGCGGGCATGGCGCAACTGCCTCCCGCGGATGCCGGGATCCGGGCGGCGCTCGATGCCGAGGCGGCGGACCGCGGCTGGCCGGCGCTCCACGAGGAATTGGAGGGGGTCGATCCCGCGGCCGCAGGGCGCATCAACCCGAACGACAGCCAGCGGATCCAGCGGGCACTCGAGGTGTACCGGCTGAGCGGTCGCGCGCTCTCGGCATGGCAGGAAACCACGACAGCAGAGGGAGACATCCGGTTCGAAAAGCTGGCGCTCCGGGTGGAGCCGCGGTCACTCTTGCACGAGCGCATCGCAACGCGGCTCGAATGCATGCTTGACGCCGGGTTTCTCGACGAGCTGCGGCGCCTGATGCAGCGTCCGGGCCTGCACCGGGACAGCCCCGCAATGCGCTCGGTCGGTTATCGCCAGTTCTGGGCGCACCTCGCCGGGGAGTGCTCGTTCGAGGAGGCGCGGAGCCGCGCGCTGGCGGCCACCCGTCAGCTCGCAAAGCGGCAAATCACGTGGTTACGCTCGGAAAATGCCCTGAAAAGCTTCGATGCCCTTGATTCCCGCGTTGCAGATGCTATATCGAGGTCTCTGATTGTGCCGGACGGATGAATTTTGGCTTGGTCTGGTCCGGCCTGTGATAGACTTTTTCGACGCTTAGGCTGAACTTCGCACAAGGGCAACACCGGCGCCATCGGTATGCGGGTTCAAATAACAATCAACAATAAGGAGACCCCGATATGGCTAAAGGGCAGACATTGCAAGA
>CBDUCE010000069.1:0-13815 GCA_965365575.1 uncultured Gammaproteobacteria bacterium
GTGCTGGCCAGGCAGCTGTTCGCCCTGCCGTATACCTTCAACCCGCTGCTGTGGGTGGCCGGCGTCGCGGCAGGGCTGCTCGTCGTCTGCGCCAGCGGCTACTTTGCTGCGCGCAGCGCCATCAACTCGGCGCCGGTGGACGTCCTCAGGGGGGCCGCGGTTTGAGTGACAGCAAACTCTCCTGCGGAATCGTGCTCGCGAGAGCGGCCGACGACGGCTATGTCACGCTGATGTTGCGCGCCTACCATCACTGGGATTTTCCGAAAGGCCTCATGGAGGAGGGCGAGGAGCCCCTGCAGGCGGCCCTGCGAGAACTTCGCGAGGAGACGGGCATCGCGACGGTGAACTTCGACTGGGGCGAGCGCTGCATGGAAACGGGCCCGTACAGTCGCGGCAAGACCGCCCGCTACTACCTCGCTCGCACCGAGGAGGCAAGCGTTGTGCTGGGGCCGTCACCCGAAACCGGGGAGCCCGAGCATCACGAGTGGCGCTGGTTGAGCTTCGACGAGGCCTACGACCTGGCCTCCCCGCGCGTGCGCGAGGTCGTGCGCTGGGCGCGGCAGATCATCGGCACCTAAACAACGAAAGGGGACAGTGACGAAAAGTGCCAGGGGAACATGCCCCTGGCACTTTTCGTCACTGTCCCCTTTCTTTCCGATTTTTCGATAGCATGGGACCTTTACGGCGCGGATAATAAGAACCATGCGCTGGCGACGCATCGCATTCTGGGTCACGTTCAGCACGCTGGCGCTGATCGTGCTCGCACTCAGCTGGCTGTGGACGGCGGACCTCGGCGTATTCAAGCCGCAACTCGAGCGCATAGTAACCGAGGAGCTTGGCCGCGAGTTCGCCATCGATGGCGAATTCCATGTCGATCTTGCCGGGCAGACGACCCTGATCGCCGAGGACCTGCGCTACGCGAATCCCGCGTGGGCTGAGGCCGATGACATGGTCACGGTGCGCAGGGCAGAGCTGCGCATCGACCTGTGGTCGTTATTCCGGGGCGTGCTTCTCATCGAGCTGCTCGATATTGACGACGTCAGTATCCTGCTCCTCAATCCCGGCGACACGGCGCCCAACTGGGAGCGGGCCGCCGAGTGGTTTGTCGAACCGAGCAGCGTGGATGTCCTGCTGGGCGTCGTTGATATCGACCGGTTGCGGCTTCGGCTCGACAGCGCAGAGCGTGAGCGACCGTTGAATCTCGAGGTTGCCTATTTCGACCAGTCGCACCGGGACGACGGCTTTCTCGACCTCGACATGGACGCCACGCTCGACGGCAAGGTTGTCCGGATCGACGGAGAACTCGGCACGTGGGATGCGCTGCTGGCCGGCAAGGACTTGCATTTCGATATCGATACCGTGCTCGATACCTTCGCGCTGTCTGCTTCCGGGCGAATCGACGACGTTGCCAACCCGCTCAGGCCCGAGTTTCAGTTCACGGCAACCGGCCCGAACATAGACGACCTCACGAACATGCTCGCGCTCGGCGAAGAAGGCGAGGGCGATATCAATCTGTCCGGCGAGCTGAAGGCGCCGGAGTCCGGCCGCCTCATGCTGAGCGTCAAGGGCAACCTCGGGCAGACGGAAATCGACGCAAGCGGCGAGATTTCGGACCTCCAGAACTACGAGAATGCACGGCTGAAGGTTGCGGCGTCCGGCCCGGACCTCGGTCGCGTGCTTCGCCTGGCCGGTATCCACGAAGTGCGGCAGGCGCCCTTCATGGTGAACGTCGATGCTGAATCAGCGGATGGCACGTTGGTCGTCAAGGAAGCCCGCATGGTATTCGCAGAAGCGCAATTCGATGGCTCTGCGAGAATCCCCAATTTTCCGAGCATTGACGATGCGGTGATAAGTTTGCAGGTCGAGGGGCCGGACATGGCGCGCTTTCGCTATCTCACCGGCATACCCGGCGCGGCCACGGGGCCGTTCTCGATCGCCGGCACCCTCGACGTTCGCGAAGACGGCATCGAAGTACTCGATCTGGTAGCAAAAACCGAACTGGGCGACATCGTCGCCAGCGGGACGATCGGGGACCCGAATAATCTATACGGGACCCGGCTCCAGTTCCGGCTCAATAGTGCCAACCTCGAACGATCGAGCGAGGTTTACGGTATCGAGGGCCTGCCGGCCGTGGCCATCCAGATCAAGGGTGCCGCGGAATACTCCCGTGACGGGATTCGATCCGTCGAGCCTGTTGTCGCAGACTTCGCCGATAACTCGGTCAGCGTGGATGGCCTCGTCCCCCTGACCGCCGGAGCCGTGGGCGCCGTTCTGAATATTGATGCGAAGGGTCCGGACCTGGCGAGGCTCATCGGCCTGTTTGCGGAGGCAGAAAGGATTCCGGCGTTGTCTTACAGTACGACTGGCACGCTGCGAATCGAAAAATCGGGGTACCGCTTCAATGACGTCACCGGGCTGCTGGGAACCACTGCGCTTTCGGGGAGCGGTTTGCTGGTGCTCGAGGAGAATCTTGCGGGTTCCCGTTTCGAGATTCAGGCTGGTGGGCCGGCGTTCGAGGAACTCATCGCTACGCTCGGCGACATTGGCGTGCAGGACGGTCCCTTCGAGCTGACGGCCGGTTTGTCCTTCGCGCGTGATCGTGTCGAGGTGCAACGTCTTTCGCTCGACAGGCAGAACGCCGAACTGGATCTCGATCTCACTCTCGGTCTGTCGGCATCTCCCAGGTGGATGGATTTCGAGCTGAGGGGCAGCGGCACCGACGTGCGAAGCCTGCTGCGCCACGGGAGGGGACTGGAAGCTTTCGAGCAGCCGTTCCTGCTGGATGCGAAGGGAAGTTTGCGCGGCAGTCACTGGGACTTCGACGAGATAGTTGGCGCCGTCGGTGAAGCAAGTTTCGAAGCCAGCGGCGACCTGGCGCTCGATGGATCTCTTTCGAGTACGGAGTTCACGGTCAAACTGTCGATTCCTGATCTGGCCGCGGTCGGCACGTTAAACGGGCGCAAGTTCAATCAGCAGGCGTTCTCGATCGATGCACACGCAGTCGGTACCGCGGGCGTGGTCGTGGTCGATGAAATGAACGTCCAAATCGGAGATAGCGATATCCAGGGCTCGATCGAAATACGCAGCGGCGACGTACCCGACGTGACGGCCGATGTGCGTTCAAACAGACTCCTGTACCTGCCGCTACTCGAAGAAGCAGAGAAAGAATACGACCCGGAGCCGGAGTTCGACGACGGACGCCTGATCCCCGATATACCTGTGCCTTTCGAGGAAATGGAAAAGATAAACGTGTCGCTCGTTGCCAACATCGCCGACTTTCAGCGGCAGGCACTGTACCTTTCCGACATCCACCTCGAGGCTGACCTGCGTGAAGGCTCGCTCGATATCGAGGAGCTCCGCTTCGGGACGCTTTCGGGTGTGTTGCTGGCGAAGGGGACGCTCGCCCCGGACGGAGGATCGGGTGCGGCATCGCTGCAGGTCGTGGCAAGAGAGTTTGCACCCGGGCTCCGCAAGAACAACCAGGACCTTGCGATGACCACCAACCTGGATGTCGACCTTGAGTCGGTCGGAACGGACTTGCGGGCGCTGGCCGCCAACGCCGATGGTGTTATCTACATCGACATCCGTGGCGGACGCGTGGAGTTCAGCGAGATGGTCACCGCAATTTACGGCGATATGCTCGAAGAGACTTTGAACGCGATCAACCCTCTGAGGGAGGCAGACCCGTATACAGACTTCGAATGCCTTATCATGCCCCTGACTATCCAGGACGGACAACTCGAGGGAGCACCGAGCATCTTCATAAGCACGGAGAAAATACGGGCCGTCACCCAGGGAACGGTGGATTTCAAAACAGAGGAGATTCGTATCGGCGTGCGCACGACGCCACGGAAGATAGTGAGTATCAGCGCGGCGGAATTATTCAACCCGTATGTCCAGGTCGTTGGCACGCTGGCGTCACCGCGGCTCGCCGTCGACGAAGCCGGCGTGCTGATCACCGGCGGCGCCGCGGTCGCAACGGGTGGGTTATCATTGCTGGCACGTGGACTTTGGGACAGGCTGTCGAAGGCCGGTGACGCCTGCAAGCAAATGTCTAAACAGGCAATGAAAGAACTCAAGGGCCGGCTGCCCGACCTTGCAATTGAATAATCCATTAGCGCGGAATGATTGACCGATGAAGAAAATCTTACGTATTGCGACGATTACCTTGTTGCTGCTTTCCGCAGGTGGCTGCGCGACGATCGATTACGATTACCCGAGATCAGAGTCGTACTTTTTGCCCGACACCTCGGATACCTATTGGGCCAGGCAGGTCGAGTCCGCGGTCGAAATGCATCCGCCGGACCAGTCCGGCTTCTACCCGATGAACGACGGCGTCGATGCGTTGACGGCGCGGTTGCTGCTCGCCGAGAAGGCCGACAAGAGCATCGACGTACAGTACTACCTGATCAAGAACGACATAGTAGGGCGGGTATTCATCTACAGGTTGCTGCAGGCAGCCGATCGTGGCGTCCGGGTTCGCCTGCTGGTCGACGACATGTTCACGTCCGGTTATGACATCGGCCTCGCAGCGCTCGACTCTCACCCGAATTTCGAGATCCGCATCTACAACCCGTTTCATCGCGGCGCGGCCGGAAGAGCCCAGAGCGCCCTGACCGGTTTCGGCCGAATCAACCGCCGCATGCACAACAAGTCGTTCACGGCCGATAACCAGATTACGATCATCGGCGGGCGCAATATCGCGGATGAATATTTCGGGGTGAGAGAGGATGCCAAGTTCGGCGATCTGGACGTAATGGGAATCGGCCCGGTGGTCCAGGAAGTGTCCAATATGTTCGACACGTACTGGAATCACGAGACTGCCCTCCCGGTCCCGGCATTCGTGCAAGAACTGGACGATCCGGAAGCTGCCCTTAACGAGTTGCGCGAGCGCCTTGCGCGTTCAATCGACGAGATTCGCGACTCAAAATACGCCGAAGCCGTACGCATTAAAACCCTGGAATATCTCGAGCCCGGAATGAGGCCGTTCGAATGGGCGCCTTACGAGCTGGTCGTCGATTCGCCGGACAAAGGCGTCAAGGCGAAAGCGAAAGAGGCCGAGTCCATTACGACGCCGCTCATAGAGTCCATACGCTCGGCGAAGCGGGAACTGATTATCGTCTCACCGTATTTCGTGCCGTTGAAGAGCGGCGTCGAGGGTCTCGCGGCACTGGAGGAGCGCGGCATCGAGGTCACTGTCATCACCAATTCGCTGGCCGCGAACAACCAGTTCACGGTGCACGGTGGATATGCTCCATCGCGAAAACCGCTGCTGGAGGCCGGTGTCGAGATCTACGAGGTTCGTCCCGACGCTGATGTGGCGGGCACGGAATTCATCGATTCCAGTGGCGCCAAGGCAACGCTGCACACCAAGGCCTTCCTCGTCGATGAGAGAGAAGTGTTCATAGGATCATTCAACTTCGACCCCCGTTCGGCGAATCTCAACACCGAGCTCGGCGTCATTGTCCGCGACCCGGAACTGGCACTAATCTACACGGTGTTAGTCGAGGACGCATTGCCAAAGCAGACCTTCGAGGTGTTCCTGAACGAAGACGGCAAGCTTCGCTGGCGCGGATACAAGAACGGCGAAGAGATCATCTTCGACAAGGAGCCGGAAACCACCTGGGGTCAGCGCTTCGGCGCCTGGTTTGCCCGGATAATCCCGAAGAGCCAGCTCTAGGCCTAGTTCCCGGTCGGCTGCGGCTCACTGTTGCCCGCGACAAACGGGTATTTCGCGAATGCCCGCGCGACGCCGGCATCGACGCGCTCTTCCAGTTCTTCAAGTAGCTTTTCGGTCACGCGGCCGACGGCAACGGCTTCCCAGACGAGTTTCTTCTTGCGAGCGTCCACCAGGTCGATATTGAAGGTTCCCTCGGTGTACTGTGACACGTGCGTTTCCTGCGCGTAACCATAGCCCCCCCAGGGGTCGTAGTAGCCGCCGCGGTAGCCGTAGTAGCCGCCGCCCATGGGCGCGGGTGTCGTGCGCACGTCGGTCTTCTCACGCAGGCGGGCGTTGAAGTTGATCAGGATGTCGGGGTCTTGCGATCTGGTATAACCGCGCGCTTCCATCTCACGAGATATTGCGACAATCATGTATTGCGAGAAAAAACTCTGATAGCTTGTCGCTTCCGGGCCCGCATCAGGGAAAAAGTTGTACGTCTCGTACTGGCCGAAATCTATCGATGGATCATAATCGGCACGGATGTTGTCGGAGGCGCAGCCGCCCGTGCTCGCAGCCAGTACCAGGATGCCGACGATTGTTACACTCTTGTAGATCTTGTTGATTAGCATTGAGATTCTCCATTCCCTTCGGGTCGGGACCTGCCTGACGCATTCTTCATGACGGGCCACTATATACTCATCCCAAGCCACAGAAAACCACGGCTAAACCTGGCAAGAATGAGAAACGCGATTGCAGTGACAATGCTACTCGCCGAGCTGGCAGCCTGTTCGGGCATCGATGACGACTCGGCGGAACTCACCGTTGCGCAACTGCGCGATGCGACCTACATGAATGTCCTTGAAGAGCCGGTTACCCTCGTGGACGGTCGATTCGAGGGCGAGCCGGTTGCGCCCGGCGCCGCAACGCGGCCGGTCGTCACGCTCGTTCCCGGGGCGATGGCCAAAGGCGACCTCGATGGTGATGAGACCGACGAGGCTGTCGTGGCGCTTGCGCACGATGCGGGCGGCAGCGGGGTGTTCATCTACCTTGCCGTGGTGAGGGAGAGTGACGGTGAGCCCGACAATAGGGTAACGCTCAGCCTGGGCGACCGTGTTCGGGTAACCGCGCTCTCTATCGATGACGGAAAGATCCTCGCGGAACTTGTGGAGCACGGGCCGGATGACCCGATGTGCTGTCCGACGAGCGAGGTTCACCGCGAATGGCTGCTGCCGGCTGGCGAGCTAGTCAAGATGGAGCCGGTCGTCGAGCCGCGAGGCAGCCGCTTCCGCGGGCATCTCGTGTGGGGTCACGAAAGCCGCTCGTTCACCGAGTGTGGCAGCAAGCGCGAAGGCTGGGTGATCAACGAGTCCGGCGACGAGCTCGTCGAGGTCTACGAGGAACTGACAACAGCCCCGTACCAGCCCATGTTCGTCGAGGTCCGCGGTGCGTGGGAATCGCCACCACAGGAGGGCTTCGGGGCGGACTACGGCGAAGCGCTACGGATCACCGAGCTGCTGCGGGCCGAGAACGAAGGTTTCGGCTGTCGCCTGGACCTGGACGGCGTGTGGTTCGTCGCGAGCGGTAACGAGCCGTTCTGGCGCTTGCAGGTAAGGAAAGACAATGTTTCCCTGCGCACGATGGACTCACCCGACGAGGTCGTCTTCCCTGCGCCGGACGGAAGCGGGCAGGCACCGCTCATCACCTTCAATAGTGATGGCCCGGATTCAGCAATAAAGATCACGCTCGAGCAGCGCCGCTGCATCGACACGATGTCCGGGGCACGGTTCGCCTGGTCGGCGACGGTCGATGTCGACGGCAGGCGGCTCTCGGGTTGCGCGGCCGAAGGTCTTTGAACGTTGGCCTGCCGCTTCCTTATTCTTCTGCTGGTCGTCTCCCCGGCGCACGCCGGCAGCATCCTCGACCATCTGCGTAACTACGATCTCAACGACTACGCGCTCGGGCTTGCCTACGGTGCCAGCGAAAGCCCGTACCGGGGTGTCCGCAGCAGCGGCTACGCATACCCGTACCTCACCAGCTTTCGCCACAATGCGTTTACCGATGACTGGCTGATTGTCACGGACGGCGACGTCGGGGTTCGCTGGGTCAACGATACCGGCTGGGTACTGGGCGCGGTTTCCCGCATACGTACCGAGGGCACTGATACGACGTTGCTCGACGAGCTGGCCGATATAGACATACGCAAGTGGACCATCGAGGCAGCACCCCTCATAGGCTGGCGACGCTGGCCCGTGCACTTCGAACTCAAGCGCTACCACGAGATATTCAGCAGTTACGGTGGGCCGACGACCGAATTCCAGGTGTCGTTGCCGAGAGATCACCCCTGGGGCTGGTTCGTCCCCTCGCTGACGCTTATGCGCAACAGCGCGGATCACAACGCTTATTACTACGGCGTGTCGGAAGCCGAAGCGGAGGCGAACCCGGGGCTCGACCCGTACACGCCGGGCTCGTCGCTCAACGCAAAAGTTCGGCTGAGCACCGGCTACGCTATCAACGACCGCTGGCTCCTGACGGTGTCGCTGAACCACGAGTGGCTCGGGTCGGAAATCGAGGACAGCCCCGTCGTCGACAAGAACTCGATCTGGTCGGGATCTATCGGGATTGCTTACAACAACGATATTTTTCGCCGACGTGACTATCAAGGCGAGCTGTTTCGATCCACGGGTTTCGAGTTTCGGCTAGGGATGTACAACAACCGGACCGACAGCAAGATCATCCAGGCGCCGCTGGACGGCAGCCCGGCAGAGGAAATCGATGTGGAGGACGTTCTGGGCGTCAACCAGAGGAAGCAGATCGTCCATTTCGAGGGCCTGTGGCGATTCGCCCCATTTCACCGGCTCGAGATCGGTCACTTTCAGCTCGGCCGTGATTCGGACACCACGCTGCTGACGGACATACGGCTGGGCGACGAGGTCTTTACGGAGGGTACGCGGATTGACGTGGATGTGGAGCTACGCATCACGAAGGCGGCTTACGGGTTTTCGCTCATGAACGACGCGCAGAAAGAGCTTGGCATCCTCGCCGGCGTACACATTACAAATTACCAGGCTCTCGTCGTCGCCCCTGACACCGGACAGAGCGTCGAGACGTCGATTAGTACGCCGTTGCCCGTGATCGGCGCATACGGCAGCGTCGCGCTCGGTCACACGACCGATCTGAGCGCGAACATGCAGTTCTTCCGTATGGAATTCGATCATTACTCGGGCTCGCTCAACAATTTCTACCTCGGGTTGACGCACTACTTTAGCGGCACGATCGGCGCCGGTATCGGGTATAACGTCTACCTGATGAATCTCGACTCTGCTGACAACGATCTGCGTGGCTCGCTGAAAATGCGGCACCATGGACCGATCGTGTTCGCGAGCCTCAACTTCTGACGAGGCAGGCAATGGCGTTCGGAAAACCGTATTTGGTGCTGGTCCTGGCTTGCGTGGTCTCGCTCGGCGGATGCGGGGAGCAACATAACGCCTTTCGTCTGCTGGAGCCTGCACAGCGGTTCGACCGGGAAATCGCGGCGGAGCTGGTCGCGGTTTTCGAGAATAACTCCAGGTTCGGGATCGAGCTCGTCCCGCTACCGGACAGGTTCGAAACGGCCCTGGACGCACTCGAGGAGGGGTACGTCGACCTTGCCCTGGTGTCGAATGCCCAGCCCTACCGCGAGGGCATTACGACAGTGATGCCCTTCTATCCGACGGTGCTGCACATCCTTCACCTTAAGGATCGTCCTGCCGATAGCGTTGCGAACCTGTTGCGCGGAGCTACTGTCAACGCCGGTCCGGTCGGCTCGGCGTCGAGACAGTTGCTGCTTGGAATTATCGACACGCTCGATATCGAGGCGAGCGATGTCACATTCGTCGACAACCCCGAGGTGCTCCCGGACGTAAACGTGGTCTACGCACCGATCTCGCCGGAACGTCTGCGCGACTTACTCCGACAAGAGGGCGTTGCCGGTAAGTACAGGTTTCTGAGTTTCGGCTCGCCGGAAGACATCGGCAGAGGAGGGGAGATCGATCGCGCCGTGATACTCAACCCGCGCGTGTCGTCCTTCATCATCCCGGTGGGGATCTATGGCGACCTGCCGGAACAGCCGGTGCTGACGCTCGCCGTCGACAAGCTACTGGTTGCGAGGCCCGGCGTAGATAGCGCTGCGGTGCACGACCTGATTAGTGAGATCCGGCGGCTTCAGCCCGCCCTTGCCGCGACGCGCCCGTACCTGTTCCAGGAGCTGAGTGCCGAGTTCGACGCGTCGGGCTCGACATTCGTATTGCATCCTGGCGCCCAGGCGTTTACGCAACGCGACGAACCGACGTTCCTCGAGCGCTATTCCGGCGTGGCGGAGGTGCTGGTCACCCTCGTCATCGGCCTCATCAGCGGCGGCTACGCAGCCATTCAGATTTACAATCGCCGGCGCAAGAACCGTATCGACGGTTTCTACAGGGACGTAATGGCGATCCGGGATTCGATCAACGAGCGCAGCTCGGCCGCGGAAAGGGCCGTCGCAGTCGAGCGAGTCAGGGGCCTCCAGAACAAGGCATTCGATATGCTGATGAGAGAGAAGCTGGCGGCCGACGATAGTTTTCGCATTTTCGTAACCTTGTCAAATGATATTGTTGCCCAACTAAAATAAAGATCGGCCAAAGGAGAAAATAGTGAAAACGCCTGTTTCTGTTGCCATCCTTGCGATGGCTTTCCTGTCCGCGAACGCGTCCGGCCAGGAGATGACCCAGCTGAGCTGCAAGGATTTCATTCCCACCGAGGAGGCCAGGGAGCGATTCCCGGATCTTGCCGGTGCCTGCGAGGGCGTCGTTGAGAGGGATGGTGAGCTTTACGGACTCTTCCGCGCCGAGGTACGGCGGGTGCGCGGCAGCAACGTCACGCTGCATCTGCCCGCGACCGATCACACCTTCACGGTCAGGCCGGATCCCGCGACGTGGGTCATGGCTGGCGACAAGAAGGTTCGTGCGCGCGAACTGATGCCAACGCAGGAAATCCGCATCTACCTCTCAGCCAGCGAGTTCTCGAAGCCCGATGTTGAGGAGATCGCGTTCGTCACTGAATCGGATTTTCTCGTCGACGTGCCTGTCGATGACGTCTCTTCCGTATCCATTCCGGGCCGCGTAATCACGAGCACGGCGCGTAGTGAGGCAATTGTCGAGTCCGTGAACAGGGAAACCCGCGAGATCAGGGTCGTTGACGCCAACGGCAGGATGTACACCTTCGTGGCCGGTGACATGGTCGCCAACTTCGACCAGATCGAGCCGCGCGACCGCATCATCACCGAGTACCTCGAGTCCGTCGCGGTATTCGTTACACCCGCGGGAACGCCGGAGATGGGTGACATGGGCCTCGTCGAGGTTGCGCCGCTTGGCGAAAAACCCGGAGTGGCGATGGCCGATACGTACATGGTCGCCGCGAAGATCGATGCAATCGACGCCGACTCGAGGGTGGTGACATTGCGTGGTCAGGATGGATTTCAGTCAGCGCTCAAGGTGGCCGACGATGTCGACCTGGACAATGTCCAAATCGGGGATGAGGTTCGCATGCGGGTGACCGAGGCTGTGGCAATAAAGGTCGTCGAGGCGCCCTGACCCCGGCTTATCGCATTACCACTGCCTGACCGGACCCATGTCTATGTGCACGAAATCGGACCTGGGGTAGAAACCGACACCGCCGCGCTCCATGCGGAGCGCGGCGTCCCGGAGCTTCGTGCTGCGCACGCCGCGCAAGCGTACGTCGATTGCGTTGCCTTCCAGGTGCTGGCTTTTCTTCGCTACGCCCGTCGTCGTTGCGCGCAGCATTTCGTTGGTCTTCGGTGATCGGTACGCGGATATGACCTCGTAAGCTTCTTCGCTGCCGAGCTCGTTCCGCACGTCGTGCAGCAGGTCGAGCAGTTGCGGATTCATCTCGGCCATTTCGCCAGTGCGAAAGTCCTTGAGAAAGCGGTTGATATCGTCCAGCGCCGAATCGACGTACTCGCCATTGGCGTAATAGACGACGTCGAGGCTCAGGCGGGTATGGGTATGGTAGAAAGACAGTTGCCGCGCATCGGCGGCGCGCACGCGGTCGGGTGACGCGATCGAGGCCACGATCGCAAGTGCGGCAAAAGCCAGCGCGACAAAAGTTCGTCTCGATACGCGCGCCATCATACGTGTCCGGACAGCCCCGGTTACCTCGGAAGCGTCGAATATTATCATCGGCGAGAAGAATTTCCGCCGATCAAATCACATCCGAAGGGGCGCGCTAGACCACGCGGTTTCGTTCGCCACCGTCGAGAAAGGCCTGGGTGTTCGCGGCGAGCTCGTCGATCGCGTTCTGCCGGGCCTCGTCCGTCGCCCAGGCGATATGCGGCGTGATGATCAGGTTGTCACCCCGGTAATCGAGCAGCGGATCGCCGTTGACTGGCGGTTCCAGCGGCAACACGTCGATCGCGGCGGCAGCGATCTGCCCGCTTGCGAGGGCGTCCACCAGTGCTTGCGAGTCGACCAGCCCGCCGCGGGCGGTATTGACGAGCATCGCACTGCCCTTCATGGCCTCGAACTCACGGGCGCCGAACAGGTTGCGCGTAGCATCGTTGAGCGGGCAGTGCAGGCTGATGACGTCCGCTTCGGCGAGCAATTCGTCGAAGCGGACCCGGTCATTCGGCACGCTGTCCGTGCCCGGGCGGGCCGAGACGAGCACCGTCATTTTGAACTCGCGTGCGATGCGCGCAACGCCCTGTCCCAGAGCGCCGTAGCCGACGATGCCGAGGGTCATCGCGGACAGCTCCCTTACCGGGTAGTGCAACATGCAGAAGTCTGCGGACCGCTGCCAGTCACCGGCGCGAACCGCCTGGTGATAGCGCTCGAGGCTGTGAGTCAGCGAGAGCAGTACGCCGAAGACGTGTTCGACGACCGATTGCGTGCAGTAGTGGCGGATGTTGGCGACGGCGATGCCGTGCTCGCGCGCGCAAGCGGTGTCGATGTTGTCGGTGCCGGTTGCCGTAAGCGCGATGAACTTCAATTTCGGTGCCTGCTCGAGCAGCTCGCGTGTCAGGCGGATCTTGTTGGTGAAGACGATCTCCGCATCACCGATTCGTTCCGCGATCGTCGCGTCCGGTGAATGCTCGAAAACGACGAGTTCAGAGACCAGGCTCTCCAGTCCCCGCAGGTCGAGCCCTGCGCCCATCGTTCCGAAGTCCAGGAATACGGCTTTCATGGAAAATTGAGGTACCCTCTGACGGACTCGAGACGATGAACGATCAATTCTGGAAACGCAAATCGCTGTCGCAGATGACGGCCGACGAATGGGAGTCGTTATGCGACGGCTGCGGGCTGTGCTGCATGCTCAAAGTCCAGGACGAGGACAGCGGCGATGTTTTTTATACTGATGTCGCCTGCCGCCTGCTCGATATCGATACCTGCCGCTGCACGGACTATGCGAATCGCGCGAAGAAAGTCGCGGATTGCCTGGTGCTGACCCCCGATGAAAAAGACGCCTGGGACTGGTTGCCGGACAGCTGCGCGTATCGGCGTCTTGCGAACGGCCTGGACTTGCCCGGCTGGCATCCGCTCGTGACGGGCCGACCGGAATCGGTGCACGAGGCCGGCATCTCGATGCAGGGCAGGGCTATCTCCGAAAACGATGCCGACGAGTGGACGGTGCTGAGGAGCGTTTGCGGTGACTGAACACAAAACGGTGCCGCTCGCGGGCTACCGGGAGTATTCCGTGGAGGAAATGCGGGAGCGCGTCGAACGCTTCCATGCGGATATGGCGAGGCGCCGCAGCGTGCGCGAGTTTTCCGACAGGCCCGTGCCGCGCGACATTATCGAAAAGGCCCTGGAGGCTGCCGGCACGGCACCAAGCGGGGCTAACCTGCAGCCGTGGCACTTCGTCGTCGTCGGCGCGGCGGAGACGAAGAAAAGGATTCGCGAGGCGGCGGAAGCGGAAGAGCGGGAATTCTACGAACATCGCGCGTCGCCCGAGTGGCTCGCCGCCCTGGAGCCCCTGGGCACCGACTCGTCGAAGCCCTTTCTCGAGACGGCACCCTACCTGATCGCCGTGTTTCTGCAAAAATACGGCCGCCTCGACGACGGCCGCAAGGTCAAGCATTACTACCCGACGGAATCCACCGGTCTCGCTACCGGGATCCTGATCAC
>CBDUCE010000070.1:0-13799 GCA_965365575.1 uncultured Gammaproteobacteria bacterium
GGTCAGTTTGCACTTGATGCAGGCTTCGGTGACAACGAACGTCATTGGTGCGAATCCCGGGCAGGTTTATCGGTTTTGGAGCGCGTAAGCTATGCGAAGTGGCGCATCATATCAAGCCGCGCGGCGCCACATCACGCTCGCGCTCGCGAATACGCTACACTGCGCGTCACGCGGCCCGGTCCGCGGTTCAACCTGGCGACAAGACCTCTTTTTTCGTGAAAAAAAACAGTACCTTACAATCTATCGTCGTGCGGCTCGCCGGCGATTCGGGCGATGGAATACAGCTCATGGGCTCGCAATTCGCGGTCTCGACCGCGCTTTCGGGCCGGGACTTTGCGACCTTTCCCGACTACCCCGCCGAGATTCGGGCGCCTGCGGGCACGACCTTCGGCGTGTCGGCCTACCAGATCAACCTGGGCAGCGAGCCGATAACGACGGCAGGCGACGCGCCGGATGTCCTCGTTGCATTCAACCCGGCAGCGCTCAAGGTCAGCCTGCCGATGCTGCATCCCGGCGCACTGGTCATCCTCAACAACGACAGCTTCACACCGCGGAGCCTCGCGAAGGCGGGCTATGACGGGGATCCCCGCGACGGCGACGCACTCGACCAGTTCCAGGTCGTCACGGCCGACATCAGCCACCTCAACTTCGAGGCGGTCCGATCGTTCGGACTGAGCAAGTCCGAAAGCGGCCGCAGCAAGAACTTCTGGGCGCTCGGACTCCTGCTGTGGATGTTCGGTCGGAGCCTCGATCCTGTCGAAGCCTGGATCCGGCGCCGGCTTGCCAAAGTGCCGGCGCTGCGCGATGCCAATATCGCGGCGCTGCATGCCGGGCACGCGTTCGGCGAGACGGCAGAACTATCGGCGGCGCTCCCGCAGCTAAGCACCGAAGCGGCAGAGATGGCGCCGGGCGAGTACCGCAGCATCACCGGCGCAGAGGCGCTCGCACTGGGCATCGCGGCGGCCGGCGAACTTGCCGACCGCCCGGTGCTGTTTTGCTCTTACCCCATTACGCCCTCCTCACCATTGCTGCACCGGCTGACCCGGCTGCAGGAACTGGGAGTGGGCACGTTCCAGGCGGAAGACGAGATTGCGGCGATCTGCGCCGCGATCGGGGCATCGTATGGCGGCATGATCGGCGTCACGTCGAGTTCGGGACCCGGCATTGCGCTCAAGACCGAGGCGATGGGCCTGGCCGTGAGCGCCGAGCTGCCCCTGCTGATTGTCAACTGGCAACGCGGCGGGCCGTCGACCGGCCTGCCGACGAAGACCGAACAGTCGGATCTCTACCAGGCCGTTTACGGGCGCAACGCGGATACGCCGCTGCCGGTGCTGGCTGCGGCGTCTTCCGGCGAGTGCTTCGATATGGCGGTCGAAGGCGTGCGGATCGCCTTGCGGCACATGACACCCGTAATCCTGCTCGTCGACGGTTACCTGTCGAACGCGTCGGAACCCTGGCTGATACCAATCGTCGAATCGCTGGCACCGATCGAGAGCCACGCACCACCCGGGGTTTCCGGCGGGCCCAGCGCGCAGATGAGCGCCTGGCAGCGCGACCCGGCCAGCCTCGGGCGGCCCTGGATCACGCCTGGCATGCCGGGTCTCGTGCATCGCACCGGCGGCCTGGAAAAAGACTACGCAACCGGCCATATTTCCTACGACCCCGACAATCATCAGCGCATGACGGAGTTTCGCGAGGCGAAAGTCGACGCCGTCGCCAATTTTATTCCGGACCAGGCTGTGGAACTCGGTGACGACTATGGTGACATCGTCGTCGTCGGCTGGGGCTCGACCTACGGGCCGATTTACCAGGCGGCGCGCAGAACCGGCGCGAGCTTCGTACACCTGCGGCACATAAATCCGCTGCCGCGCAACCTCGGCGAACTGCTCGGACGTTTCGACAGGGTGCTCGTGCCCGAGATGAACAACGGCCAGTTGGCGACGCTGTTGCGCGACAAGCTTTGTATCGAGCCGGTTTCCTTCTGCAAGGTCAGCGGACTGCCTTTCAGGATTTCCGAACTCGTCAGCCGCATCGAAACCGAACGCAAAGGTGATGCAGCATGAGCGAAAAACTTACCGCAAAAGACTTCGCGACGTCCCAGGAGGTGCGCTGGTGCCCGGGTTGTGGCGATTACGCAATCCTGAAGGCCGTCACGAAGGCACTCGCCGACGTCGGTGCGAAACCGGAGTCGACGGTGTTTGTCTCCGGCATCGGCTGTGCATCGCGGTTTCCGTATTACGTCGAGACCTACGGCTTTCATACCATTCACGGCCGCGCTCCCGCGGTGGCAACGGGTCTTAAACTGGCAAACCCGGAGCTCGATGTCTGGGTCGTGACCGGTGACGGCGATGGCCTGTCGATCGGCGGCAACCACCTGCTGCACACGCTGCGGCGTAACGCGGGCCTGAAGATCCTGCTGTTCAACAACGAGATCTACGGCCTGACGAAGGGGCAGTATTCGCCCACTTCCCGCCCAGGCACGGTATCGCCGTCGAGCCCCACGGGTTCGGTGGACACGCCGGTATCGCCGGGTCAGTTCGCCCTCGGCGCGGGAGCGAAGTTTTTCGCGCGAGCGATCGATACGGACAAGGCTGGGCTCGGCGAGGTCCTGCGGCAGGCACACGCATTCGACGGAGCGTCGTTCACGGAGATCTTCCAGAACTGCATCGTCTATAACGAGGACGTGTTCAACGCATTCACAGAGCGCAAGGATGCGGCCAATACGCAGCTGCACCTTGAGCACGGCAAGCCGATGCTGTTTGGTGACGTCAAGGCCAAAGGCATTCGATTCAACCCGGACACCTTCGCACTCGAAGTCGTCGACGCGGACGAGTCGCCCGACGACGTTCTCGTGCACGACGAAACAAACGCCGTCCTGGCACGGTTGTTGATAGACCTGCAGATGCCGGTCGCGCTGGGGGTGATCTACCGGCAACCCGCCGAACCTTACGAGCATGCGTTTTACGCGCATCATCCCACTCGAATGATGCGCACTAGAAGCGTCGCGGAGTTTATCAAGGGCCCGAACAGCTGGGTGATTACGTAACGAGCGACCCTGCGGAGTCACAGAGTCAGAAGAACAGCCGGCCTATGACCTCTTCCGCAACCAGGCCCAGTCCCCAGGACGCCAACGGTATGAGCGCATAGATGATGAGGCGCAAGTAGGTTGAGCCTGTGAAGGGCCACTCCGACACGCCTGCAACGAGGGTTCGATATGCGACCATGTCCGCGAGGTCGCCGCTCCGCCGATCAGGGTCTGCATTCGCAAACCCGTCACGCAGGCGCGATATCTCTGTCGCGGTCCAGTCGAGTTCCCGCTGCTTGGCCTCACGCACGCGCTTCTGAACGCCCCGAACGGGCGCAAGCAGCGCGAGGCCGGCGAGGACCAGCGTACCGGTCCCGATAACCATTATGAGCATCATGAACCCCGTCTCCAGCATCATCAGCGCTGATATTGACAGGACCCCGACGAGAAGAAGTGCATTGTTCAGCCCCTGCTGCGCAAACGGGGAGAGTGACGACAAATCCAGCAGGTCGATCCGACTGAGTCGCTGGGCGATGCGTGACATACGCAGAGAGACGACCACGATGGCGTACGTCAGCCACGCGAGCCCGACGCCCATGAGCGGCCCGAGGATGCGATGCCAGGCGATTTCCGGATTCCAGTTCCTCGGGTGCCATGGCGCTTCAGGAACGGGTTCGACGAAGTGCGGAGGCAAAAATGCGATCGCTATCCCCGCGAGCGCGGCCACTAACAGTCCGCGTTTGCTCAGCCGGATCGACCGCGCCAGCCTGTCGTATTCCTGGCTCGTACAGTTCAATGCGCCATGTAGACGGGCCACGGTTCGCTTCCCTTGCTGCAAGACCTGCAATAGGGCTGCGGGGAGGAACCCGACGAGCAGACAGTGGACGACTGCAATTCTGAGATCGCGCAGTACGCCGGTCGACCCCCGCGCCAGCGGATCGAAGTCGTCATCGCCGAGCAGCAGATCCCAGCGGCCGAATACCGTCTCGCTGGCGATGAGCAGCAAGACCAGCGACGCAGTGAGCCCGATCCCGAGCCAGAGCGGGGAAACTCGATCGATGCCGGCTTGATCTGCCATTCAGCAAGACTCGGTCGCCTGGTTGCCAGACACGGATTGTACTGTCCGCAGCATTGATTGTTCAGCCATTACCATCGTCGGCGAACCAGGCGTCCCGATGACGCAATACGGCGCCGTCCTGTTCCAGCTTTAGCAGATGCGCGAGCAGCGAGCGCTCGGCAAGCCGGAACAGGTGCGCGGATACGTCCTGGTAGACATGCGGCACCAGCTCGCGCGGGGTAAGCCCTGGATGCTGTTGCACGGCTGCAAGCACCCTGCTCTCACGCAAGAGCCGGTGCTCGATGATCCAGTCGATCGCGCGGACCGGGTCGTCGATCCTGTCACCATGCCCGGGCAACAAGGCATCGCAGTCCATCGCCCGCAGCCGACGTAGCGACTCGATGTACTGTTTCATGTCACCGTCGGGCGGGTTGATCACCACCGTCGAGCCGTCGATAACCTGATCGCCCGTCACCAGCCAGTTGGTCCCCGCGTGGCGATAGCACAGGTGGTTCGATGCGTGGCCGGGCGTGTGCACGGCTTCGAGTGTGAAGTCGCCGGTTTCCAGCGCGTCGCCGTCATGGAGCAACCGCGTCGGCCTGAAGCTCGAATCCTGCGGCCCGTGTTCCGGCGCCGGCAAGCCCAGGACCTCCGCGCCGGTACGGACGGCAAGCGGCATGGCGCCGGGAGAGTGATCAGGATGCGTGTGCGTCACCAGCACCCAGCGAATCGGCGCACCGGCCGCCTCGACGAGTCGGTCGAGGTGCGAGTCGATCTCCGGACCCGGATCGATCACGGCGATTTCAGAGACGCCGAACAGGTAAGTGTTCGTGCCCGGGCCGGTCATCATCGACGGATTCGGCGCCAGCAGCCGGCGTACGCCCGGCGCGAGTTCGGCAAACCGCGGCAGCTCGGGACCGAATGCCGTCATTCGAGACTCCCGGAATCCCGCCCCCCGACAATCACGCGCGCTTCGCCGCCGCGCTTTTCGATCTCGGGGAAAATACAGGGCACGCCCGCGCGTGCCCGGGACTCGGCCCACTCGATGAGCGCATCGAGCGAATCGCAACCAGCGAGTGACTCCAGCGTCCTGATCGTCGGGAAATGCAGCGATATCGAACCGCTGCGAGAGGCAGCGAGCGCATCGCCTGCGGTCATCCAGCAGGAATCCGTCAGTTCGCCGCCGCAATGCGCGGCGTCCTGGTCGTCGGGCATCGCGGCCAGGAAAAATCGCGTGGAGAAACGTCTCGGAAGCGCCTCCGGCGTAATCCAGAAACTGAAATAATGCAGCGCATCGCAATGCAGCAGCACCTCGTTGTCGACTACGAACGACTGCCAGTCCAGTGTGCCATCGTTCAACGCATCGCGCGCGGCATCCAGATCGATACCACGCCTGTCTAGCGTCGCCAGCAGCACGCCGCATTCCTCGAATAATTCCCTGATGGCAGCGCTGAAGTAGTCGAGACCCCGGTCCACGTTCAACAGCGCGTCGGCGTCGCCGGCCGTAATGCCCGCGCAGTGATCCGCGACGCGGCTGTCCGCAGACTCGAGGACACCGCCGGGAAAGGCGTGAGCCCCACCGAACGCCGAGCGCTCGTGCCGGCGCACCAGCAACAGCTCGGGATCGGCCGCGGCTTCGCGCGCGAGTACGACCGTCGACGACGGCCTTGCGGCGGCCACATCAGTCAACGACGGCGTTCTCCGGGTCGTCGGTCTCGACGTAGGCCTGCATGCGCGCAAGCGCCTCGCCGATCACATAGTCGACCGGCAGGGCAATGGCATTAAGCCCGCCCGGCCGGTAGCCACCAACGATGTAGGTGAACCTGACGCGCGTGCCCTCGAGCGCGTCGAAAAACTCCCAGGTCATATTACCGTTCACACCCATCAGGCCGAGCGGGCCGAGACCGCCCGTCAGGCGCAGCATGATGCCGGGATTCACGAAGGTCACGTTCATATGGACGATACCTCCTCCATTCTCGAACGTCTCGCAGAAACATCCCTGCGGCGTGCTATTGATAGTCATTCGGCCGGCATCGCCGTTGACCGTGTGATCGTCGCTCCACCACTTGCCGATCTCGCCCACCGCGGCCTGCCAGACGCGCGCGCGAGGTGCATTGACCAGTACCTCGTGGACCGTCGTGAAGCCGTTTTCCGCGGAGTCGGTCACCTCCGCCGCAGCGCCATTGCTGATCATCAGCGCCACGGCAAAACAGATCAGCTGCCTCATCGGGACTCCTCGCAATTGATCAGGCCAGCTACTTTAACCAAAATGTCTCCATGAATCCCGATGCCCGCGAATTAGCGCGCTTCCTTGCGCGCGCAGGCCGCGTTGCGGTTGTTACCGGCGCGGGCGTCAGTACGGCGTCCGGCATTCCCGATTACCGCGATCGAAATGGCGACTGGAAGCACGCTCGGCCTGTGCAGTACGCCGATTTCATCGCCAGGCCGGAAGTTCGCCAGCGCTACTGGGCTCGCAGCTTCGCGGGCTGGGGGCGTATCGCAAATGCGCGGCCGAACCGCGCCCACACCGCGCTCGCGGTGCTGGAGTCCGCCGGCACGGTGGATACACTCATTACCCAGAACGTCGACGGCCTCCACCACCGCGCGGGCAGTCAGCAGGTGATCGACCTGCACGGCCGCCTGCAGCAGGTTCGCTGCATGGGTTGCGGAATGACCGCCTGCCGCGAGGAATGGCAGCGACAATTGGCGGCGGCAAACCCGGACTGGCAAACCGACACCGACTATTTCGCACCCGATGGGGATGCAAAACTCCGCGATGAAGACGTCAGTGCATTCGTTGTGCCGGACTGTACAACCTGCGGCGGCTTCATGAAGCCGGACGTCGTGTTCTTCGGCGAGAATGTACCGAAGGATCGGGTCGCATCGGCCTTCGAAGCCCTGGCCCGTGCTGACGCGCTACTGGTCGTCGGCTCGTCTTTAATGGTGTATTCGGGCTATCGTTTTGCCCGCCGGGCCGCAGACACCGGCAAACCGATCGCCATCGTCAATCGGGGCCGGACGCGCGCCGATGATATCGCCGCGGTGCGAATAGATGCGGACTGCGGTGTCGTGCTCGATTGCGTGAGCCGAAGCGGTGGATGAAGACCTGCGCATCGTGTTCGAGAGCCGCAACCGGGCCGCGTGCGCCGACCGTTCACTCGTGCTCGTCGCGGCAGAAATTCCGCACAAGGTGCTGCACGACCACGGCGGCTCGATGATCGTAGTGCCGGCGGAGCACTCGGCGCACGCCATCGAGGAAATCTCGATCTACGACGAAGCCAACCCGCCGGTCATCCCCAAACCGCAGAAGACCATTCGCTACCAGAACGCGATGCCCGGCATCGCCGCCTACGCGCTGGTTGTCTGCAGCATCGCCTGGCTCGCCGGCGAGTCGGCGTTCGGCGAAAACTGGTTCCGCGCAGGCCGGGTCGACGGCGTGCTGGTGCGCGCCGGCGAGATCTGGCGCACCGTGACGGCCCTGACGCTGCACTCGGGTCTCGGGCACCTGGCGGGCAACCTGGTATTCGGCGCCCTGTTCGGCCTGTTCGCCGGACGCATACTGGGGTCGGGCGTCGCCTGGTTCGCCATTATCACGACCGGCGCCCTGGGTAATCTCCTGAATACCCTCGTGCTCGCGCCGGACCATCGCTCCATCGGTGCATCGACGGCCGTGTTCGCGGCACTCGGCATCGTTGCCGGCTATGTCTGGCGCGCGAAGCTGATGTCGCAGGAGCGCTGGGTCTATCGCAACGGCCCGATCGTCGGCGGGCTGGCATTGCTCATGTATACCGGGACCGGGGACGAGAACACGGACATCGGCGCACACCTGTTCGGTTTCCTGAGCGGGTTCGGCGGCGGTGTCCTGCTGACGCTCGTGCGCGACCGCATTCTCGAGAATCGCTGGCAGTGGCTCTGCGGCGGCGCTGCCGCCGTGCTCGTTACGGGAGCCTGGGGAATCGCGCTGCTTTCCTGAGCTCGTCCTTAATCAGGTAGAATTCCCGCCCGTTACAGGCGGCTGGTTGCGGATCACCTTCGATGAAGAACGTACTGCTGTTGTTGTTGATTGTGCTGGTCGCGCTGGCAGTCACGGCATGGATCCGTTACGGCGGCGGCCGGGCATATCCAGATCTGACCAGCGCGCCGCTGCTCCGGGAAGACGAACTGCAGGAGGTGCTCTCGTACCCTCTGCCGATCGGTAATGTTGCCGTCAGCCCGGCTGGGCGGGTGTTTTTTACGGTGCACCCGGAGGCACGGCCGAAAGGCAACAAACTGCTCGAGTTTGTCAACGGCGCGGCCATACCTTACCCGGGCGTCCGGCAACAGGCCGAGCTGTTCGACACCGTACTGGGTGTCGCCATCGACAGGCAAGGTAACCTCTGGACTATCGACCATGGCAATCACGGCGCACGATCCGCGCGCCTGCTCGCCTTCGATCTCGACAACGGCACGGTGATTCACGACCATCGCCTGCCGGCCGAGATCGCACCCGCAGGGTCGTTCCTGCAGGACCTGCAGATCAGCGCGGACGGCCGGACGGTCGTCATTGCCGACGCGAGTTTCTGGCGCAAACGACCCGCGATCATCGTCTATGACGTCGAATCGGCGAAGGCGCGGCGCGTGCTCGAGTCACACCCATCGGTATCGGCCGAGAAATTCGTGATCTCGCATGGCGACAACGCGATGCGATTCTTCGGCGGGCTCGTCGCCCTCAGGGGCGGCGTCGACGGGATCGCGCTCGGCCGTGAATGGCTGTATTACGGCGCGCTGAGTGGCTCGACGCTTTACCGGGTCCGGCTGAGCGACCTGCGCAACTCCGAACTTCCTGCGGCGCAACTTGCACGGCGCGTCGAAGCCTATAGCGCCAAACCCCTGTCCGACGGCTTCAGCATCGATATCGACGGCAACGTTTATGTCACGGATGTCGAACACAATGCCGTCTTCATCATCGGCGAGGATCGCGAGCCGCGAACGCTGCTCCGATCGCAGCGTATCCGCTGGCCGGATGCGCTGTCGTTCGGGCCGGATGGCTGGCTGTATGTCGCCGACAGCGCGCTGCAGGACGTCGTGCTGCGGCCGCAGGAGCACATCCAGGCGAATAGTCCCTACGGCATATTCCGCTTTCGCCCCGGGGCCGAAGGCGTGCCCGGCCAGTAGTTTGCAGATCCTGCTCCTGTACGCGACGGTCGTTCTCATCTGGGGCTCGACCTGGGCGGCGATACCCCTGCAACTCGGCACGGTCGCCGAGGAAGTGTCGGTCGGCTACCGCTTCGGCCTCGCCGCACTGGTGCTCTATGCGTACGCATACGCGAGTCGTCGCCCATTGCGGTTGCCGGCAACGGTATATCCGCTCGTATTCCTGCAGGGCGCGCTGCTGTTTTGTGTCAATTATTTCTTCGTCTATTACGGTACCGCCTACCTCACATCGGGGATCGTCGCCGTTCTATTCAGCAGCATTCTCATTCTCAATGCGCTTTTCGAACGGCTGTTTTTCGGCCGCTCGATCGATGCCCGATTCTCGCTGGCGGCTGCGGTAGGGATTTCCGGTATCGCCCTGATCTTCAGCACCGAGATCACCGAATTCAGTTTCACCGACCAGTCGGTTCGTGGCGGAATGCTCGTGCTGTGCGGCACGCTGATCGCGTCGCTCGGCAACATGGCGGCGGTATTGAATACGAAGCGCGACCTTCCCGTCGTCGCCGTGAACGCACACGCGATGGCCTTCGCCTCGGTACTGGCCCTGCTGATCGCGCTCGCGCTAGGAAAACGGCTGGACTTCTCGCCGCACGCAGACTATGTCCTGTCGCTCTTGTATCTCGCGATTTTCGGCTCGGCGGTGGCATTTGGCTGTTACCTGGCGCTCTTGCGGCTCATCGGCGCCGCTCGCGCGGCGTACAGCTCCGTGTTGTTCCCCATCGTTGCGCTACTGATATCGACGATTTTCGAGGACTACCGCTGGACGACGCCCGCCTTGATCGGCATGCTACTTGCCCTCGTTGGCAATTGGTTGATTTTGAGCCAGCGGAAAGATAACTAACAGCAAAAGGGAACAACAATGAACGCAGACAGTCTCCCCGATCTCGGCTTCGACTGGACCGAAGTCTTGACGATGATACAGACCACGGGTATCGATCTCGGAATCAACCTGGTCACCGCGATCGTCATCTTCTTCGTCGGTAAATGGATCGTTAACCTCGTCGTCAAAGGCATGCTGAAGGCCATGCAGAAAGGCGACATGGACATAACATTGCGCCGTTTCATCTCGAACCTCGCACGCATGCTGTTGATGCTGTTCGTGATCATCGCCGCCATTCATCAGCTCGGCATTCAGACGGCTTCCCTGATCGCACTCCTCGGTGCCGCCGGCCTCGCGGTCGGCCTCGCGTTACAGGGCTCGCTGTCGAACTTCGCGGCCGGCGTGCTGATCGTGCTGTTCCGGCCGTACAAGGTGGGCGACTGGATCGAGGGCGGCGGCGTCTCGGGTGCTGTCGAAGAGGTGCAGATCCTCACGACGGTCCTGAAGACGGGCGACAACAAGCGCGTCATCATCCCCAACAGCCAGATCATGGGCACGACGATTACCAACTACTCGGCGAACGATACGCGGCGTGTCGACCTGGTCGTGGGCGTAAGCTACGGCGACAATCTCGACAAGGTGCGCAAGGAACTCGAGGATCTCGTCGCCGCCGACGATCGTATTCTGAAGGACCCGGCCGTTACGATTGCCGTTTCGGAGCTTGCGGACAGCAGCGTGAATTTCGTATTGCGCCCGTGGGTAAAGACAGCCGATTACTGGGGCGTGTACTTCGACCTGACCGAGGCGATCAAGAAGCGTTTCGACGAGGTCGGCATTTCGATCCCGTTCCCGCAGCAGGACGTTTACATACACAACGTGGCCGCGGACTGAACGTCAGTCGGCGGCGCTTTTGCCGTCAACCGAACGCTCTGCCGCGCGTTATTGTGGATATATGGCAACATTCATGCGACATGCCATCTTCCTTGTGCTGGCTGCGCTGGTCGCAGGCTGTGCCGCGCATCCGGACCCGATCATCGACACCAAGGGTGTCGACCCGGAGCGGCTCGCCAGGGACTGGGAAGAGTGCGAGGCCTACACCGGGGAAATCGTGATGGCCGAGGGCATCGGCAAGGGCGCGACAGTGGGCGCCGCGGTCGGCGCCGCTACGGGCGCCGTCAGCAGCCGGCGCGACGTCGGCGAGGCGGCCGGGGTGGGTGCCATCTACGGCGGCACCCGCTCGGGACTCGATGCAGACCGCGAAAAGCAGAAAGTCTTCAAGAACTGCATGCGCGGGCGCGGCTACCGGGTGCTGAACTGACCGCAACAGGAATGTATCCCGGAACGTATTGAAATCGGCCGCGTGTCGACGTACTGTGTTTTTATACAGTACCGAGAACAGCCATGCCTGCCCGACATCACAAAGGGCGCGGCGCCGTCTCCGATCGGGAGGGGCGATTTGCCGCGCGGCCCGTCGAGTTCGACGCCGGGGAAGCCCACGAACGGTCGCTGCGCGCGCCGGACACACAATTGCGCGCGATGCGATCGCGGCGCATTATCGCGACCAACGCATCGCCCGATGTCCCGTTCGACCGGTCCATCAATCCCTACCAGGGCTGCGAACACGGCTGCGTCTACTGCTACGCGCGGCCAAGCCACAGCTACCTGGACCTGTCGCCCGGGCTGGATTTCGAAACCAGGATCTTTTACAAGCCCGACGCTGCTGCAAGGCTTGCAGAAGAGTGGGAAAAGGCCTCTTACGAGTGCAAGCCGATCACGATCGGCGCCAACACGGACCCGTACCAGCCGGCGGAACGAAGCACGCGTGTGACGCGCGAGTTACTCGAGCTGTTCGTCGCGCATTCGCATCCCGTCAGCATTATCACCAAGGGCACGCTGATCACGCGGGACCTTGACCTGCTCGGGGAACTCGCGAGGCGCAGGCTGTGTTCGGTGGCAATCAGTCTCCCGACGATGAAGCGGGGTCTAAAGCGGCTCATGGAGCCCCGGGTGCCGTCGGCCGATGCACGGCTCAAAGCCATGGAGCAGCTCGCTGCCGCCGGTATCCCGGTCAGCGTCCTTGTCGCGCCGGTGATTCCCGCGCTGAATGACGACGAGATCGAGCGGGTGCTCGAGGCAGCGGCAAACGCCGGTGCGCGTGCGGCGGCGTATATCTTTTTGCGGCTGCCGCACGAGGTAAAGGACATTTTCACGGAGTGGCTGCAGCTGCATTTCCCGGATCGCGCGGCGCGCGTCATGGGGCTGGTGCGTGAGGCCAGCGGCGGCAGGGATTACGACAACAGGTTCGGTGTCCGCCAGACCGGCCGCGGCCCGTACGCCGACATGCTCGGCAAGCGGTTTCGGGCGGCCTGTCGGCGCTACGGCCTCGAGTCCGGGCACCGCGAGACGACGCTCGACTGCAGCCACTTCGACCCTCCCGGAGAACAGCAGCTCGGGCTGTTCTGAAGGGCACGCTTGAACCCTTTTTTCTGCGGGCGATGTATAGTTGAGACTCGAACCAATTCGCGGACAATGGGTCGAAAACCGAAGCTCCCGCCCGAGGGGCAGCAATTCGATATCACCGTGCTACTGCAGAATATATATATGATTTCTAAGCGTTTATTGTGCTCCGCGGCTGTTGTATTCGTGGTTTCCGGCGGTGCCGCCTTCGCTGCCGAGGAGCCGCTCGTCGATGATGCCGCAAGTGACGGCGGCCTCATGGACCAGACCGTACCGGTAGCCGAAGACGATGCCGCCGCAGAGGTGGCCGCACAGGCGGGACCGCCCAGGCGGCGCAAGGCCGACCTCCGCGAGGAACTCCTCGACGAATTCGACAATTACAAACGCCTGATGTCGGAAGGCATTTATGACGAGGCCGACACCGTCGCCAAGCGAGTCGTCACTCTTTCCATCCAGCTCACCGGGCCGAGGTCCTCGGAGACCGCAAAGGCACTCACGAACCTCGGTATCGTGCAACACCGCAACAAGCAGTTCGACGCCGCACAGCAGAACTTCGCGGCCGCCATCGACGTCATCGAAGAGCTGGAAGACCGCCTGAACGGCCGCCTGATCAACCCGCTGAAGGGGCTGGGCGCCGCGCAGCTCGAAGGCGGACGCCCCGATCTTGCCAAGCAGACCTTTACCCGCGCCATCCACATCACCCACGTTAACGAAGGTCCGCACAACATGGACCAGATCGACATCCTCGAATCGCTGGCGGAAACCAACGTGCGGCTGGGCTCGATCGAAGAAGCGCGGGCCATGCACGACAAGATCTATTTGCTGCACCGGCGCCGCTTCGAGGACGACCAGCTGGCACTGATTCCGTCGCTCATGCGCCGCGCCGAGTGGCAGCACCGGGCCGGATACATCGTCGACGAGCAGGCGACCTACCGTCGCGCGATACGCATCATCGAGACCAATGGGAGCAAGGAAGACATCCGCCTGATCGAACCGCTCACGAAGCTCGGTGAATCGTACTTCTACACCGACCTGCATGGCGAACAGGGGCTGCATCACAACCCGGTAACGGGTGAGATATATTTCAAGCGCGCATTGCGTATCGCGGAGTCCAGCCCGAAGTCGGACTGGGCCACCGTCGCCAATGCCAAGCTGTCGCTGGCCGATTACTACATGATGCAGGGCAACCTCACGCGGGCGCGGAAACTCTACAGGGAATTGTGGGAGTCGCTCGAGGGCGACGAGCC
>CBDUCE010000071.1:0-13723 GCA_965365575.1 uncultured Gammaproteobacteria bacterium
GGGGGACGATCCCCGGCACTGGGGCCCGCCGTGGCTCGAGGAGCCGGCACACGGCTCCGGACGCGAGTCTGCGTATTTTCTTGCCACGAATCGCAACAAGCGTTCGCTGACTGTCGATCTGGCGTCGACGGCGGGGCAGCAGCTGGTTCGCGAACTCGCCGTACAGGCCGACGTGATCGTGGAGAACTTCAAGGCCGGAACGCTCGAGCGCTGGGGGCTGGAACCGAGAGGGCTCCGCCGGCAGAACCCCGGGCTGATCGTATGTTCGATCTCCGCGTTTTCACGGGAAAGTACCCGCGCCGGCGAGCCGGGCTATGACGCGATGGTGCAGGCTGCGGGCGGCCTGATGAGCATCACCGGGGCGCCGCAGGAGGAGGGCGGTCGGCCGCAAAAAGTTGGCGTCGCCATCGCGGATATCATGTGCGGCATGTACGCGGCCACGGCAATCATCGCGGCGTTGCACGAGCGCTCGGGCACTGGCCGTGGTCAGTCGATCGAGGTGCCGCTTTACGACAGCCAGGTTGCCTGGCTTGCCAACCAGGCCATGAATTTCCTGGTGGGCGGCGTTGTGCCGGGGCGCCTGGGCACGGCGCATCCGAACATCGTCCCTTACCAGTCGTTCGGCACCAGCGACGGCTACATCATGGTCGCGATCGGCAACGACCGGCAGTTCGCGGACTGCATGCGCTGTATGGGCCTGCCGCAACTTGCAGAAGACCCGCGGTTTCGCCGTAACGAAGATCGTCTCGCAAACCGTGCGGAACTCGTTGCCCTCATGAGTGCGGTCCTCGCACGCGAATCATCGGCACACTGGGCCGCTGAACTCAAAGCCTCCGGCGTGCCGTGCAGCCCTATCAACGACATCGGCGAAGTCTTTTCGAGCGGCTACGCCAACGAGTGCGAGTTGGTGCGGCAGGTGCCACACGCATACGATCCGGGGCTGCCCACGGTTGCCAACCCGGTGAGATTTTCTGCGGGCGCGGTCAGCTACCGTGCGGCCCCACCGCTGCTCGGGCAACACTCGAGGGAAGTATTGACGGACTGGTTAGGCTATTCTGCAGAGACAATTTCTGAGCTCAAGAAAGCGGGAACGATTTGAACGTTACGAACCTGAACCAAGGCCAGGGAACCAATGAGCGTATCGCCGCGAGCAGCGCGCTCGGCGAGGTCAAGTACGAGATCCGTGGCCAGCTTGCGAATCATGCGAACGAACTCGAGAAGCGTGGTTACGAAATCATTTCACTGAATATCGGCAACCCGGGCCTGTTCGGTTTCAGAACACCGGAGACGATGCGGCTCGCGATGATAGAGAACCTCGGCCAGGCCGAAGCGTATAGTCATCAGAAAGGCATTTTCCCCGCGCGCGAGGCGGTGGTCATGCAGCAACAGAATCGCGGCATCCACAACATCAGCGCTGACGAGGTATTTGTCGGCAACGGGGTCAGCGAACTCATCGACTTGTCGCTGCGCGCCCTGCTCAACCCGGGCGATGAGGTTCTCGTGCCCAGCCCCGACTACCCGCTGTGGTCCGCGGCCGTTGTGCTGAACGGAGGCGTGCCCCGTTATTACGACTGCCTGCCGGAGAGTAACTTCATGCCGGACCCGGCAACGATCCGCGAGCTCCTCACCGCCAGGACCCGCGCCATCGTGCTCATCAATCCGAACAACCCGAGCGGTGCCGTTTACGACCGTGACACGCTCGAGCAGATCGCGGATATTGCGGAGGAGAGCGGTATCCTGGTGCTCGCGGACGAGATTTACGACCAGATGGTTTATGACGACGCCGAGTTCATCCCGTTCGCAACCGTGGCCGGCGAACGTATCGTGTGCCTGACCTATTCGGGATTGTCAAAGGTTTACAGGGCCTGCGGTTATCGTGTCGGCTGGTGCGTCTTCGGCGGCGACATCGAGCGTGCGCGTGAGTACATTCATGGCATGGAGTTGCTCGCGGCGCTGCGGCTGTGCAGCAACGTGCCGGGGCAGTGGGCGGTGCAAACGGCGCTCGGTGGTTTCCAGAGTATCGGCGAACTCGTGCAGCCCGGCGGCCGCCTCTACCAGTCACGGCAGTGCATCATCGAGCGGGTGGCAGGGAGCCCGTACCTGAGTCTCATTGCCCCGATGGGTGCCATGTACGCCTTCGTCAGGCTGCACAAGCGGTTCGACGGCAAGCTCGACGATCAGCGGTTTGCGCTCGAACTGCTTGAGAAACGGCACGTGCTCGTCGCTCCGGGCAGCAGTTTCAATACTCCCTATACGGATCACTTCCGGATAACCACGCTGCCCGACCCCGACACGCTGCATACGGTTTTCGATCGCATCGACGACGTCCTGGTGCAGCACGCCTGAGCCATGTATGGCTGGTTACCCGAGGTCTGCGACGACACATCACAGGTAGTCACCGCGAGCCGGCGCCTCGCCCGGGTACTGACCACCGAGTACAACGCCCGGCAGATCGCGGCCGGCAAGGCAGCCTGGCTGACTCCGGCCATCGTCGCCTGGCCCGACTGGCAGAGCCGGCTGCTCGCCTCGGCCGGGCAGGGAGGGCAGCCGACCCGGCTCAACCCTCACCAGAGCCGGGTCTTGTGGGAACGGATCCTGCGCCAGGTGATCGATGATCCGCTGGTCAATATACCGGGCCTGACGCGGCATGCGCGCGATGCGTGGCAGCGACTGCACGAATGGCGGGTTCCGTTCGACCAGTGCGTTGCAGCTGCCGGAAGTCGCGACCAGCGGCTATTTGCAGCCGCCGCGTCACGTTACCGCGAGCGCCTTGCGGCCGAGAACTGGATCGACGAGGCCATGCTCGGCAGCGCCGTCACCGCCGCCGTCGAGGCCGGGACCATCACGGCACCGGAGAGGGTGTGGCTCGCGGGATTCGATCGTCTGACGCCCGAGGCAGATGCACTTATCGCTGCCCTGCGCGAACGCGGCACACACGTCGAGCAGGCGCCTGCCGGCACTGCGAATGACGGCGCCTCTGTGGTGTCGTGTGAAGACCCCGACGCCGAGCTGCGAACGGCGGGCGCATGGGCTCGCTCACAACTCGAGGACGATCCGCATGGGCGTATCGGGATCGTCGTCTCCGCGCTGGAGCAGGACGCGGAGCGCGCGGGCCGGCTGGTGCGCGAGGGTCTGGCACCCGGCTGGCAGTACGGTCCGGGCCCGCAGCGCGAGGCCGCAAATGTGTCCTTCGGCCGGCGACTGCAGGATTACCCGGCCATCGGGATTGCGCTGCTCCTGCTGCGCTGGACGCACGGCGCAATCGGCAGTAAGGATCTCAGCCTGCTGCTGCGAACCCCGTTCCTGGGTATGGGAGATACCGACGACCGTGCGCGGCTGGAACTCGAGCTGCGCCGCGTGCCGGACCGGGAATGGACGCCGGAGCTGCTGTTGATTGCGTTCGGGGAACGCGATTTGCCCGGCGACGCCGCTGACTGGCTGGCACGGCTCGCGAAGCTCACCGAGACCGCGCGTCTGCGGAGACGCGAGGGATCCCCGGCAGAATGGGCGTCCGCGATAGACGCGCTGCTGGACGATTTCGGCTGGCCGGGTGCGGTGCCGCTCGGCAGCGCCGACTTCCAGCTCGTAAACCGTTGGCGCGATCTGTTGAACGACCTGGCAAGGCTGGAGCTCGTCATGCCGCGGATGACCCTGGGACATGCGGTCGCACAGCTGCGCGCGATGGCGGCCGATACGGTATTCCAGCCTGAGCGGGAAGGCGCCGTGGTCGAGGTTCTCGGTCCCCTCGAGGCTGCAGGAATCGAGTTCGAGCGGCTGTGGATCGCGGGCCTCACGGCGAGCCAGTGGCCGCCGCCCGGGCGGCCGACGGCGCTGATTTCACGCCGCTTGCAGCGGCACTACGGCATGCCCGACGCCGATCCCGACGATACCGCGGCCTACGCAAGACGGGTTGTCGATCGCCTGCTGGGCAGCGCCGGTTCGTGCGTCTGCAGTTATCCGCGCCGCAGCGGCGACGCGATCGAGACCCGCACGGCACTGCTGGCGGACGTGCCTGAGGACGGCGCAGCACAGGACCCCGGTTGGCACGCTCTGCAACTGTGCGACAGAGCCCACCCCGGCGTCCTGCACAGTGACCCGGTGCCGCCCGTGTCGAGCGATGAATCGGTCGCTGCCGGCGCTGCCGTCATTCAATGGCAGATGACCGAACCTTTCACCGCGTTTGCGCTGGGACGCCTTGGCATTTCGATGCTGCGGCCGATCGTTCCCGGCCTGCCGCCGATACTCCGCGGCAACCTGATTCATGGCGCTGCGTATCAGCTGTATGCGGATCGGCCGTCGCAGGGCGACATCCGCGGGTGGCTGGACACGGATATCGAACAACGAATCAACACCGCGGTGAACCGGGCGTTCACGCGCTACGAACGTCACACGGACGGTGTGCTGAGGGAATTGTTTGCGCTGGAGCGCCAACGCGCGGCGCGGCTATTGCGTGAACTCGTCGACGCCGATCTGCAGCGTGATCGCTTCAGCGTTCAAGACGTGGAACTGGCGACGGAAGTGGACATGGACGGAGTGCGGCTGGGCCTGCGCATCGATCGCATCGATCGCTTCGACGACGGTGCCGTGGCGATCCTCGATTACAAGACCGGCGGCCGCAGGAAATTCCTGGACGGTAGCGGGGAGCCTGCTGACGCTCAACTGCTTGTTTACGCGATCGCTGTGGCGGAACCGGTGGCGGCGCTGGGTTTTTACAACATCGACAGCCGCGAGACCTCGCTGGACGCAAGCGGACGTGAGGTCATGGGCGCCGAGGACTGGCAGCAGGCCCTTGCGCGCTGGACGCAGGCGGTCGCGGCGTCAGCCCGCGATTTTGCGGGCGGAGACGTGCGCATCCGCTACTGGCAGACGCTGCGCGACGCGCGGCCGCTGAACCTCTTGTCACGATACGGAGAGATTCGCCGTGACGCATGACGCCGCACTACTTGCTGCCGATGCGCAGGCCCGGAATGACGCGCTGGACGTGACGCGTTCGTTTATCGTCCAGGCACCCGCCGGATCGGGAAAGACGGAGTTGTTGATACAGCGCTACCTGCGGCTGCTTGCGACGGTGGATTCGCCCGAAGAAGTCATTGCCATCACGTTCACACGTAAAGCCGCGGCGGAGATGCAATACCGGGTGCTGCAGGCGCTGTTGCGCGCGCAACGCGGCGAGAATTCCGAGGCGCCGCACGAGCAGATCACGGCCGCGGCAGCTGCGGCTGCGCTCGAGCGCGATCGGCTGCACAGCTGGCAGCTCGTCGCCAACCCCCGGCGCATGCGCATACAGACTCTCGATTCGCTCAATGCCTCGATAGCGCGGATGCAACCGCTCACGGGTGCCGTGGCCAGCGGCAATGCAGTCGCCGCCGACGCCGAAGTCAAGGCGCTTTACCGTGCGGCAGCCGCCGCCACGCTGGACTGGCTCGCCGAACCGGGCACATTGCGCGATGCCGTGCAGGAGATTCTGTTACACCTCGACAACAACACCTCGCTGTACGTCGGCTACCTGTCGAGAATGCTCGAGACGCGGGACCAGTGGTTGCCATTCGTCGGCAGCGGCCAGACGGAGGATCCCGCCGCGCTGCGCGAGACGCTCGAAGCGAACCTCTGCAAAGTCGTCGATGCACACCTCGCGCAGACACGCGAGGCTTTCCCGCGCGAACTCCTGCCCGAGTTGCTGCCGCTTGCGAATTACGCGGCAGACAACCTGCTCGGTGCCGGCAAACCCGGTCATCCCGTAGCCGCTCTGCGCGAACTGTCTGCATTGCCGGAAGCGTCGGCCGATGCCCTGGACGCCTGGCGCGGCGTCGCCGCACTTCTGCTCACGGCAGGCGGGAGCTGGCGCAAGAGAGTCAACGTGAACGACGGTTTTCCCGCCGCTGACGACGGTCAGAAAGCAGCGCTCTATGACGTGATCGAAACCGCATCGGTGATCCCGGGACTGCGCGGGCTGCTGAGCGGGATCCGAACGCTGCCGCCCGCGAGTTACCCGGACGAACAATGGCAAGTCCTGCTCGCCCTGTTCCGCCTGTTGCCCATGGCCGTCGCGGAACTGCAGCAGTTGTTCAGCGCGAACCGGCTCACCGACTTCATTGAAATCGCGCTGGCCGCCGACGAGGCACTGGGTTCGGCCGAAAACCCCGGAGACATCGCGCTCCTCCTCGATTACCAGGTGAGGCACCTGCTCGTCGACGAGATGCAGGATACCTCTCGGGCTCAGTACCGAATGCTCGAGGCGCTGACGGGTGGCTGGGAAGTCGGGGACGGCCGCACCCTGTTCTGCGTCGGCGATCCCATGCAGTCGATCTACCGCTTCAGGAACGCGGAGGTTGCCCAGTTTCTGCTGGCCCGGCGCAAGGGCATCGGCGGGCTGGCACTCGAACGCCTGGTGTTACGCCGGAATTTCCGCTCGGGCGAATTCCTCGTGCACTGGTTCAACACGGTATTCCCGCAGATTCTGCCGGCATTGGACGACCCCGTTCGCGGTGCCGTGTCGTATGTCGAAGCGGTGCCTGCAATCGCCGAGGAAGGCGAATGCAGGGTCTACCCGCTGTTCGGCGCGGACCCCGCCGTCGAGGCCGGGGAGGGGTGCCGGATCATCGCCGATACGCTCGACCGCAACCCGGACGACGACATGGCCGTGCTGGTTCGCGGGCGAACACAGCTCGCCGCGCTATTGCCGCGCCTGAGAGCGGCAGGAATCGATTACCAGGCGGTCGACATCGACCGCCTCACGGATCTGCCGGAAATCATCGACCTGCTGGCCCTGACGCGCGCCATCGTCCACCCGTGCGACCGCCTGGCCTGGCTCGCCCTGCTGCGTGCGCCGTGGATCGGCTGGGACTGGAGCGACCTGCATGCGCTCGTCAGCAACGACACGAAAAGCACGGTATGGGAACTCCTGCACGACGACGCACGATTGCGGTCGCTATCCAGCGATGCAAAGGTGTCGCTGGCACGCGCCATGCCCGTGCTCGAGTCCCTGCGATCGGTATCGCGCTCTGCGTCGCTGCGCGATAGGGTCGAACGGGCCTGGCTGAGACTCGGAGGTCCGACAATGCTCGACGGGGCAGGCGGCGTGGAAAATGTCTATCGCTACCTGGACGTCCTCGAAAAGCTGGAGGTGGCCGGCACGCTCCGCGACGTGGCCGAACTCGAAGCGCAGCTGGACCTCGAGCGGGTTTCGAATAACACCTCGGCACGGCTACAGGTCATGACGATGCATCGTGCCAAGGGACTGCAATTCGATCACGTACTGCTGTACGGGCTGGGACGCATACCCAGGTCGAGCGAGCGTGCTGTCCTGAGCTGGTTCGACCTGCCCGGGGAGCACGGTGACGAAGAGAAGATCATCAGCCCGGTAGGGCGGCGTGCCGAGCTCGAAAACGACCCCATCCATCGATTTATCGAGTTGACCGAGGCCGAAAAGGATCGCCACGAGGTCGGACGCCTGCTGTACGTAGCCTGCACGCGCGCGCGAAAGAGCCTGCACCTCCTCGGACACACGGGCGTGAGCGCCGACGGAGAATCCTGGCGGGCGCCCGATACCAGGAGCCTGCTCAGCTTGCTGTGGCCCGCCGTCGAGCCCCGCTTCGAGCGGGCATTCGAGCCACAGCGGGAAGAGCCCGCCGGAACCGGAACCGACCAGTGGCTGCAGCCGCAACGGCGGCAGCTGCCGGAAGTCGCCGCCCTGCCGGGACAGCAATCGTCGCCGCCGATGGATGGTGATGTGCGTGCCGTCGACTATTACTGGGTCGGGGGGGAAGCGAGAATTGCGGGCACGATCGTGCACCGCTGGCTGCATTTTGCGGTGCAAACGGGCAGCGGGGCGGAGGCACTCGCCGACGAACATCTCCGGGAAACCACGGACCGCTGGTTGCGCGAACTCGGGGTTGGGCCGGGCGCGACGATGGCGCGCATACGAAATCGGGTGGACGCCGCGCTTCAGGCAGTGCGCGAGGATACCAGGGGCCGCTGGCTGTTGAGCGGCGGCGGATACGCGGAACTCGCACTCAGCGGCGTCGTCGGGGGGGCGATCGAGTCCGGAATCCTGGATCGTATTCGTATCGACGACGACGGCACCCACTGGATCGTGGACTACAAGACGAGCACGCACGAAGGCGGCAACCTCGGGGGATTCCTCGCCGCCGAAGCGGACCGCTATCGGGATCAGCTCGAACGCTACGCGGCCCTCTATCGTGCCTACAAGGGGGTAGACGTTCGGTGCGCGCTGTATTTTCCGTTGTTGCAGGCCTTCGTCGAGGTCGATGCAGAGGCCTAGAGCTGGCCCTCGAGCCGGATGTCGTGCTGGCCGCGGTCATTCGGCGAGCCGAGGAAGCGCAATTGCGACCGCAGTTTTTCGGATGTGCCGTCCGTCGCCGCCACCTTGCCGATAAACTGGTACTTGCGGTCGGCGGAAACCGTCAGGCTTCCTGCAAGGTCGAACATACCGTTGACGTCCTCGATGCTTGCAACCACGGCATTGTCTTCGGTGAAAAACTCGGCACGGTAGCCGCCGATCGATGCCGGATCGACCATCGGCGCCACGAGGTCGGCGACCGCCAGCGTTCCGTCGGCCGCTGTCGGCAGGCCGTCGCGTATACGCAGCCGTTCGAATTGAAGGCTGGCGCTGCCCGAGAGGCCGGGAATACGCAAGAGCGTGGCGAAATCGCGCAGGGGCAGCGAAGCATTAACGTTCGAAAGCGTGACATTGCTGCCGAGGCCGGCCGCGATATCGGCTTCAAGGAAACCCGATGACGGGCTGGCTTCGATGCTTGCCGCGACCTTGCCCGTGACAAGACGTAACGGACGCAGGCGCCATTTCAATTCGCGCAGATACAGTCCTGAAGCCGAGACCTCGGCAGCGGATCCGGACCAGACCGTGCCTTCAAGGCCGCTGAGCTGCAGGGCGGGCGGCGCGAACCAGTTGTAGGCAACCCGCGCAGGAAAATTCATGATGAAGGCCGCGACGAAGGTCAGCAGGCCGACGATCAGCAACGTTTTCCGGCTCGCGGTCAAAGTGACCGTTCGAGTGTGAGGGTCGCGTTGATGCGCCCCGGTGCTGCGGAAGTGTCGGCGGACAGGCTGCCGGCCTGAACCTCCATGCCGTACTGATAACTGAGCTCGCCCAGCCATACGACGAGCTTGTCGAACGCCACGTTCTCGAACTCGACCCGAATACCGTTCGGCGTCGGCTGACTGCGTTTCGGCTGTCCGAGACCGTGCGTACGCAACGTCGAATCCACGATAACGACCGGCGACTGGCTGCTGGAGGCGCCGGGCGCGGGCCGCGATCCGTCTTGTGGTTGCGGCATGGAAGCCAGCGGCCGCAATTCGGCCAGCGATCGCTCCCAGTTGGAGACGCGCTGCTGCACCTCGCTGTGTCCCCTGTCCAGCGGTGCCCAGACGAGCCCCCAGAGCAGCGCGATCGAGACAGCCACCGCGCCGATTGCGACAAACAGCCTTTCCCGGGCTTCGAGGGATTCGAACCAGTCTCTCATGATCCCACCTCGCGAATCTGGATACGGCTGTTCACCTGGTCACCGACACGGTCCGTCGACTGAATCGACGCGATAAAGCGGGAGGACTGGCTGACGCTCTTCTCGATCCTGTCGAGCGTCGCGACGTCCGGCGCCGTCAATCGCACGTCGATGACTCCGGCGCGGTAGCTGATGGCCAGTATCTCGGCGTCCTTGTTTTCCTGCACGGCCATGGCGAGTTGCTGTAGCGACGGCAGGAACACGGCGGGTGCCGTGCCGGGCCTGCCGAAACTGCGGCGAATCGAGGTTACCGTGCCAAGCGGATCCATTACCTCACGCGTGTCGTCCGGCCTTATCTTGCGATACTCGGCCGTGAACTGCTCTTTCAGGGCCGCTTCTTCGGATGTCAGCCGGAAGTAATCGATTGCCTTGCCCGCTACGCCGAGTACGCCGAGCGCGACCAGCAGCATCGCCGCGTACCGCCAGGGCCTGAACAACGCGCCGACGTCGGTGCTTTCCCCGTAGCGTCCCTGCAGCAGGTTGACGCCATGACCGCTGGCGACGGTAACGGCCAGTCTCGGCAGGATGCCATCCGGCAGCAGATTGATGTCCACGCTGTCGAGATGCTGCCGCAGCCGCTTCCAGTCCTCTCCGAAACGCTGTTCGTCGGTCGGTTCGCAATAGACGAGCAGGTGCCTCGAGCCCTCCTGTGCCTCTTCCGAGAGACCTTCCTCGCCCAGGACGCCGGCGGCCATCAGCACATCGACCGGCGTGACGCCCTGCATGACGAACTCGAGTTCCACGCCGTCGTTGAAGACGATCTGGTCCTCGGCAACCAGCAGGCTGAGGGTATTCGGTACGAACGCGAGGCCATGATCCTCGGGAATCATGCGCGCGGGCCTGAGGCCTGCTTCCTGCAACCGCTCCAGCCACGCGTTCATCTTGTCGTGGGCGACAACGACGACAGGGAGTTTGCCGCCCGGACGCCGAACCCCCGGTGCAAAGTGCAGGTTCTCGATTTCGTCCGCGACCTGCTCCTCGAGTGCGAACGGCAGCGCCGCCCGCAGCCGCGCTCCCTTGGCCGGCAGGTCGCTGGTGAGTGTCGACGTCTCGCCAGCCGGGACGATCACGATGACCTCTCGATCGCCGACGTCCTTGAAAGCTTCCTCCAGCGGCCCGCTGACCGGCGGCGTCCGGCGCGTCCCCGCGTCGTCGACCGCGATCCAGTTCGCGGGGGCGTTTTCATCGGCGCCAAGCCGAATGACCAGAAATTCTGCCATCGTTACGTTGTTCCCAGGCTGCGCAGGATCGGTACGACCTGTCCGGTGGCCCCGCGCTGCAACGTACTGAAATAGATGATTCGCACGGTAGCAATCTGAACGACCAACCTCAATTGAAAATAGCTTGTCGTTTCCTCGAGTTGCGGCAATATCTCGGGTGCCACGAGGGTCGAAAACGTATTCTGCATGTCGGCGAAACCGCCACTCTCGCGCTCCGAAATGAGGCTTTCGACGTCTGAGGCCGACAGGTTCTCGTCGAGTGATTGCAGCACCGGCGCCGTCGCGGTATTCACATTGATGCCCGTGCGGCCGGGAAGGGCGACGATATGGGGGGCCAGGATATCGAAGCTTTCCTTATCCATCCCCTCGAGGGCGGCGAGCTCGGTTGCGTGCGTTATGGGCAGATTCGCCGTCCGGTATGCGGGGATGAAGCCCGTATAAATGGCGTCTTCGGCCCCGTCGGGAAATCCGGCTTCCCGGTCGGCGTCGATCCAGTCCGCGGCGATCCCGGCGAAGCGCGGGTCGAGCTCCAGCGCCAGCAGCAGCCGGCGGAACTGCTCCAGCGCCAGTTCGTCGACCTCGCCGTTCTGGTCCACGAGGTTGTTGATGTTGAAGCGCCCCTGCAGGTCTTCGATGACGCCGAACAGTTCGCCCTGTACCGCGTCGCTCTGTACGGGCAACCCTGGCAGTTCGCTTGCCCAGATCTCGCCGAGGTGGTCCGTGTCGGTTTCCGCGAGATCATCGCGCAGGATCGACTGCACCCAGCTTTCCGCCCCCACGGCCACCTGCACGGCCTGGTCACGGTACAGCAGGGTCATGGTACGCCGCATGTCCAGTGCATTATCCCAGGCCAGGTTCAGCGCGACGCTGCTGACCAGCGCCGTGATCAGGATCGCGGTAATCAGCGCGACGCCGCGTTGTCGTGCGGGCGCTCTCATGGCGCGACCTCCACCAGGCGCCGGATTTCACCTTCATCGAACAGGGTCAGTACTACTTCAACGGCACGCGGCCGCAATCGAAACCCGGCCGGGCCGGGCACGTTCGCGGGCGGCCACTGTTCCGACCCTTCGCCATCGGTCGTCAGGTAGCGGAACTCGATACTCTCGACACCGTCGAGCAACACCGTATTGATCGGTTCATTGTTAATCGTGCGGTCCAGTACGCGCCAGTGATAACGAATCAGCTCGTCGTCCTCGATGCGGTAGGCGCTGCGTTGCAGCGTGCCCCGCGGCAAACCCGCCGGGTTGGTCCAGCCGCCGTGAGTCACTTCCAGCGCGTATTCGGACGCAAAGCTCGAACGTATCGCGGGCTCGTAGCCATCACCGAGCAGACCTCGAACCGGGCGCGGCGCTGCCTGCATCAGATCCGAATCGAGGTAACGTATCGTGCGCTGGATCGCTTCCAGCCGGGCCATCCGTTCGCCAAGCAGGTCGGCGTTGGACAGGGTCTGTCCGAGCGCCATGTAAGCCACGACGCTGAGTACGCCGAAAACCGCCATGGCGACGAGCACCTCGATCAGGGTAAAACCGTTACTGCGCCGCATGCTCACTGTTGCTGACCCCGATCGGGCTCCCGGGTGTTCCACGCGAGATTGCTTTGTCCCGGCGCGACCGGCTCGCCGATAAAGCCCGTCACCTGGCGAACGGGGGCGTCGAAGCCTGCATACGAAACGGTGACGTCGACCTTCAGCAGGTTTTCCACGCCGGTTTCGGAGACGTTGGCGGTCCACTGCCAGGTCGTGTTCGCGTAATCCACCTCGCCGCTGCTTTCGCCGACCTCGGGAATGACGCCGGCCAGCCGCATTTCCGCGATCGTGTTCTGCGCGATCCAGCTGGCGAAGGTGCGATCGCGCATCGTGTTTGCCGTATCGATCATCTGGCCCATGCTGGCAGCAACGCCGGCAAGTGCCAGCGACACGATGACCAGCGCGACCATGACCTCGATCAGCGTGAATCCGCTATTGCGACGTGGCGGTGTCACATCGAATCCTCCGCAGCCACGATTTCCAGCGTCCCGGCCAGATCGCCCTGCACCGAGACGACACCGTCATCGATTCGGCGCACGAAATGCACTTCGAACGGGGACATGTCGCCACTGGAGTAGATCAGGACATGCGGGGCGAAGCGTTCGATGCCGGGACGATCCTCCTCCTCTGAGGACATGTTCGCGGGATCGGATTTCAGCATCACACGCCGGTCTTCAATGTAAAGCTCGAGCTCGAGCTCTTCGGGAAGCTCCCTGAGGCGCAGAGTGTCGTCGCCGATGATCTCGCTCCATTGACCGGTGAGCGGGTCGAATTCGACGAAGCGGTAGGCACCTTGCATGAACTCGAGCCCGTACTCGCGACCCTGCAGTAACGACTCGTCTTTGGCGACCTCAACGAGCGAGACAATGCGCTGCGCCTCGTCGCGCAGCTGGTTATCGCCGCCCGCCAGCGTGATGGACAAGATCGCGATCGACATGACAATGCCGATGATCACGATGACCACGAGGATTTCGATCAGCGTAAAACCGCCGCTCCGTCTGTGCAGGCGCATTGTCGCCGACCGGCCTTCAACAGCCTTATTCGATGTTCCAGTTTCCAATGTCGGCATCGATGCCTTCACCGCCCGGCCTGCCGTCACGCCCGAGCGTGTAGACGTCGATCTCGCCGTTGTTGCCCGGATTCAGGTATTGGTAAGGGTTACCCCAGGGATCCTTGGGAACGCGATCGAGGTATCCACCGGGTTTCCAGTTGGTGATCGTCGGATCGGCGGGTTTAGTGACGAGCGCTTCCAGGCCCTGCTCCGTCGTCGGGTACTGGAAGTTGTCGAGCCGGTAGAACTTCAACGCATTATCGATGTTCGAAATCTCCGCCTTGGCCTTGGTAATCTGCGCGTCGTCCACGCGGCCGATGACGTTCGGGGCGACGATCGCCGCCAGAATACCGATAATGATCACGACGACCATGATCTCGATCAGGGT
>CBDUCE010000072.1:0-13665 GCA_965365575.1 uncultured Gammaproteobacteria bacterium
GGCTACAACATCTACGAAGGCCGGCGCACGCAGGTCGGCACGGCGCCGGACGGGCGCCCGATCTACGATATCCCGGCCGGTGGCGACTACATCGTCACCAACACCAGTCAGGGTAGCGGCACGGTATTCACGGCGAGCCTGTCGAAGGCGTGGGATACCAATTACGGCTATTTCGACTTCGACATTGGCTATACCAATCAGAACGTCGACGAGCTGCGGTCCTACAATCGCTTCGTGGGCTTCGAGACCTATGCTTTCGACGCGCAGACAGACCTCAACAATGGACAGGTCGATCCGTCGAAATACGAAGTCGAGCACCGCATCACGGCCAACCTGATCTGGTCGAAGGAGCTGTTCGGCGACAACATGACCACGGTCGGCCTCGCCTACGCAGGGCGCTCCGGTCGCCACTACAGCTACGTATTCGGCAGCGGCGGAAACCCGACGTTTGGCGGCACTTTCCTCGCCGACTTCGGCAGCGAAGGCGACAACCCGGGCCCAATGCTGATGTACGTGCCGACGGGCGTGAACGACCCGCTGATCACCGGTGATGCCGGCTTCCTCGCCGACCTCGATGCCTTCATCTCTAGCGAAGGCTGCCTGAACGGCGCCCGCGGCAGCATCATCGGCCGCAACAGCTGTGAGTCCGACTGGGTGAATATCCTCAGCGTGCGACTGCAGCAGGAGATCAAGTTCGGTAACACCGCCGTCGACCTCTTCCTCGACATCGAGAACTTCGGCAACCTGATCAACAGCGACTGGGGCCGCGTCGACAGCTACACGGCGCCGTCAAACGTCGCGCCGGCAATTGTGGGAATCGATGCGGGCAATCCGAACCAGTACGTGCTGACGCCCAGCGCGTCATATGATCCAAACCTCGGAGCCACATCGGTAGTGCCGCAGCCGGCGATCGCTCGCATCGCGTCGGCGTATCGCCTGCAGCTGGGTGTGCGCTTCCGCTTCTGAGCACACCGGCAACTGTAGTACCTTTGGAGGGGCAGCCCAGGCTGCCCCTCTTCATTTGGAAACCAAGATGACTCGAACCGCCCTTCTGCCGCTGTCCGTACTGTTACTTGCTGCCTGCACCCCGGAAGAGCCGCCTCCCGAGGCGGCGGCCGATGCCATCGACCTGATCGTCCCGGGCGCCTGGGTCGTGACGATGGACCCGGAGCTGATGGTAATCGCAGACGGCGCCGTGGCGGTCGACGAAGGCGTCATAATCGACGTCGGCACCGCGGCGGACATCGAATCGCGCTACAACGCACGGGAGACGCTACCCCGCGACAAGCGTGTGGTCATGCCGGGGCTGGTCAACGGCCACCAGCACGCCGCCATGACGCTGCTTCGCGGCATCGCCGACGACCGCGCGTTGATGGACTGGCTCACCAATTACATCTTCCCGGCCGAGGTCGAGTTCGTCGATTCCGAGTTCGTTCGCATCGGCACCGAAGTCTCGTGCTGGGAGATGATCCGCGGCGGAACGACGACGTTCGTCGACATGTACTACTACCCGGACACGATCGCCGAGGTCATTGATCGCTGCGGCATGCGCGCCCTGATATCCGCAACGGTAATCGACCAGCGCAGCCCCGACGCCGAAGGCGCCGCCGATTCCATTGCGAAAGGCGAAGGCTTCATCGACCGCTGGCAGAACAGGCATCCGCGCATCACGCCCATCTTCGGGCCGCACGCGAACTACACGCTCGACGCGGAGCAGCTCAAGGAGACCCGCGAAGCCGCGCAAAGGCACGGCGTCGCCATCAGTATCCACGTCTCGGAGTCGCCGTTCGAGTCGCAGTATTCGAAGGACAACTACGGCAAGACCAGCATCGAAATGCTCGATGACATCGGCTTTCTCGACGGGCCGACGATCGCGGCGCACGTCGTCTGGCCGACCGCGACCGAGATACCGATACTCAGGGACCGCAAGGTCGGGGTCATCCACAACCCCTCCTCCAACATGAAACTGGCATCCGGCGTATCGCCGGTTGCCGAGATGCTCGCGGCGGGCGTACGCGTCGGCCTCGGCACCGACGGCCCGGCCAGCAACAACGACCTGGACATGTGGGAGGAGATGCGCCTGGCCGCGTTCCTGCAGAAGGTCACACGCATGGACCCCGAAGTGCTACCGGCGACGGCGGTACTGAGGATGGCAACCAGCGGCGGGGCGACCGCCATCGGGCTCGGCGACAAGATCGGCTCGCTCGAGGTAGGCAAACGCGCCGATATCATCCAGGTCGCTTTCGACGACGTTCACCACGTGCCAACCTTCGACGTGATGTCACACCTCGTCTACGTGACCGACGAGCAGGATGTCGCTTCGGTCGTCGTCGATGGTGCGGTATTGATGCGCGAGGGCGAATTCCTGACGCTCGATACCGATCGCATCGCAGCCGAGGCCAACGCCCTCGCCGCACGCATCCAATCGACCCTCGAGAAACGCAATTCCGGGGCGGCAGCGGGCGGAGAGCAGCGGTGACGGCGATCCAGGACAGGATTCCGCACAACCACTGCTACGGCTGTGGCCCGGAGAACCCTGATGGCCTGCAGATCAAGAGCTTCTGGGACGGCAAGGTGTCCGTCTGCACCTACATGCCACGCCCCGAGCAGTGTGCCGGGCCGACTCAGTACCTGTATGGTGGCACCATCGCCAGTATCATCGACTGCCACAGCGTCTGCACGTCGATTGCGAATTATTACGAGCGCGACGGCCTGGAACTCGGCGAGGGGCCATCGATCTGGTGCGTGACGGGAAACCTGACCGTCAGGTACCTGAAGCCGATACGAATCGACAGGCCCGTCGAGTTGCGGGCGACGATCCGGGAGTGCGGCGACAGGAAGACTATTGTGGATTGCGAGGTGATGTCGGACGGTATCGTGACGGCGGCAGGCGAAGTCATTGCTATTCGAGTGCCGGACACCTGGCGCTCAGAGGACAAGGATCAATCATGAACACAAATGCACTCATCCTTATTGCTGCGCTGGCCAGCTGCGCTGGCTGCGCGACGGGCACCAGTGTGTCCGGCACCTATGCCCCGTCATGTGTCGCGTTCGAAGGCGATACGATTGAGCTGTCGGACAACACGTTCACCTGGGACAAGTTCACCGACGAAGTATCGGTGGACGAGGCCGGCAACAAGGTTGACCCGTTTCCCGGATTTCCGGTGCGTGGCACGTACACCGTCGAGGACGACGTCGTGAGCCTTGTGACGAACGTGGGCGAACTCGCCGCCGAGCTGTACCTCGTGCACAGGCCGGACCAGGTCTACCTGCTGACCGAGGCGGAATTCGAGGCATGGCGCCGTGACGGCACGGTCCCGAACTGCGCGCTGTTGCTCGGTGCAGGCGACTGATTTCACCCGCGTAGAACTCTCGAAACGCGCATTTGTCGAAATTCTGAGAACTGCAACACACTTTGGATAGCGATGTCGCTCGGAAGCGACGGATAATTCCTTGTCGCATTCAACGCCGTTTGGTTAGCTATCCATTGGTCACTTTCAACAATCCCGAGTGCATTATGTCAGGCATCCGATGGTTAGCTGCGTGGGCAGTATTGAGCCTCTCGATGGCGGTGCAGGCCGCCACGATTTCCCTGTCTCACCATGAACCGCTGCAGCGTTTGAGTATCACCGGCTCCAGCATCGACGGCAGCCAGAAGATCGGTGCAGCGGGTCCCGTCGAGATGAACTTCGATGCTCTGGGCCGGAGCTTCGAGCTGCGGCTGTCGCCCAACGGCCGGCTGCTCGATGCGGCCCGCGTTATCGCGGGCAACGCCGTAATTCCGTATCGGGGAAAACTCGCAGGGAACGACAGCTCGTGGGTTCGTATCGTGATGGCGGATGGAATGCCGTCCGGACTCATCTGGGACGGCAGCGAGCTGTTCGCGATCGAACGGCCCGGCGACAACGTCGCCGGCGCCGACACGACAATCATCTACCGGCTCGCCGATGCCGTCATTGCGCCCGGGTCGATGACCTGTGGTGCGGGTGGGGCCCTGATGAACGGCGCTGCCGTCTACAAGTCTCTGGGCGCCGAGCTCAACGCAACAATGGCGGAAGCAGTTGGCGCCGAGAAGATGATCGATATCGGCGCTGTCGGTGATGCCGAGTTCGCCAGTATCCACGGTGCAAATTCGCAGCAAGCGATCCTGGATCGCCTGAACAACGTCGACGGCATATTCAGCGCCGAGCTCGGCATTCAGATCAACGTGCCGCTGGTGCAGGTATTTAGCAATGCGGGAGCCGCGTCATACCCGTTCTCCGACACGGTCATCGCCGGCGATCTCCTCGACGAGCTGGCCGCGTACCGAAACGGCGAGCCGAACCAGAACGTCAACGGGCTCACTCACCTGTGGACGGGCAAGGATGTCGAAGGCGACGGCGGCAATAATTCAACGGTGGGCATTGCGTATACCGGCGCCCTCTGTCGGCAACAGTTCGGCGTCGGTCTGAGCGAGGGTCGCAACAGGACTTTCGACAGCCTGATCGCCGCGCACGAGATCGGCCACAACTTCGGCGCGCCGCACGACGGTACCTCGGGTTCCGCGTGCGAATCCGAAACCGGCGACTTCCTCATGGCTGCGAGCCTGAATGGCTCCGATCAATTTTCCCAGTGCAGTCTCGAGCAGATGGCCGACGACATCGCGCGGGCCGAAACACAGCAAGACCCTTGTATCACGCCCCTGCCAAGCGTGGACATGAGCTTCGGCCTCGACGACCCGGCACAAGCCGTGCTACTCGGCAACACGGCGACGGTCACGTTCGACGTTATCAATGCCGGAACGCTGCCGGCGAGTAACGTAGCGGCCGACTTCGAGCTGCCGGCCAATGTCTCGCTGATTTCAGCCGCTGCATCCATGGGCAGCTGTACGGATGGCGGCGGCATGGTGAACTGCGCGATTGGCGACGTCCAGGGCACCACAACGGTATCGGTCACGTTGACCTCCGACACAGTGGCCGTCGGGAGCGGCAACTTCAACGCGAGCGTCTCAGCAGATGTTGACGACGACACCAACAACAACCTGAGCAGCCTCACGCTCACGGTGCAGCCGGCGGTCAACCTGTCGGTTACGCCGCCGACCACGCGGGACCTTTCCGTCAATCGGAGCACCGGGCTCACGGCATTGCTCGAGAACACGTCGATCCTCGACGCGACGGGCGTTACGCTGAGTATTACGGTGTCGTCCGGGCTGCGCGTGGACAGCGCGAGCTGGCCGCTCGGCGCCTGCGCCGTCAGCGACAGCCAGGTCGACTGCGCCGGGGATAACTTCGCGGCGCTCTCGAACGTGACACTCAGCCTCGGCGTAACCGCGCTGACCGAGGGTTCGAAGACCATCAACTTCTCGATGTCGTCCACGGAGGACGAGGCAGACTCGGCAAACAACACGGCGAGCGCCACGGTCAACGTAAGCGAGCCGCAGCAGGAGGAAAGCAGTGGCGGCGGCGCCGGCCTCTGGCTCTTGCCGCTGCTCGGTCTGTTCGCGCTCAGGCGGCGCGGACGCTTTCCGGGATAAAGCTCTCGCCGTAGTCCATGGGCGGCAGCCCGAAAAAGCTTGCAAGGCTCTGCCCGATGTCGGCAAACGTGTTCCGCTTGCCGAGCGATCCGGCCACCAGTTCGTCGCCGAAAGCCAGCACCGGTATGCGCTCGCGCGTGTGGTCCGAGCCCTCCCAGGTCGGGTCGCAGCCGTGGTCCGCAGTGATGATCAGCAGGTCATCGGGCCCCATTCGATCGAGCAGTTCCGGCAGGCGGCGGTCGAAATACTCCAGCGCCGCCGCGTAGCCGGCGACGTCGCGCCGGTGCCCGTAGAGCATGTCGAAATCGACGAAATTCGTGAATACGATCGAGCGGTCGCCCGCCTCCGCCAGGGCCTCGAGCGTCGCATCGAACAGCGCGGCGTTGCCGCTGGCCTTTATCTTCTTCGTAATGCCCTGGTTCGCATAGATGTCCGCGATCTTGCCGATGCTGATGACCTCACCTCCGGCCGCCACGAGCTTGTCGAGCACGGTGGGCGCATGCGGGGGCGTTGTCAGGTCGCGCCGGTTGCCGGTGCGAACATAGTTTTCCGGGCCGTCGCCGACGAACGGCCGCGCGATGACGCGGCCGATGTTGTAGTCGTCGACCAGTTCGCGCGCGATTTCGCAGAGGTCGTATAGTCGCTGCAGCCCGAATGCCTCCTCGTGGGCCGCGACCTGGAAGACGCTGTCGGCCGAGGTATAGACGATCGGTTTGCCCGTCCGGACGTGCTCGTCACCGAGCTCGGCAATGATCGTCGTCCCGGACGCGTGGCAGTTGCCGAGCACGCCGGGCAGCCCGGCACGCTCCACGAGTTCGTCGATCAGTTCGGGCGGGAACGTATCGGTACGATCCGTGAAATAGCCCCAGTCGAACAGGACCGGCACACCGGCGATTTCCCAGTGGCCGCTCGGGGTATCCTTGCCGCTCGAGAGCTCCTCGGCAAAGCCGTAAGCGCCGATAATCTCGCCAGCGGCGCCCACGCCCTCGGGATACGCTCCCGTGCTCTCCCGGCTCGCCTCGAAGAGGCCGAGTCGTGCCAGGTTCGGCAGGCGTAGCGGGCCATCGGCCGACTGTGCCCGTGCCCGGGCGATGCTGCCGAGCGTGTCCGACCCCGCATCGCCGAACTTGTCGGCATCGGCCGTGGCGCCGATGCCGAAGGAGTCCAGTACCAGGATGATCGCGCGTCTCATTCCACAACTTTATCATCAGCCGGTTGCGCTTGGCCGCGGAATTCAGAAATCGATCCTGACGTCGCCGCGCACGACCTCTTCCGCCTTCTTCAGGTCCGCCTGCAGGTTCTCGAGTTCGCGCGCCAGTGGCGCCGTCAGCATCGCCGCTTCGGCATCGAGATCCAGGGCGGGAATCTCGAGCGGCTGTGCCGGGTTGCCGGCCACGATCCGGGGGACCACAACCGGCTCGTCCGGATCGTTGACATTCAGAACCGCGATCACGGCGAGGGCCGCGGCAACGCCCGTCAGGCTGCTCGCCAGCCAGAACGACACCGGGCGGCGAGCCGGTCTGCGTTGCCGTGCAACGTCTGGCTCGATCGCAGCCAGCGATGCCTGTATGCGGGTTTCCAGCTGCGGGGAGACTTCCGCGTCTATCGTCGCTGCGTCTTCGCGCAGCCTCCTGGTGAAATTATCCATAAGCTTCACTTCCGGTATTGCCGGCCGTTTCGTTCATTTCCGCCTCCAGTGCACGGCGGCCCCGGAGGAGATTGACCTTGGTCCACGATGACGAACGTTCGAGAACGTCCGCAATATCGCGCACCGACATGTCCTCGACATAGCGCAGCCACATCGCGGCGAACACTTCGTCCGACAGGATGCGCCTCGCGCTGCGCCACAAGTTGTCCCGCTCGGAGTCCGCGATACAGTGCGCGAGCGGGTCTGCTCGGTCGTCTTCAGGATCGCCCAGTTCAGTGAGATTCTGCGTTCGCAGCCTGCCCGCATTGCGGATGGCGATGCGGTAGAGCCAGGTGCTGAACCGCCACCGCGGATCGTAGGAGCCGATATAGCGATAGGCGTTGATGAGCGTGTCCTGCAGTGCGTCTTCGGCGTCCGCATGGTTCGTGCAGCGCGTAAGCAGGAAGCGGAACAGGCCCTCGCGGTATCCGTGGACGAGTTCCGTGAACGCGTCCGCAGAACCGCTCTTCGCGGCATCGACGAGTTGCAGCTCATCGCTCACGTCATGGGCCCGTGCTCGCCCGCCGCGCCGCTAGTTGTCCAGGGCCACGATGACGCTCTCCGGGTCCAGCGCCAGCCTGATGTTCAGCGACGAGCCGTCCACGTTGACGGTCGTGCCTCTCAGGAACTCCGCAACATCCGGGTCCGTATCTTCGCTGAAAGACGCGAGGCTGATGAGTCCGCGCACGATGCTGCCCAGGGACTCGGCCATCTCGGGCTGCGTCGCGAGGAGCCGTGTCTCTATCGCCAGCTTGCCGGCCGCATCCGCGATCATGACCGCGAGCTGCTCGGTATTCCTGAGGATATTCGACTGCCAGCCGCCGTCGCCCCTGTCCTCGATCTGGTCGGCCTGGATACCGGCCTGGATCAGGCTCTTTTCGGCCGTGAGTACGATCAGCGTACCGCGATCCGCTTTGCTGTCCGGCAGCTTGCCCTTGTTGTCGAGCAGCCGCTCCAATTGCTCGCGCGACGACGTTGCGAGGAGACGATTCTTCAGCGCAAACGTGAAGTAGACGCCGTTTTCGAACGAGTCGACTTTGATGTCACCGTTCTTCCCGTGCTTGTCGCTCCTGGCGTAGTAAAACGTCGTGCCCTTGTGCTTCAGGGTATCGAATTCGTCTCCACCAGCCGCGAGCGCCAGAAGCTTGTCCCTGGTCTCCTGGCTGATATTGCCTTCGACTACGACCACGGCGCCGCTCTCCTCGGCGGAATATGCGGTAATCCTGTCCGCCTCCTTGTCGAGGTCGATTCCGGCGTCCTCGCGGACGTTCGCGAAGACCTCGCGTTGCAGCCATGCGTAGAGCGGCTTACCCGCGTCGGAGCCGCGCATCTCGTCGAAGTCGGCATGAAAATACCAGGTCGACGTCGCCGGGAGGCCGGAAGCGGACAATTCCGCCGCAGCGATTCCCGGCAGGGCCAGCAGCAGCACGGCAACAATCTGTTTGCAAAGACGCATGATTCGGATTCCTTTGATTGGTCATCTGCAGGCTTATAGCGCGCTGCGGCCCGTTTGGTTACAAAAAAGCCGGCCTAGTGTCGCTTTTGGCCGGTCATGCGGCTCACGACCACCGTCGCCACGGCCGCCACGATGAAGCCCGGAATGGCCTCGTACAGGCCGTAGGCGCCGGCCTTGAAATACTGCACCCAGATGACGCTGGTCAGGAAACCGCCCAGCATGCCGGCGACGATGCCGGCGCCCGTGGTGCGCTTGTCGTAAAGCAACGCCAGCACGACGGGGCCGAATGCGGCGCCCAGGCCGGACCACGCGAACAGTACGAACCAGAAGATCAGTTTGTTTTCGGCCATGTACACGGCCACGAACACGGCAATCACGCCGATGATCACGGTGACGACCTTGCCGTAGCCGGCCAGCGTTGCGTCGCTTTTCGGGCTGCCGAGTATCTTCTGCATCGTGTCCCGCACAATCGAGGACGACGCCAGGAGCAGCAGCGAATCGACCGTCGACATGATCGCGGAAAGCACGATGACGAGCAGCACGCCGGTCAGGAGCGGTGGGAACAGCTCGCTCGAGAGCGTCGGGAATATCTGCTCGCTGTCCTCGAGCCCGGGGAACAGGGCGCGACCGGCGATACCCGCGGTGACGGCGCCGAACAGGAAAATGAACAGCACGGCGATCGACACGATGCGTGCTTTCTTCAGTTCCGTATCGTCACGGGCGGACATGTAGCGAATCAGCATCTGCGGCACGCCGAGAAACGGCAGGCCGATGGCGGCGAAGCTCACGGCCGCGACAAAACCGGCCGTGCTGCCGTCCAGCACCGAGAACATGTCGATGAATCCGGGATCGTACTCGTGCAGTGTGGCCGTCATCCGGCTCCAGCCGCCTGCCGCGTTGACGGCAACCAGCGGCACGGCGATGAGTCCGGCGAGCATGAGCACACCCTGGACCACGTCGGTGTAGGACACGGCCTTGTAGCCACCGACAAAGGTATAGCCGATGATGATGACCGCGCCGATGATTACTCCGGCACGGTAGTCGAGGCCGACGAAGCCGCTGAAGGCCTTGCCGGTCGCCACCATCTGGGCCGACACGTAGGTGGTCACCATGACCGCAATGATCACGACCGCGACGCCGCGAATGAGGTGCCAGCGGTCGTCGAAATTCGCGGCGAGCACGTCCGGGAGCGTGATCGAGTCCGTCTCGTCGCTGAGCCGCTTGAGCTTCCGGGAGATGAAACCCCAGGAGGCGGCGATACCGATCATCTCGCCCACGATGACCCAGTAGGCCTGGGCGCCGACGGCATAGCCCATGCCTGTCAGGCCAAGCAGCAGCCAGCCGCTCTCGCCGGTTGCGTTGGCGCTGAATGCCACCACCCAGTACGGCAACTTTTTGCCGGCCAGGTAGAAGCCTTTTAGCGTGTGGGTTTCCTTGCGGCTCCAGATCGCGAGCGCGGCAAGCGTAGCGAGGTAGCCGACGAGTACGGCGACGGTGACCGTCATTCGCCGTCAGCGGTCGTAACGGGCTTCGATATGCGGCCGGCAATAATGCCTGCAACGAGGAGGAAGACACCGATGCCGAACAGGTACTCGGGCCAGGACCGGGTGACGCCGCAATAGATGATGAGCACGATGTTGATAACCTGGAACGTGTTGATCAACGTGCTCTTGCGCTTGACGGCCTTCGGGAAGCGGATACGCGACACCATCAGGATCGCGAGCACGAACAGCAACACGGGCAAATACAGGTTAAGCGGCAATACGGAAGCGACTTGTTCGTGATGCAGGAGCACGAGCACGAGGGACGAACACATTCCGCCGCCGGCCGCAGTTATGGGCACCCCGGCGAACCAGCCCCGCTCGGGCTTCGCGGTCGGCAGGTTGAAGCGTGCGAGACGCAACGCGCCGGCAAGCGCAAACACGCCCGCCGCAACAGCCAGCACCCAGAACTGGCCCGTGTCGTATTCGATGCCGCCGATCTGCACGCCTGCATTCAGCACGAGGATCGCGGGCGCGACCCCGAACGCGACGAGGTCGGCCATCGAGTCGAATTCAGCGCCGAAACTCGATGTCGCCTTCAGTACCCGGGCGGCGACCCCGTCCATCGTATCGAGCAGCCCGCACCAGACGATCATCCAGCCGGCGAGCTCGAGATACTCCCTGCCCCCGAGTTGGGTCGTGACAATGGACGCGATCCCGAGCAACAGGCTGAGCGCGGTAAAGCTGTTCGGGATCGTGTAGCGAAGGACGTTATTCAAAAGCGGCTCGTACCCGTGCGGCGGGATCGCCACACATTCTGCATTCGGCAGCCGAGTTTATCCAGCCGACGGCTACCCGCCGAACGGCGAACGGAAGCCCATGCCCCCGCCGCTGCCCGTGATTCCCAGCGGCCCGCGCGGCAAAACCAGCTGCATACGCTGCCCGTTGCGCTCGATGTCCACGATGATGTCTTCGCCCGGATCGCCCGAGAAGGCCATCGATTTCAGGTCGTTCATCCCGAAAACGCGCTTGCCGTCGTAGCTGAGGATACGGTCACCGGGCCTTAATCCGGCCTGGTTCGCGGGCGATGAGCCGATGACTTCGCGAACGGTGATGGACGCCTGGCTACCCTGGGCCGTGAGATATTTTTCGTACTCCGCATCGCCGAGACGCTCCCGCAATACCGCCTGAAAATCGACCGCCCGACCCCATGGATCGAACTCCTCGCCATTGCGCCGTGCTTCGTACTCGGCTTGCAGGGCCGCCATGCGTGCCTCGTCCTCGAACTCGAGGATCTTCTGCGCCCGGCCCTCGGTAAATCCGCCCGCAACGAGCCGATCGACGCGCATGCCCTCCAGATCCTGCATGCGCGAGCCGCGATCACGGCGGACGGCCTGCTGTGCGCGGGCCTGCTCCCTGGCCTCGCTGCTCTCGGCCAGGGTGCGAAGCAGTTCGTCCATTTCGGGTGAGTCGAATCGCTCGAGCTCGGCGTACAGGCCGTGCAGTTGCTCCTCGAGCACGAGTCGCGCATCGCGCTCGCTGGAAATGGCCTGTTCGAGAGCGGCAATGCGCGCCTCGAGGGGCGCATCCGCATCGAAGCCACCGGCCGAACCAGCTGGTGTCGCCGTCGGCGAAGCCTCCATCGTCGTCCACGCGCCGGCCGCAAAGCCCGCCGCAAGACTGGCGATGATCGCAACAATCGTCTTATTCATCGGGGGTCGGACCACCGTAAGCATCTGATCACAAACAACTTCGACCTAAATTGCGTTCGTTTAGTGCCCTTAATCGGGCCGTTTTTGGGTCTGAATACCGGCATTAGCGGGCCGATGTCTGTCCAGCGACCCGTAAATTGACATTTTTGCAGCCATAATTAGCGATTTAAGCCGCTCTTGGGCTGGTTTTCCGGTGGAAAGATCAATTGGATCAATGACTTTCGATGGTCCGACCCCGACACCGGCACTATTCCGCGTAGCGGGCCGCCACCACCTCGGCAGGGCACGATCCGCCGGTGTAGGGGCCCAGACCGGTATTGACGCTCGTTATTTCATCCGGCGCGATGCGGCCAGGGATGGTCTGTCTGACGCTCTGGGCTCGGCCTGCTGCATCCGTAAAGCGGACCTCGATCTGCACGCCCTCGATGACCCACGGCGTCGTGTTCTGCACCGATACCACGAGGTTTCCAGCGCTGTCCGCGTCGCAGCGCCGTGGTATGACGTCACCGGGGCTGCGTGGCAGCTGCAGCCGCTGCAGTCTGTGGGTCGCCGCCTCACCGATCTCGCCGCCGCTTTTCGCGACGATTGCGTAGTGCTCCATCGCCTCGAGTTCGTTGCCGCGCTCCGCTTCTATGTCGCCCAGAACGAAATGGGCCGGCCCCGTCGGCAGCATCTGTATGCTGCGCTCGAGGTCCGACTTCGCACCATCGAGATCGCCAAGTTCTTTCTCCGCCAGGCCACGGCGCAAGTAGTAATAGAAGTAGTCGTCGCGCCGGCGGATCGCGCTGTCATAGTTCTGCACGGCCATGTCGTATTTGCCGTCGACTGAACGAACATCGCCGCGCAGCGCATAGAAATGCCCCTCGTCGGGAAAAAGCTCGATCGCTTTCTCCGCGAGCGCCAGCGCCTCCCCGGTGTTCTTGTCAGCAAGCGCCTTGCTGCCTTCGTCGTAAGCATCATAGGCCGGTTTCACCGCCATCGTCTTCTGCATGGCGGCCTTGTAGCGGTCTACTCCGAGCACGCCGCCCGGAGGCAGGCTCTCGGCCGTCCTGACGTTGGCCTCCACGCGGGCACGCGACGGCGGATGACTGGCAAAAAGGCCGCTGAGCCAGTCCGCGTCCTGTCCCTCGCTGAGGCGCACGAAGGTCTCCTGCAACCTGACCGCGCCGGCAGGATCGTATCCGGCGCGCGACATGTAGGTCATACCGTACTTGTCGGATTCGAGTTCGGCACTGCGGCCGTACGTCGAACTGAGGAGCTGCGCCCCGACAGCCGCGCTACCGACGGCAAACTGGCCGAAATTGCTGTTGCCGGTCACCATCGCGGTAGCCAGCACCGCACTCTGCAACAATACGCCGCGCGACATCTGCTGTGCCGAATGTTTCGCGGCGGCATGTACGATCTCATGCCCCAGCACCGCGGCGAGTTCCGCCTCCGAATTGAGTTCAGTTAGCAGGCCGCGGTTGATCGCGATCTTGCCGCCGGGCAACGCCCAGGCATTCGGCACCGAATTGTTCAGTACCACGAACTCGTAGGGAAGCGGCCGGTCACTTACCGCTGCCAGCTTGTTGCCGACTTCCTGCACGTAAGCCGTCAGCTGCGGATCGATGTCGTAGACGCCCCCCTCGGCCTGCTGCATGGGCGCGTAGTTCTGCTCGCCGAGCGCCAGCTCCTGCGTCTCGCTGACCATCATGAAATCCGGCTTGCCGGTTACCGGGTTCACCGCGCAGCCGGTCGCCGAGGCGGCGAGAAGCAGGATTGCCAATAGCTTTTTGCCCATGGCCCATACAGTGCTACCGGATCGCCGCCTAATCAAG
>CBDUCE010000073.1:0-13452 GCA_965365575.1 uncultured Gammaproteobacteria bacterium
TCGTAGAGTGTCAGCGCGGTGGTTTCGAGGTCGGGTTGATCCGCGATCATGCGGTTTTCGAATGCCGTCAGTGCCTCCGAGACCTCGGGCAGGAACTTCTGCGGGTGGTCGCAGGTGAAATACATGAGCCGCTTGAACAGCCGTCCCGCAAACAACGTGGCTTCCTGTATCTGCCAGTCGCGCGTCACGAAGCGGGACGCTTCGCCCTTTGTCAGGTAGCGGTGCCTGCCGTACTCCGCGGGCACCGACGAGACGCCGATTCGATAGGGTATGAACGGCGCAGTAACCGAAGCCGTCGGCGCAACCCACAGGGTGCGCAGTTCAGGGCGAACGTCCTTCTGCAGTACGGCAACCTGGCCATAGCCCGTCGAGTCCTTGGAAATGCGCCGATCGCGCACGGCGTCCAGCATCCTGCGCAAGGTGACGGGCGCGTCGGCCTTCAATTCCTGTTCCAGTTCTTCGCGCGGGTAGCGGACGTGACCCGTGCCGTAGATCCTGTCCGCGTCGAATGCTTCGTCGCGTGCCGGGTCATACCAGCCCTGTTCGACGGCGAACTCGATGAAGTTATCCGAGCCGCGAAAGTCCGGGTCGCTCAGAAAATCCAGTGGAACCTCGCCGATATAGCCTGGGTAGGACATGAACACCTCGTCGGGTCCGAGCCGGCGGGCGATCCAGAGGCCCTGGCCGCCGGCGTAGTTGATCAGCACCCAGCCTTCCGCGGCGTCTGCGAACAGGTGCGAGTTGCCGCCATAGGTCGAATAGCCCCAGGTGTCGATCAACTCGCCGACGATCTCGACGGCTTCTTCGGCAGATCGTGCCCGCTCCATGACGATGCGGGAGAGATCGCTGTAGTTGGGGCCCGTCTGCGGATTGGGCGTCATCGCGACAAGCTCGGGCCGCGAATCGCTCCAGATATCGCGCGCGGCAACGCCGTGCTGGTTCAGGCCGCCGTTCGTCAGCGGTGGCGGGAAGCCCTCGAAGTCCGAGTAGTTCATCGTGATATAGCGCGCGGTCTCCGCGACCTGCGGTATCTCGATGAACCTGCCGGGCAGCACCGCGGTCTCGTCGACGCCCACGGTAATGGTTGCGCCGTCGGCATGCGTTCGTGCCGGTACGATTTCGAGCCAGTGGCTGGACACCTCGTCGCCGCTGCCACCGAGGAAGACATTGCCGTCGGCGGTCAGGTTGCGGCCGACGTAGATGCCGTAGCTGGCCAGTGCCTGCTGGCTGGCCAGCAACATGGCCAGACCCAGAATTCCTGCCTGAAGTCGACTGCGCATCACGTTCCCCTCGCAATTCAGTGTCAAACGATAGCGTTGCATCATAATGCAAGCACTTGCGCAGTGGCCCGGGTTTCTGCTCCAGACAGACAATAAAAAGCATGTTTTTCAATTACTAACGATCTTCTCGCCAATTCCCGGGACCTGTTTGCCGCGTCAATGCGTCTTTACCGGTAAGCGCACTGCAAACCGCGCGGTCGCAGCGATTCTGAAACAAGACAGAGTGAGGAGAAAAAGCGATGTCAGAGAAAAAGAAACTGGTAGTGGTGGTAACGAACGGCTTCAATGACGAACGCTCTTCGGTCGCATGGAGCGTCGCTAACGGCGCTATCGGCAGCGACATGCAGGTGACGATGTTTCTCGTCAGTTCGGGTGTCGACTGGGTGAGAAAGGGCGCGGCAGATCACGCGCGCCTCAATCCGCTGGATCCGCCGGTCAAGGACATGATCCAGACAGTTGTCGAGAATGGCGGTAGGATCCTCGTGTGCCCGCCCTGTGCCGGTGTACGCGGTTACGAAAAGGACGATCTGATCGACGGTGTAACGCTCGCCGGTTCGGTGGCGATGCTCGATGAAGTCCAGCGGGGCGCAGCCACGCTTACATTTTGAGTATCTCCACGGCCGCGATTGCAATGACCGAAGACGACGATTTAAAGACCTTCTTCAGTCGCGGGATCGAGGAAACTATGGATGCTCTGTATGGGACGGCACTGCGCCTGGCGGGTTCAGGCGCAGATGCCGAAGACCTTGTTGCAGAGTCGGTCTCGAAGGCCTGGTCGGCAATCGAAACACTCGAGGACAGGCAAAAATTCCGTCCCTGGGTTTTCCGCATTCTGCACAATTGCTTCATCAGCAAGTACCGTCGCGAGATTGCGCGCCCGGCCGAGTCGGGTTTCGAGGAAAATGACGAGGAAGCCCTCGCGTCCCTGCTGAACGACCAGCCTGACGATTTCCTCGTCTGGTGGGCCAACCCCGAGCGCCAGTTTTTCAATAACATGCTCGGCTCTGCCATCATGGCGGCGATCAACGACCTGCCGGACTCTTTCCGTATGACGATAATCCTGGTCAACATCGAAGGACTAACTTACGACGAGGCTGCGGAAGCACTCGGCGTACCGCCGGGCACGATTCGCTCACGAATGAAGCGTGGCAGGACCATGCTTCAGAAGGCGCTCTGGGAGCAGGGCCGCGATGCGGGTTTCACAATGCCAACCAACAACCACGGGCATGCAACATGAATAGCGACAAGACCGGCCACGACCATGACGATATCGGCTGTCTCGAAGCAATCGAGGCGTTTTATGCCTATCTTGATGGAGAACTTTCCGATCCCGGTGCTATCGAGGATTTCGAACACCACATGAGCCACTGTCGGAGCTGTTTTTCGAGGGCAGAGGTTGAAAGGTTGCTCAACAAGCGGATGCGGGAGGCCGGCACGAGCAAAACACCCGAAGATCTCAGGAGTCGCGTTCACCGCCTGCTGGACGAGTTCTAGACGTCTCTACTATGGCGGAGGCGCGTAGTGGAAATGTACGAGCATCGCGATATGCGCGGCGGAGCAGGCGACGATCACGATCCACAGGTTGCGTCCACAAAGCACGAATGCGAAACCTCACGCGAAACGCGCGCACCCGAACGATCATTGTCCGGGCGACAACGGCGAGCACGCAGGCTCCCCTGGCGGCCGACGACCTTATCGTTGCTCCCGGCCGGATGGCGCCTCGTTGGTGAAGTCGATTGCAAGCTGTTGCAGTATGGCCTGCAGCAACGCCACATGAGGGAACTGCGCCTCTTCATCGCGGTGGGCAAGCAGCTCTGATTCGTCCTCGATATCGAGCGCGACTGCCCAGTGATCCGCGTTCAGGTAGCCGAGCAATGTCGAGCCCGGAATCAACTCGTCCTTCGCGAGCAATTGGCCGTCGTTTCTCCGGTCGTGCTTGAGCAAGGACTTCCAGGTTGGCACCAGCGCTCGCGCAATTCGCTCGTGCGTCGTGAAGGCTGCGATCGAGTAGAACCTTACATGCTTTGGCAGCTCATTGTTCCGCAGCCATTCGTCGCGTACTTCCGGACGCAGGCTCTCCAGGACGTCGCCGTCGCCGGGCGGGCAGTGGCCCGACGGCAGATGTGAAAACAGGAGCGCGTAAAGGCTATCGTAGGTTTCGGCCAGGGTTGAGCCGCCGACCGACCCGGCAATGCTGACGACCGCGTCAACGTGGCTCGCCTGCTCGGGGTAATCCACCAGGAACTGCAATATGTCGCTTGTGCCTTTTGAATAGCCGATCAGGACAAGTGGCTGGTCCGGCCGGACAGGCCACTGCTCCAGGTACTCGGAAATTTCCCGGGCGTTATGCGTGGTGCCGGATCGTCCGCCGACCATAATTGTGTCAATACGGTGATCTCGGTCACGCAACGGGCCAACTGCGGAATTGAACGGCCTGGCGTAGTTACCGAAGCACTCACTGAAAGCGCCCGATACCAGGAGGACCTGCATTGGCGTCGAGGACGGGGGTCGCTGCACTGCAGCCGCGGCGGGCTCATCGTCGAGGCGATGCAGCCAGAAATCGCAGGCCACCGGTGGCTCGCCATCTTCGGGGTGTTCCTCGAGCGAGTCGCAAAAAAGCGGTCGAAACCCGGCTCTGCCGTCGACGATTCCGTTCGGCGCTTCCGCCGCCAGGTGAGGCGCCGGAGCACCCTGTAGCTCTTCGATAGTTGGAAAAGAAACACAAGCGGTCAGCGCAAAAGCCAGGGGCGCAATAACAGCCAGCCTATTGACAGGTCTATTCCGGCGACACGACACGCTGAGCTATCCGAATACTGACGAGGAGTGTGCCGGCAGTCTAATGCCGCAGCGTGTAACCCGCAGCTTCGACCTCAGCCACAACTTGCTGCGCGGTTTCGCCACTTGCCAGCATACGTGCCTGGGCCGCGACCCTGTAATGCTCCCGACTAGCATATTGCCGGAATATTTCTTCGCCGTATATCGACTCGAATACGGGCAGTTCATCTACGGACAATGCAATCGGCGAGATCATGATTACCGAATTATCCATATCGATAGCTTTCAGTTCTGCAATTGCACTCGGCACATCCCTCGCTACTGCGTGCGTCGCAACGCGGATGAGGCGCCTTGCCGGATTGGCTTCTACGGCCCTGTCGGATAACGGGTCTGAAGAGATTAGCGCACTTGTCAGTCTCCCGGAATCCGCCCGATTCCCGTTTTTCGAGTAACAATGCGCCAGCAACACTGCATTGATCAGGTCGGATCCGTCGAGATACTCGATCACTTCTCCCTTAAGAGACGGATACTGGCGCTCGAGGGTGACGACTGTCGCGTCGCAACGGTCGCGGAGGGCATCAGCCCAGGCAGAAAGTGCTGCGAAATCCTCGTCGCCGGTCTGCCTGAAAATCAGTTGCGACTCTTCGGAAAGCGTCCTCAGGTCCATGTCGAGTCGTGCCTGTACGAGGCGAGAGATATCGATGCCGTCGCTCGTCTGCTGGTATTTTTCTGCTATCTCCAGTGCCTCGTCGGCCCACCCGAAAGCGATGTAGTTGGATAGTGCAAGGAAATTCTCGTGCGGCGACGGATTGAGTTCAGCGGCGATATCCATCCAATAGCTACTCTTGTCGAGCCGGCCGGCCTGATACTCCAGATTAGCAATGTAGCGGTGAGCCATTGACGAGTCGGGGAAGAGCGACTGGACCTTGAACAGGTGCTTGCGCGCCTGGTCATAAAGTCCCAGTCCGAAATAGGCGTTCGCAAGCCCGGTCAGTGAGAGCGTATTCAGGGGATCGAGTTCGACCACCATCTCGAAATTGTCGCGCGCCAGCTGGGGCTCGTTGATGTCGAGGTAGATCGATGCCAGCCACTGCCGTGCAAGAATATTGTCGGGATCCTCGCTGATAGCGCGTTGGTAATAGTCCAGTGCACGCTGTTTGGCGTCTGCTTCGTTGAGCGCCAGTGCCCGCAGCTCCTGTACCAGGCCGGCTACCGCCAGGACGTCTGCGCTGGATTCACCAAGATCGAGTGCAATGTCGATCGCGCCGCTGGCTTCGGCTATCGCTTCGTCCGCCGTGATATCGCGATGATTCCAGTACTGGATCGCCACCGCGTGTGCATACCCGGCAAAGTACGCGGGGTTGGCAGGGTCAAGCGCGGATGCCTGGGCATACAGGTCACGTGCCCGGCGGATGTCCGCGAGCGAGCGGCGTGCCATCGCAGCCTGCGCGACCAGGTAGATGTTTTGTGCCTCGACACTCGACTCGTTCCTGTTTCCCGCATGACCCGCATCGCCCAGAATCTCGGCCTGCAGCGCGCGGGCGACGCTGTTTGAGATCTCGTCCTGGATCGCAAACGTATTGCCGTCCGAGCGCTCGTAGGTTTCCGACCATAGGTGGAAGCCGTCGTCCGTCTTGATGAGCTGCGCGGTAACCCGAATCTGATTGCCGGCCCGTCTTACGCTGCCTTCCAGGATATGCGCAACCCCGAGTGCCTCGCCAATGGCGCGCAGGTCCTCGTTGCGGCCCTTGTAATAGAACGATGACGTGCGCCCTGCGACCTTGAGCCCATCGACCTTGGTGAGGACGTTGAGGAGTTCTTCGGAAAGTCCGTCTGCAAAAAATTCGTCGTCTTGTGACGCGGTCATCGCAACGAATGGCAGGACGGCGATTGACCTGTCCGGCGCGATATCGGCTATGGCGCCCTCTGCCGGTGTTGTCTCGTCGCTGGCCGCGACGGCGTCCGCGTCTTCGGGTTCCGGCCACCTGTCAACGACGAAAATCACGACGACGACCGCCGCAGCCGCAAGCGTGAGGTTGTCGAGCCGACGACCCGTCCGCGGCACTATGGAATTGTCAGTGACTACGTTTTTCTCGAGTTTGATCCCCTCGGGCGTCAGCTCGAACGCCCAGGCGAATATGAGCGCAAGCGGCAGGCCGAGCAGAAGGACCACGACGAATGTCTTCAAGACCCAGTCCGGCGCACCGAAGTTTTCGAAGGCGAACTCCGCTACCTGTGCCAGCAGCCAGCCGATGACGCAGTATGCGGCACCCACCCGGACAACGTTGCGCCTTTGTAACTCCTTGAAAAACGACAAGTCAGCCCCCCCTTGTTCCGACCAGCAACATGATAACCGGAATCGGGGCTGAATGATGCGAACCACGCGGTGTCCGTATTTGCCTCAATTGTGCCGTCGTCCGCCAACCTGCAAAGTGGAGCCTGAGTCCCTGTATGCCCTCGCGGGCAAAGGAGGCACGAATGGCTGTCATCAATTTGTTGATCATCGCGGCCCTGGTAGCGACCGTCGTGGTCCTGACGCTGGGCCTGCGCTCCATGTCGAGAGGCGGCGCCTACGACGCGGAACATGCCGAAAAGTTCATGTGGGAGCGCATCGCACTGCAGTCGCTCGTCGTCGTTCTGCTGATCGCAGCGGCTATCCTGCTGAATACCTGACTCGCCGCAACGCGCCGTAGTCGGGCGCATCCGGCCGCGATACCGCTGCCGGCTAACGAGACTGAGGTAAACTCAGGGTCTCGAAGTTCCCTGCGCGCGCAGCATGAATCTCAGCGAGTTCGAAACCGTCGTCCGGGAGACCATGAGTGGACTCCCGGACTGGGTGCAGAATGCACTCGACAACATCGAAATCCTCGTCATCGAGGAGGCTGATGAATACCTGGACCCGGACGGGGAGGGCCTGTTGGGGCTATATCTCGGTCTGCCGTTGCCCGAACGAGGCGTCGAATACGCCGGGGAGCTGCCGGACGTCATCTACATCTTCCGCCAGCCGCACCTGGAACTCGGATTGCCCCCGGATGAACTAAGAGATGAAATCGCCCGCACGCTGATTCACGAGGTTGCCCATTACTTCGGCATTGACGACGATCATCTCGACGAGATCGGTTGGGGCTGAGGCGTAGCCGGATCTTATTCGCCGAGTGACTCGTACTCGACCAGCCGCGCCGTCGACTTGATGTCGTCGTCTTCGCGGTAAACGATCATGACGGGTGCATAATCGAGCGCTTTGGCGCAGTGCAGTGACCAGCTCTTGTTCTTGCTGTCGGACGAATAGCGGATCTCGACGGTCTCATAATCGCCCAGCGGCGTGCTGACAACTCCGCCGGGAATTACTTCGAACTCGAAATCGCGCCAGCGGGCCCGGTCGAATACGGAGATTGTGGTCATCTTCCGGCCCGTATTCATTGCAAGCATCACGGCAACATGGGCCGAAATGCGGTTATGCCCGTTCGGACGCAGGGGTTCGTCAACCGCCTTTTCCTTGTACACGCCGGTTACGCGGCCCGGGGGAGTATCGAACAGGTACTCGATGTTGCGCGTCGGCTTCGCTATCGTGTCGGTGCTACGGTAATCGACGGGCCTGAGGACGCTGTCGTCGATTTCGAGCGATGTGGTTTCGACGATGCTGCCGCGCCTGAATAGCGTCACGATCCCGCGCGGCGTCAGCGACGTGTCGTAGACGTAGCCGCCGTCGTTGCCATGTCGAAGCTCGAGGGTCATCTCGCCGTGTAGAATGCCGTAGCTTACCTTGTAGGTGGCGCTGAACAGCGGCACGGGCTCGGCATATGCGATGCCTGCAAGCAACAAGACCGGAATCAATGAGATGCAGCATCCGGCAAACTCGCTTAGGCTACGTACTTTTGTGTATTTCACGGCTTTCATCGTCCGGGTACAAAAGGGGCGGAGGCGCAATTTGGATCTTGACCGCACAATTATAGCCCTGCCGCTACTTTTGATCAGTATGCCGTTAACGGCGGCGGGCCTGGACGTCTTCGAGCTACGCAACCAGCACCCGTTTCTGCACATCTACGGGCTGCCGTCATTGCAGCAGGCGATACTGGTGGAGCGCGGGAAACCCGATTATGCGGTCGTGTTGTCAATCGTCAACAACGCCGAAATCAAAGACGCTGAAACCGAGTCCATCGTGCTCGATGGCGAGACCTATTTTGCGGATTTCAGGTACCGCCGCCGGGTACACGAGCGTCTGGAGATTGGGGTCGATGTGCCGCTCGTAAAGCACTCGCAGGGGTTCCTCGACCGGATGATCTACGACTGGCACGACTTCTGGGGAATTTCAAATTCAAAGCGCGGAGAGCCGCACAACCAGCTTGACTACACTTATGAGACCAATGGCTCCGTGCAGCAGCAGATAACGGCATCGAGTTTCGGGATAGGCGATATCCAGTTGTCCGCCGCAATGCCGCTGGTCACAGGTGGCGAACCTGGTTCGCGGCACGTTTCGGTGCGATTCAGCGTAAAGCTACCGACAGGCGATTCCGAGGATGCTCACGGCAGCGGGGCGGCAGACGCGGCGCTCGGCGTCTATGCACAGGATTCGGGGCAATTGTTCGGCCGGGAGCTCGCGTACCTCGGGTTTGCGGGCTTACTGGGACTGGGTGACGGCGACGTGCTCGCAGACCAGCAACGCACAGCCGTGCCTTATGGCGGGCTTGCGGCGACCTGGCACGCGACTGCGCGATTCGGCGTCACGGCTCAGCTGCAGGCGCAGGGTTCCTATATCGACAGTGATCTCGATGAACTGGGCGGTAGTTCGATTCAACTGACGGTCGGTGGCGTGTATCGCTGGCCTGGGCGCGGTGTGGCCTTGCGCTTTGCGCTCGTTGAAGATCTCATATCGGATGCGACGCCGGACTTTGGGCTATATTTCGGCGTTCACGTCACGGGCGGACGATGACACGGATTGCAATGAAACGAGGCTGGAAACAGATAATCCTGGTCGGGGTAACGGTGCTGACGTTGTACGCCGCTCCATGCCTCGCGGCCGACGATGGCGATGATACGACCGCGGCGGATCTGTCCGTCGAGTCCGAAGTGCTTGGTGACGGGGCGGGACTCTGGCGCGACACCAAGTACTTCCTGGGCTACCAGTTTGCTGCGATCGCGATCCTGTATGTAATGCCGGAGAGCGTGAGCGGCTGGAGCACCGAGCAGAAGAAGGACTACAGCCTCTCTGTCTGGTGGGAGAACACGACCCGCCCCGAAAACGACTCCGACGTTTTCTACATAAACTACATCCTGCATCCCTACTGGGGTGCCTCGTATTTCGTGCGGGCGCGCGAGCGCGGCTTTAACAACTGGCAGTCATTCGGTTATTCCACGCTGCTGTCGACGCTGTTCGAGTTCGGCGTCGAGGCAGGGGCCGAGGAGCCGTCGAAACAGGATCTCTGGGTTACGCCGGTAATCGGATCGATGGTCGGCCTCTACTTCATGCACCTGCGGGATAACGTACGGGCTCGCGATGCCGAACGCGGATTCCGGTCGACCGGCGACAAGTGGATTTGGACGCTGACAGATCCGCTGGGCTCACTGAACCAGCAATTCGACAAGTGGTTCGGTTGGGACACGGAGGTCGAGCTCCGTCCCTACCGCATGCAGATGGAGGTCGAACAGATCGGCAACAGCAATGCGCCGGTTACCGAGGAAAGCGATTACGCTTACGGCCTGCAATTGCAGGTACGCTGGTAGCGAGTCGTACTACGCCCGTTCAGCGGGCTGCTTTCAGCAGCTTCGAATCGACCTCGAACTTTGAGCCGTCCAGCGCCTCCAGGTTGACCTCCCACACTTCCTCGTCGGGAATCTGCGTGCGCTCGAGCCCCGGGAGTTCCCGTTCGTCGTCGACCTGCAGCCCCCATATGCGGACGTGCCGAACGCCTACAACGGGAATACGTTCGTTGTCGAACCGTGCGCGGAGGTTTGCGTCGACGTCGTCCCTGGCCCATATCGCATAACCACATTCCGCGATCTCGGCAACCTCGGCCGGCATATTCCTGGCGCCTGAGTCTGTCATTGGTAACACCTCCTTCACTGATCGTAGATTCGATTCCTGACGGCCGATATCCGTACTTATGCCGATTCCGGAGACCGGATTGCGGCGGCCTCCCGAACAGCAGGCACAAGTCGGACATCTCGCAATAATTGCGTTACCGCAACTATCGTGTTAGGCTGCATACCATGATTATTTGCTATTGCTCACTTCACGCCATGCAGCGCGGCGCCGCCTTCTAGAGCTGCCGACCGCCCATTCGTAGCCGACCTCCGACCGGGTCGGCGCCAAACCCTGAACGAACTGACGACATCCCTGATCATCAGAGGAGGTTCAATCATGACTATCAAGCTTCCCAAACTCCCATACGCGACGGACGCGCTGGAGCCACACATCTCGAAAACCTCGATGGAATTCCACTACGGCAAGCACCACCGCGGCTACGTCGACAAGTTGAACAAGCTCATCGCTGGTACTCACTTCGAGGACCTGCCACTCGAGCAGATTATCGTTTCGGCGCGCGAGAGTGCCGAGATCGACGTCCTGAACAACGCGGCCCAGGCCTGGAACCATGCGTTTTTCTGGCAGAGCCTGTCGCCGACCGGACAATCGGAACCCGTCGGCAGGATACGCGACCTGATCGAGGACGAATTCGGCGACATCGACAAGTTCAAAAAGGCGTTCCGTGCGGCTGCGACATCGCACTTCGGCAGCGGCTGGACCTGGCTGGTACTCGACTCCGGCAAGCTGCGAATCATTAGCACGACCAACGCCGAATCGCCGGCAGGAACGCACATGACGCCGCTTCTTACGCTCGACGTCTGGGAGCACGCATACTACCTCGACTATCAGAACGAGCGTGCGCGGTATGTCGACGCGTTCCTCGACAAGCTGATCGACTGGCGGTTTGCGCTGGACAACGTTCAGGTCGGCGAGAAGAGCAAGAAAGAAGAGCAAGGACCGCAAAGCGCGGTAAAGGCGGCCTGATGCGCAAAGCGGCTTAGGTGCGAGGTTGCCGAGCGGGTATAATCTGATCCCGTTTCGGCGCCGGGTTCGTTGCGGCAGGCCGGCCATCCCGGGAAGGGTGGCCGTTCCCTATTGCGTCAGGATGTTCAATGCATAACATCGAATTAGTGATCCTGAGCGCAATCTTCGTGGCCGGTTTTGCCTGCCAGTGGATTGCCTGGCGGCTAAAGTTGCCGTCAATCCTGTTTCTTCTTCTCGTCGGAATTTTCGCTGGTCCGGTCATGGGCTGGCTGGACCCCGAAGCACTGCTCGGCGATCTGCTCACGCCAGTCGTCTCGATCGCCGTTGCCATCATTCTCTATGAGGGCAGCCTCACCCTGAAACTGTCCGAGATTCGCGGACATGGCGACGTCGTTCGCAATCTGGTGACCGTCGGCGTCGCCATCACGTGGTTCGTAGCGACGCTGGCTGCTCACCTGGTACTGGGCTGGGATATCTATCTCGCCGCGTTGTTCGGCGGCATCGTCACGGTGAGCGGCCCGACGGTCATCATGCCGCTGCTGCGGACGATTCGGCCGACGCGTGCCGTGTCCAGCGTGTTGCGCTGGGAGGGCATACTGGTTGACCCGATCGGCGCGATTCTGGCGGTAATCGTTTTCGACTACATTGTCGTCGCCCAGACGGCGGCCGGCATCGGCCAGGTGCTCGCATCGCTCGCCATTATCGTACTGACCGGCTCGATACTCGGTATCGCTGGCGGCCATTCGTTCGGCGTCATCCTGCGCCGGCACTGGGTGCCTGACTACCTGCGCGATTACATGGCGCTCGCCTCGGTCCTGCTGGTTTTCGGCATATCCGAGATGATTCATGCCGAGTCCGGCTTGCTGGCTGTGACGATCATGGGTGTCTGGCAGGCCAACATGCGGGGGCTTGATCTCGAGGACATTCTCGACTTCAAGGAGAGCCTCGCGATGGTGCTCGTCGCCAGCCTGTTCATATTGCTCGCAGCCCGTATAGAGCTCGGCGCATTGATGGGCCTGGGTATCGCATCGCTGGCGATACTGCTGACGCTGCAATTTATTTCCGGTCCGGCTCGCGCGTTGATAAGCTCGATTGGAAGCGAACTGAACTGGCGCGAACGGCTTTACCTGGGGTGGATATTCCCGCGCGGAATCGTTGCGGCCGCGGTCTCGGCACTGTTTGCACTGCGTCTCGAGGAAATGGGATACGCAGGGGCCGAAGATCTCGTGCCGCTCGTATTCACGATTATCATTGGCACGGTCGTCATCCAGGGACTGACGGGCCGGGTGGTGGCTCGCGCACTTGGCATCGCCGACCCCGAGCCTACCGGCGTGCTCATCGTCGGCGCGAACGCGCTTGCCCTTACCTACGGCGAGGCCCTGCAAAAGGCCGGTCACAACGTACTGGTTGCTTCAACGGGATGGGACGGCATCAGTGAGGCCCGCATGAAGGGGCTGCCGGTGTTCTATGGCAGTCCGGTGTCGAGCTATGCAGACAGGCACCTGAATTTGCTCGGGCTTGGCAACCTGCTGGCCCTTTCGCACCGGCCGGGCATCAACGAGCTCGCTTGCGTGCGTTTTCGCTACGACTTCGGACGCCAGGCCGTCTTTACGATGCGCCAGGCGTCGGAGCGCGAACACGAGAAACACCAGGTCAGCGGCGAGTCGGGTGGCCGGATCCTGTTCTCCGGGAAATATTCGATGAGCGATCTGTTGTCGCGAATCGCGAAGGGCGGCGAAATCAAGGTGACGGAGCTGACGAAAGAGTTCGATATCGCGGCGCACCGGGAGCGCTATCCGGACGGCGTCATTTTGTTCGTCACCGACGACAAAAAGAAGCTGCATTTCCCGGTTGAAGATGCCGAGCTGCCGGAGCGGCCCGGGTCGACCGTTACGTCGCTGATTGCGGCCGAACAGCGCAGCCGCAAAGAGGACGACTAAGACAAGAGTCCGGAGAGCGTTTCATGCACGACAGGCAGGCGATCCAGTATCTGGGACTCCTCGACCGAGCGCTTCGATTTGCGCGCAAGAACCTGAGTCCCGACATCACGGCGCAGCGGCTGCTCATTCTTATCGCGGTGTATTTTCACGAGGGCCTGAGCCAACGCGAACTCTTGCGCCACCTCGAAAGCACGTCCATAACGGCACTATCGAGAAACCTGGCGGATCTCTCTGCAATGACCACCCGCAAGGTAGCCGGTCCGGGATTGCTGGAATTGCGCACGGACCCGCTCAACCTGCGGGCCAAGCGGGTCTACCTGACGCAGAAGGGCCGGCGCTTCGTCAAGCGCTGGCTCGCCGAAACGGCCGGCTAGTCGTCTCCCGACGCCGACGGGATCAGCCGCAGCAGCCGCCCGCCTTTCTTGTCTTCCAGCATCCAGATCGCGCCGTC
>CBDUCE010000074.1:0-13187 GCA_965365575.1 uncultured Gammaproteobacteria bacterium
CTCGACTACCGGCTGGTCCCGACCGTCATCTTCAGCCATCCGCCGATGGGCACCGTGGGCATGACCGAGGCCGAGGCCAGGGCCGAGTATGGCGATGCGGTGAAGGTCTACCTGTCGCGCTTCACGGCGATGTACTACGCGCTCGGCGAGAAGAAGCAGACCTCGGTCATGAAGCTGATAAGTGCCGGAGACGACGAGCGCATCGTCGGTTGCCACGTCATCGGCGACGGGGCCGACGAAATGATGCAGGGTTTCGCGGTCGCGATCCGGATGGGCGCAACGAAAAAGGATTTCGACGATACCGTCGCGATCCACCCCACGAGTGCGGAAGAACTCGTGACTATGCGGTGATAGCGATCTGCTTCAGCACGGGTTTGGTGTCGGGGCGCACGCCACGCCAGATATGAAATGACTCGGCGGCTTGCTCGACGAGCATTCCCCAGCCCATGACGGCATGCGCTGCACCGTGTTCGAGGGCCCACTCGCAAAACGGTGTCGGGTGCAGGCTGTACGAGAGGTCGTAGCAGAATGTATGGGGTGACAGGGCGGCCTCCGGGTATGGCGGCATCTCGCCGCCGTGAATGGCCGACGTCGCGTTGATAACGAGGTCGTAGGGCTCCGAGACCGGGACAGCGTCGAAACTGCTCGCGCTCACCGGGCCGCGGCTGCCGAAGCGTTCGACGAGGTCGTCCGCGCGCTTTACGGTACGGTTGGCGATACAGACGTTCCGCGGCTGCATATCCAGGAGTGGGCCGACGATGCCGCGGGTAGCGCCGCCGGCGCCGAGAATGAGGATGTTGGCCCCTTCCAGGTTCAGGCCGAGATTGACCACGAGGTCGCGCAACAACCCGATGCCATCGGTATTGTCGCCGTAGATCTCGTTGTCGCGGAACGTCAGCGTATTCACGGCGCCGGCCGCGCTGGCGCGCTCGCTGATGTGATCCACGAGACGGAAGACGGTGCGCTTGTGGGGAACGGTGATGTTGAGCCCCTTGCCGCCCGTGCGCTGAAACTGGCGCACGGCTTCCTCGAGTTTCTCGGGCGCCACGCGCAACAGCTCGTAGCGCAATTCCTGCCCGGTCTGTTGCGCGAAAAGCTGGTGAATAACGGGCGAACGGCTGTGAGCAACCGGATAGCCCATGACACCATAACGGTCAATCGTCACCGTCTGCGTTACCCAGGCTGCCTATCAAGGCCACAGTATACCTACTCACTGAGCCAGCGAGCCGCATCCATTGCGAAGTAGGTCAGTATGGCGCTTGCTCCGGCGCGCTTGATGCAAATAAGTGCCTCGAGCACCGATTTGCGCTCGTCCAGCCAGCCATGGCCGGCGGCGGCTTTGAGCATCGCGTACTCGCCACTCACCTGGTAGGCGAAGGTTGGCACCCCGTAGCGGTCGCGAACGCGCCGGATGATGTCCAGGTAAGGCATCGCGGGTTTCACCATCACGAAGTCCGCGCCCTCGTCGAGATCCAGCGCAACCTCCCGGAGCGCTTCGTCACTGTTCTCCGGCGCCATCTGGTAAGTGGACTTGTCGCCGCCGGCAAGATTGGCGGCGGAGCCGACCGCATCACGGAACGGGCCGTAGAAGCAGGACGCATACTTGGCGGCGTAGGCGAGTATCAGCGTGTGCCGGTAATCGGCGGCCTCGAGCGCGCTGCGGATGGCACCGATACGGCCGTCCATCATGTCGGAAGGCGCCACGACGTCGGCGCCGGCTTCCGCATGCGACAGGGCCTGCCGCGTCAGCATCGCAACGGTCTCGTCGTTCATGACGTATCCCGTGTCGTCAATGATGCCGTCCTGGCCGTGTGTCGTGTACGGGTCCAGCGCAACGTCCGTGATCACGGCAAGGCCCGGATGGGTTTCCTTGATCGCCCTGACGGTGCGTTGCACGAGGCCGTCGGGATTGGCGCACTCGGCGCCATCGAGGCTTTTCCTGTCGCCGTCGATGACCGGAAACAGGGCAACGGCGGGGATGCCGAGGGTTACGGCTTCGCCGAGCGTATCGAGCAGCAGGTCAATGCTCTGGCGCGCGACGCCGGGCATGGACTCGACCTGTTCGGTACGATCGTCGCCATCGAGAACGAAAACCGGGTAGATTAGATCGCTGGCGGACAGCCCGGTCTCGACCACCAGGCGGCGCAGTGCGTCCGTACGGCGCGTGCGCCGCATTCGAATTCGTGGGAACTGACCGGGATTATCTGTACTCATAGCTAATCTGAATAATTAAAAAGATTGCTTTATTTTCCCTGTATTTAGGCAATGTTTCCACGCCTTAATAGCGGAATAGCTCAGAATCGGTAATAAAACCTCGACGGGGCGGGTCAACTTGTATGAATAGCAGTGATGCCGGAACAACCAGGCGTCGGAGATTTGACGAACTCGTGGCGGTATTCCACCAGGACATGTATCGCTACGCGGCCTGGCTGAGCCGGGACAGGACGGTCGCCGAGGACGTTGTCCAGGAGTCGCTGCTAAGAGCCTGGAAGTCGCTGGACTCGTTGCGGGACGACGCGGCCGCCAAGCACTGGTTACTGACAATCGTTCGACGGGAGAACGCCCGGTACTTCGAACGGCGCCGCCTCGAAACGGTGGATGTCGATAACCTGACGCCGTCGCAGGAAGCATTGCTGGCCGACCAGCCGGACCACGAACTCGACGACATGCGTGATGCGATTTACAGGCTGGGCGACGACTATCGCGAACCGCTCGTACTGCAGGTCCTGATGGGCTATAGCACGAACGAGATCGGCGAGCTGATGGGGCTCACGCAAGGTGCGGTACTAACGCGCCTGCACCGGGCCCGCTTGAAGCTCAGGGACGAAATGGACAACGAGATGGCCTCCGGGCGATCGGAATCTTGAGACAGATGAACTGCGAAGAATACAGAGAGGCAATCGGAGCGGACCCGTCCTTCGGCGGCGGTGAGGCTCACGTATCTGCCTGCGACGACTGCCTGGCGTACCGCGATGAGATGCGCGTGCTCGACCAGACGATCGGCCGTGCGCTCGCAATCCGCGTGCCCGAACTTCACACGCCTGATTTGCCGGAAGTCGATACCACGGGCGTGGTGTCCCTGGCCGAACGCCGGCGGTTCAGCGCGCCGGCCTGGATGGCCATTGCCGCAACGCTCGTCCTGGCGGCGTTTGTCGGAATCCGGATGTACGGCAGCAATGTTACCTATCCGTCACTCGCGGATGAGATCGTAGCTCACCTCGACCACGAGCCCTACGCGCTGCGCGTCACCGACCAGCCGGTCGACGACGGGCGGCTCGCGAAGGTCGTGCCCGCGAACATTGCGCAAATGAATCACGACGCCGGCCTGATCACCTACGCACGGACCTGTGTGATCAGCGGCAAGAAAATACCGCACCTGGTCATCCAGGGAGAGCGGGGTCCGGTGACGATATTGTTGCTTCCGGATGAAGCGATCGACGATACCGTGCAGATCGAGGGCGAGAGTATCAACGGCGTTATCCTGCCGGTCGGTGGCGGCAGCGTCGCGATCATCGGCGAGCGCAATGAAGAACTCGGTACGATTCAGCAGAATGTAGTGAATTCAGTGACCTGGAGCACCTGACGCTCTTTGTTATTGAAAAACCCATGCCCGGCCCTGGGCAAACAACTAGGAGAGAAAGTCATGTCAGAAAAGAAAGTCGTAAAACCCGTTGTACTGGCTGTAGGTGCTGCCCTGGCCAGCTCGTTCGCACTCGGCGGCGTTGCTAACGCCGACACTGTCGACAACCCGTTCGCCATGTCAGCGCTAAGCGCCGGATACATGCTGGGCGCGGGCGAAGGCTCCTGTGGCGGCGACAAGGAAGGCAAGGACAAGGAAGGCGCTTGCGGTGAAGGCTCCTGCGGTGGCGACAAGGAGGGCGAAGGCGCCTGTGGCGGCGACAAGGAAGGTGAAGGATCCTGTGGCGGCGACAAGAAGGGCGAGGGCTCTTGCGGCGGCGACAAGAAGGATGGCGAAGGCTCCTGTGGTGGTTCCGTATAAGGGATACGCCGGAGTCTGAAGACTCTTGCAGGATGAAGGGCCCGCGCATCAGCGCGGGCTTTTTTTGTGGGAGCGGTTCTCAGCTTCGGCCGGCCGCCGATTGTGGGTGTTTGGGCGGGAAAATGGGGCTGCGTGTTCGCGGTAGCCCTGCTAGATTTCGCGGATGACGAAGAAGATCACGCGCTGTAGCTGGGCTGAAGGCGTCAGCCTTGACTACATCGAGTACCACGACAGGGAATGGGGTGTACCCGCCTACGACGACAAGGTGCAGTTCGAATTTCTGCTGCTGGAGGGCGCACAGGCAGGGCTGAGCTGGTCGACAATCCTCAATAAGCGCGCGGGATACCGCAAGGCCTTTGCTGGGTTCGACGTTCAGAAAGTGGCGCGCTTCACGAAGAAGCGCATCGAAACGCTGCTCGGCAATCCGGCCATCGTGAGAAACCGCCTGAAGGTGGAATCCGCCGTCACCAATGCGCAGGCCTTTATCGAGGTGCAGGAAGAGTTCGGCAGCTTCAGCAAATACATATGGGACTTTGTCGATGGCGTGCCGATCCAGAACAGGTTCGGAAAAGACAGCGACGTGCCGGCAACCTCGCCGGAGTCGGACGCTCTGAGCAAGGACCTCAAAAAACGCGGGTTCCGGTTCGTTGGCAGCACCATAATGTATGCTCACATGCAGGCGACCGGCCTCGTAAACGATCACGTGCTCGGCTGCTTTCGGCAAAAGCCCTGCGCACGGCTGGCCAACAAGATCAGACGCTAAAGACGCCGCTCGCCTAGTTGCCGATGGTAATCAGCGTGATTCCGGCCAGCCCCTGCGGCGTATTGTGGGAAATGCCGCCGAGGTAGATCGTGTCGGACACGAGGTTCGCCCAGTTGACCGTGATGGTCTCGGTCGCACCCGAATTGACGAGCGGCGGCCCGGACGCCGTCATATTGCCCTGGTCGTCCACGACCCCGAACGCCCATGCGAGCATGGTGTAATTCGCGCCGGGCCCGCCGCTGACCTGGTCGGTCTCGCACCCGTGCACGAGCGCGCCGTAACAGCCGGCCGGCGGCCTGAGCACGTTCACCTGTTCTTCCGACGTTGGCCCGCCGCTTTCGGTGATACGGGTGCCGCGAAAATCGAGCGGGTTGCAGACGCCCGGCTGGTAGTAGAGATACAGGTCAAGATCGTCGTCGCCATCCGTTAGCGCGTCGAACAGCGAGAACCTGAGGTACAGCTGCTCGGCCGGCACGTCAACGAGATGCGCGGTCACGCCGTTGCCGGAGCGGAACGTAAACGTCTTGGTCGGGTCGTTATCGACAAAGCCGTTTATCACGAGGGGCAGGCGCAGCCCGTGGACGCCCGGCGCGTAGCTGCCCGTATAGCCGAATTCGACGGGGAAGCTGACGGAGCCGCTGCCGCCGACGCTGGTCACTTCTGCCGGTGCGGTCAGCGACACCGGCTTCACGGCGATCGTGCTGTGCACCGAGTGATCGTTGCTGGTCCAGGTCAGCGAACCGAACCGCCACAGGTCAAGCGGTCCGGATTCATAAACGAAGGAAACGTCGAATGTCGCGGTCTGGCCGGGGCCGAGCGACAGGCTCGACGGCACGACGGCGACCCCGATTCCGGGCGGTGCAGCAATCGAAGCCACCAGGGTCACGGATTCGTCGCTGACGTTGGTAACGCGGCGCGTCACCGTCTGCTCGTTCGCAAGCTGAGCCAGCCCGATCGAGGGCTGGTTGAGGTCCTCGGGCGCGAACGAAACGCCCGCATTCCCGAGCTCGTCACAGCGCGTCTCCGGGACGGCCGGCGACTCGAAGCCGCAGGCGAAGGCGTCGAACTCGTCGTCACTCACATCGTAGACGAGACCCGGATTGAGTGCGGCATTCGGCACGATATGCCCGGCGCCGTAGTCGAACGGGTTGGCGACGCTCTCGCCGTCGGACTGCACGAGGTCCTGGCGCGCGCTTGTCATCAGCGCGGACTTGACGGCCGACGGGCCCCAGTCCGGTTGCGCCTGCATGAGCAATGCCGCGACGCCGGCGACATGGGGCGTCGACATGGAGGTGCCGCTGAGATAGGCGAAGGTCTCGTCCGGCATCGAGTTCGCCGTCTCCGGCGTAAAGCCCGAGAGAATATTGACTCCCGGCGCCGTGACGTCGGGCTTCACGATATCGCGGACGGGGCCGGGGCCGCGCGCCGAGAACGATGCCATCATGTTGCCGGTCTCGGGCTCGGTCAGCAGCAGGCTCTTTTCGAGTACGGCCGTGACGTCATTGCCGGCTTCTATTTCCGCGACGATCAGGTTGCCGTCCGCCTGGCCGATCATGACCGCGGGTATGTCGACCAGAGCGGCGTTGCCGTTCATGACGATGGGATCGCCTGAGATGCTGTAGACAATTGCAGCGACGGCGCCCGCGTCGCCCGCATTTTGAATCTTGAGGTCGAAGTTGCAGCCGCCGCGCTCGATGAAGGCGATGTTGCCGTTGATCTCCGTGTCGTTGATCAGCGGTTCGCAGGCGTCCGCCGCGGTTCCGGTGCCGCTGGCATCGTCGTCGTCGTCGGCGAGTACCAGTGCTGCCTCGATCGGATCGCTGTCAAGCAGCGGCGGCGTGAAGTTGGCTTCCTTGACAGCATATTTGCCCGCGATCGACGGCGGCTCGTTGATTTGCATGGCATCCACGGACGTTTCCCCGTCACGCGTGGATGCGGCAACCGTTATAGCCCAGGGGCCGCCGGCCGGGGAACCGATCGTACCGAGATTGGGCCCCTCGTTGCCCGCCGCAACCACCGCGAGGATGCCCGCCTTGGTGGCGTTCATCAGCGCAATATCGTCCGGTGCGGTGATCTGCAGCATCGAGCTGCCGACAGAGTAGTTGATGATGTCGACGCCGTCGGCAACGGCGCTGTCGATAGCGTTTGCGAGGTCGGAGGTGTTGCAGCTCGCGCGTGTGTCGCCGGGCCGCAGCCAGCAGGCCTTGTAAACGGCGACGCGTGCCTTCGGCGCGATGCCCTCGATGCCGCCGATCAGCGTGCCGAAGATGGAGGCCTGCACCCGATTGCCCGCGGCCGTCGTTGCGGTGTGTGTACCGTGTCCGTCGACGTCTCGCGCCGAACGTATCTCGCCTGCATCGATCGGCCCGGAATTCTCGGCGCCGGCGATGAAAAAGCGGGCGCCGATCAGCTTGTTGTTGCAGTGGGTCTCGTCGAAGCTCTCGCCCGTCTCGCAGATACCGTTCCAGTCTTCCGGTGGCTCGAAGACGAGCTTGTCTTCCTGCTTGTCGAAGCGGCGGCACAGCCAGCGCCCGAGAAAGGAGAACTCGGCCCATGTGCTGCGGCACATGCTCGGCCGGTCGGCTTCCTGCGTGTCGGACAGCGCCGGGTGCTCCGGGTAGATGCCGCTGTCGATGAAGCCGATGACGATGCCGTCGCCGTCCAGGCCTTCAGGGCCCCGCAGTCCGCCATCCGCGTCGAAAAGCCCGAGGAAACCGGGACTGAAATTGGTCGCCAGCGGCCGGACATCGTCTTCCCAGACATGCAGGACCTCGGGCATGTTCTCGAGCTTGTGCGCCTGCGCTGCCGTCATCTGGGCCGCAAAACCGTTGAAGCCGTAACGATAACTGTAGATCTTCCGGGCATCGGGCGCGGTCCGTGCGAGGAACTCGTCCTGCTCCGCCTGGAGCTTTTCGGCGTAATTCGCGATCGCGGGGCTGGATTTGTCGAAACGCGGTCGTGACGGTTTCGCAACGGGTGCGGCCGTGGCGGTTTTGTAGAGCGTCGAATGGAACTCTGCGGCCGACGGCGCGTGCAGCTGTACGATGTAGACCTTGCGGGCCTCCGGGTCGTCGATACCCGCAAGCTGCAAACCGCGCGCGATACCGGCGTCGCGCAGCGGCGAGTCGCTCGATGCGGCGGCGCTGAGGGCGCAGAGCGACAGGAGAAAACCGGTGAGAAGGGTTGTCAGTTTCACGGAAGTTCCGGCGACCGGATTTTTTCTTAACCGACTTAAGAAGTATTTCCGAAGTGGTGGATTTTTAACGAAGTTACCACATTCCGGAACGGCGCCGCCAGCCGCAAAAAACCCTTTCAGTCGTTCAGGTAGCCCGCGACTTCCTCGTCCGTGAACTCGACGCCGAGACCGAGCACCAGCCGATTGACGAAATTGAAGTAGGCCGTGATGAGCGTCAGGTCCAGGATATCCCGGTCGCTCAGGCCCACAGCCCGGAGTTCGCCCAGGTCCGACTCGGTCATGGCTTCCGGCGCGGACGTCAGTTTCTGGGCATGGCGCACGATGTTGGACAGGCGAGGCTCCAGCGTTTCCAGCCCGTCCGCCGTCGCCAGCATGCCGAGCGTTTCCTCGTCCTTGATGTATTGCCCCAATGCAACCGCATGGTGATTGACGCAGTAGGCGCAATCGTTCTCCGCGGAGACGACGACCCCGATCGCCTCGCGTTCGGCACGCCCCAGTCCGGACTTGCCGAACAACAGTGTCATGTAGAGGTCCAGGTGACCGGACATCGCCTCGGGATTGAGGCTATGGACCTTGAGGATATTGGATATCTTGCCGCGCTTTTCGACTAGCTCTTCGTAAATCTCTGCAAGGCGGCCATCGGCTTCGCTGACTTCAATTTCATTAATCCAGGACATCGCTGCTCGCTACGGCGCCACCGCCGACCTCGTCGTCACCGGGGTCCTCGCGGTTTTCCACGAAGTCAAACGTTGCAGCGTCTTCACCGAACACGAAAACCCGGCAGCTGCTCGATTCGGCCGGCAGGGACCAGCGAGTACCCGCTTCTACCCGCGCGCTCAGGCGATGGTCTTCGCAGCGCGCTTCGAAGCGCTCGACGTTACCACTCACTTCGGCAAAAGAGAAATCCCGGCGCACGGGTGTGTACACCCAGAGCGGTGTACCGCTATCGCAGTTGCAGGGGTTGTAGATCGTTCCGCTGGCCACTATGGATTCATCGCTTTCGATTGCATTCTCGAGTTCTCGAATTCTACCGGACAGTTCCGACAGGGCCGCATCACCGCCCGGCGCGGCACGCAACTGCTCGAGCGTTATCCGTGCTTCACCGAATTGCCGCGAATCAATCTCGAGCTCGGGTATCCTGCCGAGAATTTCCACGTGCTCCTTGCGATCGAGCGCGGTCGCGGTCACCGCTGATCTCGAACCTGATCTCCACCGGGTTACTGGCGTTCTCCCTGCCGGTACCGCCTGCTCGAACAGCGGTCCGCCCGACGAGTCGACGACAAGCGGGTCGATGGCACGGCCATCGGGGCTGCAAATAGTTGCACTGGCTCTGCAAATCTCTTTATAAAGCGTGGACTTACAGCCATTCGCGCGGCCGCAGGTAGTCGGTGTAAAGCAGTTCCTCGGGCGATCCGGGCTCGGGCCGCCAGTCGTATTCGTAACGTACCCTGGGCGGCAGGGACATGAGAATCGACTCTGTGCGGCCGCCCGACTGTAATCCGAACAAGGTGCCGCGGTCATAAATCAGGTTGAACTCGACATAGCGGCCGCGCCGGTACAACTGGAATTCCCGCTGCCTTTCTCCGTAGCGGTGTTTGCTGCGCCTGCTGACGATGGGCGCATACGCTTTCATGAAAGTGTCGCCCACAGAGCGTACGAATTCGAAGCTTCGGTCGAAGCCCATGTCGTTGAGGTCGTCGAAAAACAGCCCGCCGACGCCGCGTGTCTCGTTGCGATGCTTCAGGAAGAAGTACTCATCGCACCATTGCTTGTACTTCGCATAGCGTTCTTCGCCGAACGCGTCGCAGGCGTCCCTGGCGGCCTGGTGCCAGGCGACGACGTCCTCATGAAACGGGTAATAGGGCGTCAGGTCGAAGCCACCGCCGAACCACCAGGCGGGGTTGTCGTCGCCTTCTCCCGCGATGAAATAGCGGAGGTTCGCGTGCGTCGTCGGCACGTAAGGGTTCTCCGGGTGCAATACCAGCGATACGCCCATCGCCTGGAATCCCTGTCCGGCAAGGTCGGGCCTGGACTTCGTCGCCGACGGCGGTAATTGTCTGCCGAACACGTGAGAGAAATTCACGCCCGCCTGCTCGAAAACGCCGCCATGCTTGAGTACGCAGCTCTCGCCGCCGCCGCCGCCGGGGCGGTCCCAGGCGTCGCGATGGAAACGTTCTTTGCCGTCCAGTTGCTCCAGCCCGGCGACGATCCGGTTCTGCAATGAACGCAGATAGTCTTTGACCTGGTTGATGTCGCTCATGCTCGTCCCGGCCTCAATACTCTTCCTGTTGCGAGTTCCCTGATTTCCGACGGTCCGCTGGCGGGCCCGCACTCGCCCGGGACGACATAGTCTACAAGATGCCCGAAGTTCCTGTGCAGGACCAGGGAGTTCCGCGCAACCGGCCTGCCGGCGACGTTCGCGCTCGTGGAGACGATCGGCATATCCACGGCGTTGCAGATTGCCGCTGCGACCGGATTGGTCGTGATCCGAACGGCGAGTCCGGGATTATCGCCGGTGACGATCGCCGAGACTCGCGCCGCCGGCTTCACGATCCAGGTCACCGGTTGGCGTGTATCCGGCTCCGGTAGCGCACCGTGTACGGCAGGATCGATCCAGTCCTTGAATTGCCCGGGTCGTGCCGCGATCAGTATGAGCCCCTTGCGGGGACTGCGTTGCTTGATTGCGAGAATTCTCGCCACGGCGTCGATATCGTCGGGTAGACAGCCGAGGCCGAACACGCCCTCGGTCGGGTACGCGATGACGCCGCCGCCCAGCAGTACCTCGGAAGCTCGCGTGGGAGCCATCGTCACGTTGCTGTTCCGCTAGTCAGCCGGCTTCTTTTTCGCGGGCTTTTTTGCGGCCTTCTTGCTGGTCTTCTTCTTCGCCGCTTTCTTCTTCGCGGCCGCCTTCTTCGGGGCGGCCTTGCTCGCCGTCTTCTTGTTTGTCTTCTTCTTGCCGCGGCGACCGCGTTCCGGGGCGGCGGCCAGCAGTTCCTGGCACTCCTCGAGCGTCAGCGATTTCGGCTCGCGATCCTTGGGTACGCGCGCGTTCTTCTTCTTGTTCGTGATGTATGGTCCGTAGCGACCGTTCAGGACCTGGATGCCTTCTTCCTCGAAGTCCTGAATGATGCGGTTCGCGTCTTCGATCTTCTTCAGTTCGATGAGTTCGAGCGCTCGTGGCAACTCGATCGTGTACGGGTCGTCGTCGCCACGGATGGAGACGTACTTGTCGCCGTAGCGCACGTAGGGCCCGAAGCGTCCGATGCTGGCCGACACCGGCAGGCCGTCCGCTGTCTCCCCGAGCGAGCGAGGCAGCTTGAACAGCTCCATCGCTTCCTCGAACGTGATGTCGTTCATCTTCTGGCCGGGCCGGAGTCCCGCGAATTTCGGCTTCTCCTCGTCGTCCTTGGTGCCGATCTGGACGAAGGGCCCGAAGCGGCCCATGCGCACCGTGACCGGCTTGCCCGACTTCGGGTCGGTGCCGAGTTCACGCGCCTGCGCAACCTGCTCGCGCGTGACCGAAGATTCCTTCTCCTCGCACAGCTCGTGAAATGGGCGCCAGAAGTTGTCCAGCAATGGCACCCAGTCTTTTTCCCCGAGCGACACCGCGTCGAGATCGTCCTCGAGGCGTGCCGTGAAATCGTAATCGACGTACTGCGTGAAGTGATCGGTCAGGAAGCCGTTGACGATGCGGCCAATATCCGTCGGCAGGAACCGCTTGCCATCCATCTCGACATACTCGCGGTTCTTGAGCGTTGCGATGATGCTCGCATAGGTCGACGGGCGGCCGATGCCGTATTCCTCGAGAGCCTTGACGAGACTTGCTTCCGTATAGCGTGGCGGCGGTTCCGTGAAGTGCTGTTCCGGCCGGAGTTCGTCGAGATCGACGATGTCGCCCTCCTCGATGTCCGGCAACAGGCGATCGCCCTCGTCATCCTTGGCGTCGTCCTTGCCTTCCTGGTACACGGCGATGAACCCGGGCTCGACGAGCACCGAGCCGTTTGCGCGGAACACGTGCCCGTCCGCTTCCGGCCCCGCGGAGAAATCAATCGCAACGGTATCGAATACGGCGGGGACCATCTGGCAGGCCATCGTGCGCTTCCAGATCAGCGAATACAGCCTGAGCTGGTCGTCTTCCAGCACGCCCTTGAGATCGTCCGGATGGCGTGCCGCCGAGGTTGGCCGCACGGCCTCGTGCGCCTCCTGCGCGTTCTTCGACTTGGTCTTGAACTGGCGCGGCTCGTCCGGAACGTTTTGCTTGCCGTAGCGTTCCGCGATGACGTCGCGAATCTCGTTCACCGCGATCTCGGCGAGCGTTACCGAGTCGGTACGCATGTAGGTGATGAGACCGACGTTGCCCTCGCCGGGCAGCTCGATGCCTTCGTAGAGCCGCTGCGCGGTGCGCATGGTGCGCTGCGTGTTGAAGCCGAGCTTGCGCGAGGCCTCCTGCTGCAGCGTCGACGTCGTGAACGGTGCTGCCGGATTGCGGCGGCGCTGCTTCCTGGTGACACTGATCGTTTTCAGCTTGCCGCCGGCAGCGTCCAGCAGCGTCTTCTCGACCTCGCGCGCCGCTGCTTCGTCCTGGAAACTGAACTGCTCGACCTTGTTGCCCTTGTAGGCAACGAGCCGGGACGCGAACGGCTGCTCTTTCTTGTTCAGGTCGGCTTCGATGGTCCAGTACTCGCGCGCCCTGAATGCCTCGATCTCGAGCTCGCGCTCGACGATCATGCGCAAGGCGGGGCTCTGTACGCGACCGGCCGAGAGTTTCGGCCCTACCTTCCTCCACAAGAGCGGCGACAGGTTGAAACCGAAAAGATAGTCAAGTGCGCGACGAGCCTGCTGCGCGCCCACCAGGTCGCCGGAAATATCCCGCGGGTGCTCGACCGCTTCCTGGACGGCGTTCTTCGTAATCTCGTAGAAGACGACGCGATGTACGGGTTTGCCGTTCAACGCGCCTTTTTCCTTCAGCAATTCGATCAGGTGCCAGGAGATGGCTTCGCCTTCGCGGTCCGGGTCCGTTGCGAGATAGAGCGCGTCGGCTTTCTTCAACGCACGCACGATCGCGTTGACGTGCTTCTCGCTGCGCTCGATGACCTGGTACTTCATTGCAAAGTCGTTGTCCGGGTCGACAGCGCCTTCCTTCGGAACGAGGTCGCGCACATGCCCGTAAGAGGCCATCACCTCGAAATCCTTGCCGAGGTATTTGCTGATGGTTTTCGCCTTGGCGG
>CBDUCE010000075.1:0-13183 GCA_965365575.1 uncultured Gammaproteobacteria bacterium
AGACCATGGCCTACACGAACCACACGTTGTTGCCGGAAGCGCTCGAGATGTGGCCTGTGTCGATGTTCCGGCGCCTGCTGCCGCGCATCCTCGACATCATCTACGAGATAAACGCGCGCTTTATCACCGAGGTCAGCCGCCGCTGGCCCGGCGATACGGACCGCATTGCGCGGATGTCGCTTATCGAGGAGGGCCACGAACCCATGATCCGCATGGCCTACCTCGCCATTGTCGGCAGCTACTCCGTCAACGGCGTCGCGGAGCTGCATTCGCGGCTGTTGCAGGAAGGCCTGTTCCGCGACTTCGCGGAGCTGTGGCCCGGGAAGTTCAACAACAAGACCAACGGCGTGACCCAGCGGCGCTGGCTGGCCGCGTGTAACGTCGGCCTTGCAGATCTCATCAGCAGCAAGATCGGCGATCGCTGGAGGACCGATCTCGACGAGCTCGAGAAGCTGCGGGAGTTCGCCGATGACCCCGAATTCCAGCTTGAGTGGCGCAAGGTCAAGCTCCTGAACAAGAACCGGCTTGCCCGTGCGCTGCAGGAAACGACCGGCGTGCACGTAGAAAGCAGCATGCTGTTCGATGTGCAGGTGAAACGCATCCACGAATACAAGCGGCAGCTGTTGAACGTGCTGCACGCCATCCACCTCTACGACCGCATTCGCCGTGGCGATGCCGACGACATCCCGCCGCGCGCGATCGTCGTCGGCGGCAAGGCAGCTCCGGGCTACGTCATGGCGAAGAATGTCATCAAGTGCATCCACAACGTCGCTCGCGTCATCAACTCGGACCCGTTAATGGACGACCGGCTCCGCCTGCTGTTCTACCCCGACTACAACGTATCGGCGATGGAGATCATCTGCCCGGCCGCCGACCTGTCGGAGCAGATTTCGACCGCCGGAAAAGAGGCATCCGGCACCGGCAACATGAAATTCATGATGAACGGTGCAGTGACGATCGGCACGCTCGACGGCGCCAACGTCGAAATACGCGAGGCGGTCGGGGACGAGAACTTCTTCCTGTTCGGCCTGACGGTCGAGGAGATTCAGGCGATGCGCGGCCAGTACGACCCGCAGGCCATCATCGACGCCGATGAGGACTTCAGCCGTGTCATGCACTTGCTCGACAGCGGGCATTTCAATCGCTTCGAGCCCGGCGCACTGGACGCGGTTATACAGTCGATTCGTGAGCCCGCCGACCAGTGGATGACGGCCGCCGACTTCCGGAGTTTCATCGACGCGCAGCGAGCGGCGGATGCGACCTACCGCGACAGGGAGCGCTGGACGCGCATGAGCATCCTGAATTCGGCCGCGTCGGGCCGCTTCTCGACGGACCGCACCATGCGCGACTACAACGACGGCATATGGCATCTCGAGCCCATCAAGCTGGACGTTGCGAAGCCGAAGTAGGCTCATGGAGACCGGTAGCCCTGCCCCGCTCGGCGCAACGCCGGACGATCACGGCGTCAATTTCGCCGTCCACTCGTCGGTTGCCGAGTCCGTCGAGCTCTGCCTGTACAGCAAGCATGGAAAACGGCAGCGCTCCCACCGGCTGCCCGCCTGCACGGACGGCGTCTGGCACGGCTACCTGCCGGGCTGCAAGCCCGGCCAGCGCTACGGCTACCGCGTGCACGGTCCCTGGCAGCCGGATGCAGGGTTGCGCTGCAACCCGAACAAGCTGCTGGTTGATCCATACTGTCGCGAATTCGACGGCGCTTTCGCCTGGCACGACGCGGTTTTCGACTACCTGCCGGGCGCCGATAGCTTCGCGATGAGCCCGATGGACAGCGCCGGCTTCGTCCCGAAGTCGGTCGTGTCCGCCCCGCTCAACCTGCCCCTCATTGAGCGCCCTGCAGTTCCCTGGGCCGAGACCGTTATTTACGAGACCAACCTGCGCGGTTACACGATGCGGCACCCGGCCGTACCGGACGCGCTGCGCGGCACGTTTACCGGCATGCGCAACGGGGCTGTGCTCGATTACCTTCGGTCGCTGGGCATAACGTCGGTCGAACTGCTGCCGATACAGGCCTATATCGACGAGCACCATCTCGCCAAGCGCGGCCTGCGAAATTTCTGGGGATACAACACGATCGCGTTCTTCGCGCCGATGCCCCGTTTTGCCGCGCGTCGTCCGCGCCACGAGTTGCTCGAGATGATCAACGCGATCCACGATGCCGGCATGGAGGTGATCCTGGACATTGCCTTCAACCACACCGGGGAAAGCGACGGCACGGGCCCGACGCTGAGTTTCCGGGGCCTCGACAACCAGGCCTATTATCGCCTCGAGCCAGGCGACCCGTCGGCCTACGTCAACGACACGGGCACCGGCAACACGCTCAACGTGGATCATCCGCGGGTGCAAGCGCTGGTACTGGATTGCCTGCGGTACTGGTCAGGCGAATTCGGGGTGGATGGTTTTCGTTTCGATCTTGCGACCATCCTGGGCAGACATGCGCACGGCTTTTCGCCGCAACATCCCCTTCTCGCGGCGATCAGCGCTGATCCGCAACTGCAGGGCGTGAAGCTCATCGCCGAACCCTGGGATCCTGGCCCGGGCGGCTACCAGCTCGGCCAGTTTCCGGATCGCTGGGCGGAATGGAACGACAAGTACCGCGACACGACCCGCATGTTCTGGCGCGGTGACGCCGGAACGAATGGTGAATTTGCGCGCCGCCTCCATGGCTCCGCGGATATCTTCGACCGCCGCGGACGCGCGCCGTATGCCAGCGTAAACTTCGTGACGAGCCACGACGGATTCACGCTTGCCGACGTGGTGAGTTACGAACATCGCCACAACGAGGCCAACGGCGAAAACAATCGCGACGGCCATGCGCACAATTACAGCTGCAATCACGGCGTCGAGGGCGATACCGACGACAAGAGCATACTCAGCGCACGGCGACGACACCGCCTGAACCTGGTGGCATCGCTGTTACTCTCGCAAGGCACGCCGATGCTGCTCGCGGGCGACGAATTCGGTAACTCACAGGACGGCAACAACAATGCCTATGCGCAGGACAACGAGACGGGCTGGCTGGACTGGTCCGGGCTCGACGACGATCCCGAATTCGTGCTGGAAGTTCGCGAGCTGATCCACCTTCGCAAGGAGTGGCCGCTGTTGCGGCTGCCTGATTACCTGCACGGCGAAACCGAGATCGGCGTGTCTTCGGTCCACATCGACTGGTTGAACGCCGATGGCAACCCGATGAGCGAGCACGACTGGTCGGGGCCCGCACCTTTCAAGGTCATGTTCGCCCAGTCGTCGCGGGACGGGATGAAATCGCGGCTGGCGGTACTGTTCAATAACGGCGACGACGCGGTCGAGTTTCGTTTGCCGAACGGCGCGCCCGGTCAGCCCTGGCGGGTGGCCTGGTCAGCGGACGATGTACGCGTTGCTGATGACGGCTGCTCGTTCGCGGCGCCGGCGCGGTCGATTGCTTTCCTGGTGTCAGGCACCGGCTAACCGGACAGCGGCAGCATCGTCGTATACTTGACGCGCTGCAGGACGAAGGTCGAACTCGCCGAACGCACCGCCGGGTGCTTCAGAATCTCGGACTGCAGAAAATCGGTGTAGGTCTCCATGTCCGGCACGACGACGTGCAGGACATAATCGCGTTCACCCGCGACCGTGAAACATTCGGTCACTGCCGACAGCCCGTCCACGTGCTCCTCGAAACTGCGCCGATTGTCGTCGGTGTGCTCGGTCATGGCCACGGCGAGCAATACCTGGATGTGAAAACCCGCCTTTTGCGGGTCCAGCAGCGCCACCTGTCCCTGGATGAGACCGCTCTTTTCAAAATCGCGAATTCGGCGCCAGGCCGAGGTGCGGGACATTCCAGCGATTTCCGCAAGATCGGCCTGCGGGCGGGTGGCGTCCTGCTGCAGGGCGTCGAGCAGGCGTTTGTCGGCTTTGGACAGTTTCATGCTTTCATTATATTTCATGATTTAGAACTTTATGAAACTTTTGTTTCTTATTTACAGCCTGGGAAATCAATTTCGGACACATCGTGCGCATATATCGCGCAAAATGCAGGGGTTCCCGTTATTGATTCAGGCAGGAGATCCCCCATGACGGACCTGTTCGACAACCCGATGGGCCTCGACGGTTTCGAGTTCGTCGAGTTCGCCTCCCCGGAGCCCGGCGTGCTGGAACCCGTGTTCCATTCACTCGGCTTCGAAGCCGTCGCGCGTCATCGCTCCAAGAATGTCACGCTATACCGCCAGGGGGGCATCAACTTCATCCTCAACGAGGAGCCGAAAAGCCTCGCCTATTACTTTGCGCAGGAACACGGCCCGTGCGCGGCCGGGATGGCCTTTCGTGTCAAGGACGCGCACCTGGCCTACAACCGCGCCCTGGAACTTGGCGCGCAGCCGGTCGACATTCCGACCGGCCCCATGGAATTGCGCCTGCCCGCCATCAAGGGCATTGGCGGCGCGCCGCTTTACCTCATCGATCGCTACACGCCGGGCAATACGATCTACGACATCGATTTCGAGTTCTTCGACGGCGTCGAGCGTCGCCCGCAGGGCTGCGGCTTCACGCAGATCGACCACCTGACGCACAACGTTTACCGCGGCCGCATGGAGTTCTGGGCGAATTTCTACGAGCGGCTGTTCAACTTCCGAGAAATCCGCTATTTCGACATCAAGGGCGAGTACACCGGCCTGTTGTCGAAGGCGATGACGGCGCCCGACGGCAAGATCCGCATTCCGCTCAACGAGGAAGCGTCGAAGGGCACGGGACAGATCGAGGAATTCCTCATGGCCTACAACGGCGAAGGTATCCAGCACATCGCGCTGTCCTGCGACAACCTCTTCGAGTGCTGGGATCGCCTGAAGGAACGCGGCATGCCTTTCATGACTCCGCCACCGGAAGCCTATTACGAGATGCTCGAAGAGCGCCTGCCGGGCCACGGCGAACCCGTGAAGGAACTGCAGTCGCGCGGCATCCTGCTCGACGGCAGTACGGAGGGCGACGAGCCGCGGCTCTTGCTGCAGATCTTCTCCGAGCTCATGATCGGGCCTGTGTTCTTCGAGTTCATCCAGCGCAAGCAGGACGACGGCTTTGGCGAAGGCAATTTCAAGGCGCTGTTCGAGTCGATCGAGCGCGACCAGATTGCGCGCGGCGTCGTGTCTGCGGATGACGCAGCCCGGGAGGCAAAATGAACCTGAAACGCATCCACCACGTGGCCTACCGCTGCAGGGACGCGAAAGAGACTGTCGACTTCTACCAGCGCGTGCTGAACATGGAGTTCCTGATCGCGTTTGCGGAAGACAAGGTCCCTTCCACGAAGGAGCCCGACCCCTACATGCACGTATTCCTGGACGCAGGCATGGGCAACGTACTGGCGTTCTTCGAACTGCCGACGAGACCCGAGATGGGGCGCGACGAGAACACGCCCGAATGGGTGCAGCACATCGCGTTCGAGGTAGAAGACTACGACGCGCTGCTCGCCGCGAAAGAGCATGTTGAGGAACAGGGCCTCGATGTGATCGGCCCGACCAACCATGGCATCTTCCAGTCCATCTACTTCTTCGACCCCAACGGGCACCGACTCGAACTGGTCGCGAATACGCAAACGCAGGAACAGATCGACGAGCTGAAGCGCGTTGCGCCCGATATGCTCGAGGAATGGAGCCGCACGAAAAAGGCGCCGCGCCATGCTGCCTGGCTGCACGAACTCGAATTCACGGGCAGTTAGGGATACGTATTGTCCTGACAGCGGCAGACTGGTCCCACGAAAAACAGCCAATCAAGACAGGAAATTTTCAATGAAGCTTGCATCACTCAAGGGCGGCCGCGACGGCCGGCTGGCGGTCGTCTCCCACGACCTGTCACGCTATGTGCTTGCCGAAGAGGTGGCCGGCACGCTGCAGGAAGCGCTCGATAACTGGGCAAACTGCGAGCCGACGCTGCGCGAGATCGGGGAGCGACTCAACAGAAAGGACCACGGCGAGGAGTTCGACCCGTCGCTGTGCGAGTCTCCGTTGCCGCGCGCATACCAGTGGGCCGACGGCTCCGCGTACGTCAACCACGTGGAACTCGTGCGCAAGGCGCGTGGCGCGGAGATGCCCGAGAGTTTCTGGACGGATCCGCTGATGTACCAGGGCGGCTCGGACTCCTTCATCGGGCCGAACGAGCCTATCCTCGCAGCGAGCGAAGAATGGGGCATCGACTTCGAAGCCGAGGTGGCCGTGGTAACCGACGACGTGCCCATGGGCGTCAGTGCGAAGGATGCCCTGTCCCGCATCAAGCTGGTCATGCTCGTCAATGACGTCTCGCTGCGGAACCTGATACCCGGAGAGCTCGGCAAGGGCTTCGGCTTCTTCCAGTCGAAACCGTCGAGCGCGTTCTCCCCGGTGGCGGTTACGCCCGACGAGCTCGGCGGCACCTGGAGAGACGGCAAACTGCACATGCCGCTGCTGTCGTTCCTGAACGAAGATCCCTTCGGCCGCCCCGACGCCGGCATCGACATGACCTTCGATTTCGGCCAGCTCATCGCGCACGCGGCGAAAACGCGTCCGCTCGGTGCGGGCACGATCATCGGCTCGGGCACCGTCTCGAACAAGCTCGACGGCGGCCCGGGCAAGTCAGTCGATGACGGCGGCGCCGGCTATTCCTGCATCGCCGAGATTCGCATGATCGAGACCATCGAAACCGGCAAGCCGAAGACGGAATTCCTGAAGTTCGGCGACCGGGTGCGTATCGAGATGCGCGACTCCGATGGTCTCTCGATCTTCGGCGCGATTGATCACGAGGTGCAGCGGTACTAACCTGCCTCGATGGCCATCAGACTCTATACCTACTGGCGCTCGTCGGCGGCGTACCGGGTGCGTATCGCGCTCAATTTAAAGGGCATCGACTACGAGCCGGTGCCGGTTTCATTGAAGCCCGGCGACGATGAGCACCGTAAAGACGCGTACCGCGCAGTCAATCCACAAATGCTGGTGCCGTTCTTCGATGACGGCAAGGTCGCGATCGGCCAGTCGATGGCGATTCTAGAATACCTCGAGGAAGCGTATCCGGAGGTGCCGCTGTTACCGGGCTTGGAACCGCACCGCAGCCGGGTGCGTGCATTCTGCAACGCGATCACATGCGACATCCATCCGCTCAACAACCTGCGCGTGTTGAAGTACCTCTCCAACGAGCTGGACGTTACCGACGAGCAGAAGAGCGACTGGTACGCGCATTGGATCACCGAAGGGTTCCGGGCCTGCGAGCAGATCTCCGTAAGCTACGCGCACGACGGGCCGTATACGTTCGGCAAGGACATCACGCTTGCCGACGCACTGCTCGTCCCGCAGATGTACAACGCGCGGCGCTTCAAAGTCCCGCTGGATGAGTACCCGCGCCTCGTCGCCGTTACCGATGCCTGCAACGACTTGCAGGCGTTCATCGACGCTGCCCCTGAGAACCAGCCAGACTACACGTAAGGTGTGCGGTCTGTAGACGCGGTTCTCGAACCGCGGCCCTACAGGCCCGTCAAAGCCTCGTCGAGCATCTTCACCAGTTCGTCCCGATCGTAGCTGTATGCCTGCCACTCGTTGAGCTGTACGAGTTCCTCGATGGCCTTGCGGATCGTCCTGGCTGCTTCATCTTCGTTCGGCACGACCATGTAGCGGCGCTTAGGTTCGTCGCTGAACAGAGCATGCATGAACGCATCCGATACCTCATCCGGCTCCCTGAGCGCCAGTTCGCGTTCCGCCGTGCCTTCGAAGCTCGCGCGCTGTTCCTCCGTGAGCTCAACACCGGCGCCTTCCAGCTGCTCCCGCGTACGCTGCATGGTCGTGCGCCGGATCTTGGACTTGTAGTTGCCGGGCTCGATGACACTGACCGACACACCGTGTTCGGCCATCTCGCCGGCGAGCGAGTCAGTGTACGCCTCTACCGCGTGCTTGCTCATGCTGTATACGCCCAGCGTCGGACTCGACAGGATCCCGGAAATCGAGCCGGTCGTCATGATGCGGCCCTTGCTCTCAATGATCATCGGCGCGAATGCACGCGTCACACGAACGACACCGCCAACGTTGACGTCGAACACGAAATGCAGATTCGAGTCGGGCGTCTGCGACAAGGGTCCGACAACGGCCACGCCGGCATTGTTGATCAGGCCATAGAGCCCCTTGCCTTCCTGCCTGACAGTCTCGACCGCTGCATCGATGTCCTCCTGCGAGGTGACGTCGAGCTGCACAGCCCTGACGTTGTCGATGGCATCGAGCTCCGCCAGATCGCCCTCTTTCCTCGCGCCCGCGAATACGAAATAGCCTTCGGCGGCAAGCCGCTCCGTGACGTTGCGACCGATACCGGTGCTCGCGCCCGTGACGAGAATTGCTTTCTGCGCTGTGTGTTCGTCCGCGCTTGCTGCCAGAGGTGCAGTAACGAGAAGTGCGGCCAGAGCCACCGCATGGATAAGGTACTTCATTGCCTCTCCTTGTTGTTATCGTTAATCGACGCCAAAAGAGGCCGATCTTACCGCATAGCCTCAGGCGCGCAGGCGCGATTCGCGCTTGCGTTCGACCTCGGTCAGTAGTTTCTTACGGAGCCGAATGCTCTGCGGCGTCACCTCCACGAGTTCATCGTCGTCGATGAACTCGAGTGCCTGCTCCAGCGAAAACCGTATGGCTGGCGACAGTACGAGGTTCTCATCGGTTCCGGCAGCACGAATATTCGTCAGCTGCTTTGCCTTCGTCGGATTGACGACGAGGTCGTTACCGCGACTGTGTATGCCGATAATCATGCCTTCGTAGACCGGTTCTCCGTGGCCGAGCATGAGCCGGCCACGCTCCTGCAGATTGAACAACGCGTAGGCAAGTGCTTTGCCCTGGACCATCGATACCAGCACGCCGTTGTTTCGCTGCCCCAGATCCTCCGGGATGTAGCGGTCGTATTTCTCGAATACGTGGTACATCAGCCCCGTGCCCGATGTGGCGGTCAGGTATTCGGTACGAAATCCGATGAGCCCGCGAGTAGGAATCCGATAGTCGATACGTACGCGTCCCTTGCCGTCCGGGATGATCGCCTGTACTTCGCCTTTGCGATCGGCGAGCCGGGTCATCACGGCGCCCTGGTAGGCTTCCTCAAAATCGACGGTGAGCTGTTCCCAGGGCTCGAGTTTCACGCCCTCCTCCTCGTGGAAGATGACTTCCGGCCGCGAGACGGCCAGCTCAAAGCCTTCGCGGCGCATGTTCTCGATGAGCACGGACAGGTGCAGTTCGCCGCGTCCCGATACACGAAACTTGTCCGGGTCTTCTCTGGGTTCAACCCGCAGCGCAACGTTGTGCTTCAGTTCCGTCTCCAGGCGCTCGCGGATCTGGCGGCTGGTCAGGTACTTGCCTTCCTTGCCGGCGAACGGCGACTTGTTGACCTGGAAGGTCATGCTGATCGTCGGTTCATCGACCGCGAGCTCGGGCAGGCTCTCGGGCTTGTCCCTCGGGCACAGCGTATCCGAGATCGCGAGGTCGTCGATGCCGCTGAAAACGATGATGTCGCCGGCGCTGGCCTCCGGGATCTTCCTGCGTTCCAGTCCTTCGAAGCCGTACAGCTCGAGGACGCGCGCGGTTCGAATCGACCCGTCTGCCGCCACGATACAAACCGGAGAATTCGCCTGAATTTCGCCGCGCTGGATGCGCCCGATGCCCAGTACGCCGACGTAGGGGTCGTAATCCAGGCTCGAGACCTGCAGCTGCAAAGGACCGTTCACGTCAACGGGCGGTGGCGGCACATGCTCGACGATCGCTTCGAACAGCGGCGTCATGTCGCCTGCGCGCACGTCCGGCTCGGTGCCCGCGTAGCCATGCAGCGCCGACGCATAGATCACGGGGAAGTCGAGCTGTTCCTCGGTGGCGCCGAGACGGTCGAACAGGTCGAAGGTCTGGTCCAGCACCCAACCCGGACGCGCACCGTCGCGGTCGATCTTGTTGATGACCACGAGCGGCACCAGCCCGCGCGCGAACGCCTTTTGCGTGACGAAGCGCGTCTGCGGCATCGGCCCGTCGACCGCGTCGACCAGCAACAGTACGCTGTCGACCATCGACAGGACGCGCTCGACCTCGCCGCCGAAATCGGCATGCCCCGGGGTATCGACGATGTTGATGCGGTATTCCTGCCAGCTGAGCGCCGTGTTCTTGGCGAGGATGGTAATACCTCTCTCGCGCTCCAGGTCGTTCGAGTCCATTACGCGTTCGGGCGCGGCAGCACGCGGCCCGAGGGTGCCGGATTGTTGCAGGAGTTGATCGACCAGCGTTGTCTTGCCGTGGTCGACGTGAGCAATGATCGCGATGTTTCGCAATCGTTCGACATTTGACATGGGTTTTTGGGCACGAGGCAGCGAGGGCGCGGATTATAAGGTCGGGCGGCACTATTTGATACAGGTGAATGGGCACGGGACATCCGGGTATTGCTGTTATATAAGTACCATGGTAACATTTAGTATTATCAACCACGGTAGAACGACGTGAGCCAGGCACTCCGGAACATCATTCATTCGGGCACGCTGACGGTAGCTGCCCCGCCCGAGTACGCTTTCCAGTTGTTCACGCCACCAGGCGAGAGACTCTGGATAGACGGCTGGGACCCTGAAGTACTCAGCGGTGGTGATGGACGCAGCAGAGGTTCCGTGTTTGTGACGGACGTCGCCGGCGATAAAGCCTACTGGGTCGTCGTCGACTACGATGCCGAAGCACTGCATGCGCGGTATGCGCGCATCGCGCCGGCCACCCGTGCCGGCACGGTGGAGATCTTTGCACGCGGCGACGGAGCGGGCGCTACCGAGGTCGAGGTGATTTATGAACTGACCGCGCTGACCGAGGAAGGCAATGAATTGCTCGCTGAGTTCGACAGCCGGGCATTCGATTGCATGCTCGGCGACTGGGAGCACATGATTCGCGACGCGAACATCGAGTATCCCCTGCCGTTCGTTACTGCGGGGCCGACTTCGCGCGCTGCTTCTCCGGATCGACAAATGGCACGTCGACGACCGTAGCGGGACGATCGCCGGAATAGCTGCCTACGATTAGCTCCGATCCCTTGGCGGCCGATTCCACCGATACCATCGCGAGGGCGATATTCCGTTCGAGCCGCGGCGAATAGACCGCAGACGTAACGACGCCGACTTCTTTATCGTCCGCCTTCGCCGGCCAGAATCGCGTATTCGTGCCCTCGATGGGCAACCCCGCGATCTCCAGCCCCACCTGCCTTCGGCGTATGCCCTCGGCCTTGATGCGTTTGAGGGCCGCTTTGCCGATGAACGCCGCTTCCATGTCGAGATCCACCAGCCGATCGAGCCCGAGCTCGAAAGGATTCGTGTCGATGTTCATGTCGGCATGGTAGGAGAGCATGCCGGCCTCGATCCGGCGTATCGTCGATGTGTGTCCGGCACGCAGGCCGAACGGTTTCCCGGCGGCCATGATGCGTTCCCACAGCTCGTCGCCACGAGACGCGTCGCGCAGATAGAGTTCGTAGCCCAGCTCGCCGGACCAGCCGGTGCGCGAAACGACGAGCGGAATCCCGTCGAGCTCGAGTTCCTGCAACCAGAAGTAACGCAGCTCGCCGATCTCCTCACCAAAGAGTGCTTTCATGATCACGAGAGATTTCGGCCCCTGCAGCTGCAGCGGCGAAACGTCCGGCTCGCCGATACTCACGTCCATGCCGGAGTGCACGGCGACGCCCTTCGCCCACAACAGGACGTCGCTGTCGGCAAGCGACAGCCAGAAGTGGTTCTCCCCGAGATGCAGCAGGATGGGGTCGTTGATGATGCCCCCCTCCTCGGACGTGATCATCACGTACTTGCACTGCCCCGCCTGGCTTTGCGACAGGTTCCGCGGCGTGAGTAGCTGCATGAAGTCCGCGGCATCGGGGCCCGTGATCTCGACCTGGCGCTCGACGGCCACGTCGCAGAGGATCGCCGCGTTGATCAGGTTCCAGTAGTTCTCGACGGGGTCGCCGAAATCGCGCGGAATATACATGTGGTTGTAGACCGAGAACGCCCGTGCCCCGTACCGCAGTGTCGCCTCGAAATAGGGCGACTTGCGAACCTGGGTTCCGAAACCGATATCTCTGATCTGTTTTCTCACCGAAGCCCTCGCACCAGCCGATGGCGTATGGTCCGTTCACGCTAACAGGTCAACCTTGTTGCGATCAAACGCAACCTGCCCGCTGGTGGTAGCGTTTGCCGAATTACGAAGGTACTGTTACGCCCCGAATTTGCCCGCCGAGGAAACGATGCTGAAACGCGCCCGTTGGAACTGCGTGACGCTCTGCGCCGCTCTCACGCTGCTCGTAGCGTGCTCCAGGCCCGCACCGGAACCGAGCGTGCAGTCGGCGCCGGCATCGGGCGTCGACTATCACTCGTTGGCGAACACGGACGACTACCGGACGCGTCACATCGACCTGGACTTCACGGTCGACTTCGAGCGCAAAGTGCTCGTGGGTGAGGCCCGGTTGCACCTCCAGCGCCTGAACCAGGCCAATACTCCCCTGGTTCTCGACACCCGCGACCTTGCGATCGAGTCCGTACGCGCCGGGCACGACGGTGTTCTTGCGGACGTTCCCTTCTCGATTGGCGAGCATTCGGACGACCTCGGCGCGCCACTGACCATCGAGATGCCGGCCGACGCTACGGAAGCCGTCATCCGCTACGAGACATCCCCGGGGGCGCTCGCATTACAATGGCTCGAGCCGCAGCAGACTGCGGGCAAGCGCTATCCGTTCCTGTATACCCAGGCACAGTCGATTCACGCGCGCAGCTTCATCCCGCTACAGGACACGCCGGGCGTGCGCGTCACTTACGACGCGACCGTGCGCACGCCGCCGGAACTCCGGGCCGTGATGAGTGCCGACAACGACCCCAAGGCGGAACTGGACGGCGAGTTCACATTCAGCATGCCGCAACCCATTCCGCCCTATCTCATCGCGCTCGCGGTCGGCGACCTGGAGTTCCAGGCCATGGGTAAGCGAACAGGCGTGTACGCGGAAAAGGAAATCCTCGGCGCCGCGGCGGCCGAATTCGCGGATACCGAGGCAATGCTCGAGACCACGGAGGAAACCTTCGGGCCCTACCGCTGGGACCGCTATGACCTGTTGATACTGCCGCCTGCATTCCCCATCGGCGGCATGGAACACCCACGCCTGAGTTTCATCACGCCGACGGTCATCGCCGGCGACAAGAGTCTCGTCGCACTGATCG
>CBDUCE010000076.1:0-13177 GCA_965365575.1 uncultured Gammaproteobacteria bacterium
GTGCAGCACAGGCCGACGAGGTTGATGCCTTCCGCGCCCTTCTCCTTCGCCAGCGCAAGCAGTTCCGGATCTTCGGCCGCCTGCATGATCACGTCGGACAACATCGGGTTGTGCCCGTGCAGCGCGATATTGACGCACTCGGTGCGCAGCGCGCCGAGATTTACCCGGGACATGATCGGTTTGGGCGTGCCGAACATCACGTCGGACAGCTCGGTCGCAATCATCGAGCCGCCCCAGCCGTCGGACAGGCTGGTGCGCAGGGCGTGCAGCGAGGTATTCGCGTAGTCGTTGTCGACGCCCATGTGCGTACGATGCAGCATCTCCACGTTCTCGCGGTCGATGCCTCGTGGCGTAATGCAGAGCTCTTCGAAGAGTTTCCTGCGTTGCTCCGGCAGCCTGTCGAGAAACCCGAGTTTATCCTTGCGGCTGCCGAAGTCTTCCATCATTGCGTCGGCGAGGTCGCGCGCGACCTCGGATACGCTCCTGTCGCCCGCCTCGATGCCCCATTCTTTCGCGAGCGTGAGCAGTTTCACTTCGTCTCGGATCTCGTAACCGCTGGTTTCGCCGGCGGCCAATGATTGGAAGACTTCGAGGATGTCCCGGCCATGGTCCGAGTGCGCCGAGGCGCCCGCCGCCACGGTTCTGCCCAGGTTGCGCGCGACGATGATGTCGGCATCCGCGCCGCACACGCCTTTCTGGGGCCCGTCCCCGAATGGGTCCACGCGGCACGGTCCCATGGCGCAGTTGCGGCAACTGACGCCCATGGAGCAATAGCCGCACTGCGGTTGCTGGGCCGCCAGGCGGTCCCAGACCGTTTCGATGCCTTCCTCGCGTGCCCGTACGAGCATTTCGCGAGCGTCGTTACTGATACTCAGCTTGCTCAGTTTGTCGGGAGTATCCATGTCAAATTTCCTCGCTGATGTGGGCCGCGGACTCACCCCATGCGCGCCAGCCGGAGACGGTCGCGGGCGGATGCTCGAGAGATCCTTGTGATGTGGTCGCCGCGAGTACCGCGGCGGACGCCTGCAAGCGACCGGCCTCTATCAATGCATTCAGGTCGCCGAAAAGCAGTGCATCGACCTTGCAGGCTTCGACACACGCCGGCTCCTGGCCCTGCTCCAGCCGCTCGACGCAGCCGTCGCATTTCGTGGCGACCACTCGCGCCGGCATGCCGTTGGCCTGCGCATAGAACGTAACCGCATCGAACGGGCACACCATCGCGCACATCGCACAGGCGATGCACTTGTGTTCGTCGACGAGAACCAGGTCGTGCCTAACGTCGCGCGCCATTGCGCCAGTCGGGCACACCTGCGCGCAGGGCGCAGGATCGCAATGACGACACCGGCTGGGTACCGACATGTTGTACGCCCAACCGGGCGAAACATGGATTCTCGATTTGGGTAAGGGGTCCTCGGCGAGGGCCAGGGCGGGGTCTTTGCTTTGGGAATGCGCTACAGCGCAGGCGAATTCACATTGCCGGCAACCGATGCAGCGCTCGGGGTTGATGAACACAGTCTGCATGCTGGTCATGGCTAACTTGTCCGGTTTTTGGGTGGGGTGGAAATCCTCTGGTGAAACTTTGGTGCCACATTACAGACTGATAGGAGGGTTCAATCTTGGCAATTCTGGCTTGTACCTACTTGCCGGGTATCCTGATGACGGGACTGCCGGAATGGCTCCGGGCCGTCAGTCCTGGCGCAAAACACCGGTGAGCGTCAGGATGACGATGGCAGACAATGCTGCACCCATAATGACGTAGACACTGTGCAGCAGCAGCCAGACCCAGCGATAGGCCCCTTCCGGCGAAAACCGGCAGCGCATGTCCTGGCTGAGGTCGATGACCGGCAATGCTGCGTCCAGGGCATAGTGCATGACGTGCAACCCGGGGCAACCGCGTTCGGCGCTGGCCTGCGCCAGGCCGAACGCGAACTCGTAAGTGACCGGCTCCGGATCATGCTCAACCGGCAGGAACGGCTGACCGAACGCGAACAGCGCCGTCGCATACATCAGGGTGCCGAGCAACACGAAGACCAGGAACGACAACACCGCCCGACTGCTTGAGTAACCGTGCTGGCTCACGAGCATCAGCAGGTTCGGGAAGATCCGCGACCACGGACCGTCGACCCTCGCCTCGAGCCGCATACGAATCTTCTCGACCGCGATCGCGTTGGCTTCCCGCGCCAACCCGTGTTGGCGCAATATCCGGCTCAGCTGCTCATAGGGCTGCGGCCGGAAACTGGCCGCGCTCGGTATCCCATCCGGAAACTGGCGGCGCAACCATGCGATGCGCTTTGCGGTCAGGTCGCCGCCGCCAACATGCCGTATACGTTCGTAGGTTGCGCCTTCGAGGTCGAGAAATCCGGGCGCGGGCCAGCCCGTCTCGATGTTGTCCAGGATGGAATTGACTTGCGCGCCGGTCAGGAGAAACCAGCCGCGCGCGGGCGTTAGCGCGTCGTCCAGGGACGGTGATACCGACCCATCACCGAGTGCGCCGACATTGTTGAACGCCAGCGCGTTCGAAATTCGCGCCTGCTGCAGGTTTATCGAAACCGGGCCGCCCGTCCGCAGCAAGCCCTGGTAGTCGGGACCTGGCGAGAGTCGTGCGTTGGTCAGGAAGAAACTGCCGCCTATGATCGCCGTCAGGAAATTCAGTCTGCCAGACGCTTCGAAAGGCAACTGCGCAGCACGGTCGGCAACCAGGAACACCGACTCCACTTTCAGGTCTTCGCAGTGCAGGGCACGCCCGCTCGGGTTCGACAGCCGGGCACCGTCACACATCAGGTCACCCGTGATATGACCTGCAGCGAAGCCGACCTCGCCTGTCGCGTGGAAACGGTGACCGGCGGCCGGTCGGAGATCGAGGTTGCTGCCCACCGTTATGGAGCTGGCACTGAGCGCCGGCGCACCGCCACCGTCGAGAGAGGCCCCGGCGAGACTCACGTCGCCATCGATATGCGCACCGTCGAGCCGGATAATGCCCGCGGTGACGAAACGGGACTGGTCTGTCGAAGACAGGTCCAGCTTGCCGCCAATACGTGCGTTGTTGAGATGAATGGCACAGGTACCGACCAGGCTTAGTTCCGACTCGTAGTCGCTTACGCCGGTGAACTGCGAACCCGACAGATCGAGATCGGCGCTGACTCGCAGGCTTGCACCGATAAATGCGGGCAACCTGCAGTCGATAAAGCGCAGCACCAGGAATTCGGCGCCGCTCAGGTCGACCGGCGAATCGAAATTACATGCCCAGAACTGTACCGCTGCGCGTCCGCCCTCCCGGCTTGCCGAGGGAGGTCGCAACAGCCCGACGATGTCGGCGCCGCGAATCCGCAGCGGACAACAGAGTTCGCCGTGGGACCCATGCGAACCGGATATCAGGCGCTGCAGAAATTCAGCGGAGAGCCGTCGTTGCCGTTCGGGCAGCGCTGAAAAATCGGCGATCTGCCGGGTATCGATCGCATCCAGAACCCGTTTTTCTGCCGCCTTTTCAAATAGCCCCGTGTCGTCTGCCGACTCTGACATTCCGGATTGCTTCGCACGCTGCCGCTAGTAGGCAACATCATATCAGCCGCGTGCTGTTCCTGCGCCGGCGCCAGCCGCTTCCAGAGCTTCGAGGGTTCTTCTGCGAAAACGAGATCAGCCGATGCCGGCAGCACGCGCCAGCTGCCGCGCGCCATTTCGAAGTCAAGCTGACCGGGCGCCCAGCCCGCGTAGCCAATGAAAAAGCGCAGCACCGCCGGGTCCGCCGGACCATTCCCGAGGGCATCCTCGAAAGACACGAGGTAGACGGATTCTACGATCTGTTCGGCATCCTCGGGCGGGTCGTCGGTGAGCATGAGCGCGCGCAGGCTGTCCATCTGCACCGGCCCACCCCAGTAAAGCGTACCGCTATACCCGGCGATGGACTCTTCGTCGGCGAGAAGCTCCCCGGGTTTTACATCCGTAGGACGGTTCACGACCAGGCCGAATGCGCCCGTCTCGTCGTAATGCAGCATCAGCACGACCGTCTTCGCGAACAACTCGCCCTGTACGAGTTCCGTGGCCACGAGCAGCTTGCCCTGCGCAGGACGCGGGTCCGCGCCGACCGCCCCTGGCAACAGCCAGGCAACGGCTACGAGCCATGTGAGAAACCTGATCATTCAGCCTGTGAGTATAGGCCGCCTGCAGGCGTCAAATCCCGTGAATACGGCCGGATCAGCCCCCGGCTCTCCCGGATTCGCGCCATGCGGCGAGTACCGAGGCTTCTTTCTCCGCGCTCATACCGGCGCGCAGCGCGTCCTGGCGCTCCCGGGGCAGTGATTTGAACCACGCCAGCGTGTCGCGGATCGTTTCCTCGACGGGACTGATCGTAAGCCCGGCCGCCAGCGCCTTGTCGGCCAACCAGGTCAGCGAGCCCGCCAGCGCACTGTCCGAATCCGCCCACAGGTGCACGTCTCGCCAGGGCTGCACATCGTGGTCTGCGAGAAAATCCGCCGCCACCCAGGTGAGTTCGGCGTCCGAATCAATCGTGCTCACGCAAGCCGAGAGCAGGTCGCCGAATGGCAGAGGGTTGCGGACGACGTTGTAGGAATCCGCCAGCCCCTGCTCCAGGCAGTGGACCATGAAGCGGGCCAGGTCGCGAACGTCGATGTACTGCGTCAGGTCCGACGGCTTGCCGGGCGCGAGCACTTCGCCGCCGCGGTCGACCCGGACCGGCCAGTACGTGAAGCGATCGGTGCTGTCGCGCGGCCCGACGATCAACCCGGGGCGAATCTGCGTAACGCGCCCGGGCATCGCTTCTTCAACGGCACGTTCGCAATACGCCTTCAGCGCACAGTAATGGGCGCGCACGTCCTCGGTGGCCGGATCGTCGAGCGTTGCGCGCGGCCGGTCCTCGGTGCCGTTCGTACCGCCCTCGGCCCAGTTGTCGTACTGGCAGATCGTCGAAACGAAAAGGTATTGCCCGACATTGTCGGCCAGCAGTTCGCTCGACGCGCCCACGATGCGCGGCACGTACCCGGACGTGTCGATGACGGCATCCCATTCGCGGCCCTTCAGCGCATCGAGTCCCTCGTCGATCTCGGGGTCGCGGTTGCCGATGATCGTCTCGAGTTCGGGAAACAGGTCGGTATTGGTGCGTCCGCGGTTGAACAGCGTGACGTCATGGCCGCGCTCCAGCGCATGGCGCACCGTATGCGGTCCGAGGAAACCGGTGCCGCCGAGGAACAGTATCTTCAGTTTCCTGTCGGCTGCGCCGGCCGGCGCGAAAGCCAGCGATACCGCTGCAAGCGACGCCCCGATGAATTCCCGTCTGCTGGTCGGCATGAGGCTACTCCCCCTGATGGTGACCTGAAGTATGACCGCGCGGCGACGCGAAAGATTCCGCACGGCTTCCTCGGGTAAGATTCGGCCATATGCCCACCAACGTCACGCCCGAGTACAAAAAAGCGGAAGAGGCCTATCGCAAGGCGCGCGAGCCGAAAGAGCGTCTCGACTGCCTGCGCGAGATGCTGCGCACGATCCCCAAGCACAAGGGCACGGATCACCTGCAGGCGGACATCAAGACGCGCATCAAGCAGCTGACCGAGGAACTTTCCGGCCCCAGGAAGGGCGGCCGCCGCAGCGGACCGTCGCACGTGGTGCGGCCCGACGGCGCCGCACAACTCTGCCTCATAGGCCCCCCGAATGCGGGCAAGTCCAGTTTGCACGCCCGGCTCACGGGTTCACGCACGGACGTGGGGCCCTACCCTTACACGACGCACCTCCCGGTGCCGGGCATGCTGCCTTTCGAGGATATCCACTTCCAGCTGGTGGACCTGCCGCCGGTATCGGCAGACTTCATGGAGCCCTGGCTGGTCAATGCGCTGCAGCCCGCCGACGGCGCGCTGCTCGTGATTGACGTTAGCGACCCGGACTGCCTCGAGCATGTCCCGGTCATACTCGAACGCCTCGGGAAAAAGAAGGTATTTCTCACGCCGGTATGGCCAGGCCTCGAATCGCCGCGACCGGTCGAGCCGGACGAACCCGGGGATCCGTTTCGCCTCGACCTGCCCGCCGTGCTCATCGCCAACAAGAGCGATCTGGACCCCGACCCGGAAGAGGTGAAGATCCTCGAGGAGCTACTGGGGCTGCAGTTTCCCGCGCTCTCGATGTCGGCCGAAACCGGCGACGGCATCGATGCGCTGGGACCGTTTCTCTTTCGGGCGCTCGAGATCGTTCGCGTCTACACGAAGACGCCGGGGAAACCCGCGGACAAGGAAAAGCCTTTTACGGTGCGCCAGGGCGATACAATTGCCGACGTGGCCAGGCTCGTTCACAAGGACATTGCACGCAACCTCAGGTTTGCGCGCATCTGGGGCGCGGAGGTTTTCGACGGTCAGCAGGTCGGACCGGACCACGTAGTCACGGATGGTGACCTCGTGGAGCTGCATTTCTAGCCGCGTTGCCCCACAATTCCCGGTCATGACAATAACAATCAGCTACCTCCCGAACCCGAGACAATGCCAATAAAGCCAGTAATGCTTGCGACCGCGGTCGCGATTTTCATTGCGCTTCCGGCAGCGGCGGCGGATCTCGTCGACGTTGCCAATATCGTGCGAACGCGCCATTGCGGCGATGCATCGCTGCCCGACAAGCCGCTGGTCGCAAGCTCGCAGCTCGACGCTGCAGCCGCAGCCATCGCTGACGGCGCGGAGGTTACAGCCGCGATCGCGGCCGCCGGGTACCGCGCGAAATCGTCGGCTTCGCTCAAGGTCAGCACGTCCCGGGGAAAAGACGACGCGGTGGCGAAAGAACTCGCGGAAAATTTCTGCCACTTTGTTGCTGACCCTGAATTCGCCGATATCGGTGTATTTCGACGCGGCAAGGAAGTGTGGCTGCTGCTGGCGGACGGGGCGCCATTGCCGACCCCGGGGGATTCCGCCCTCCTGGATACGGTGCTGGACAGACTCAACTCGATCCGTTCCGAAGGCGGCCGCTGCGGCGGGACGGAGTTTCCGCCCAGCCCACCGTTGACCCGGTCCCCGGCGCTCGACGAAGCCGCACGCAGACATGCCGACGACATGGCGAAGAACAGTTTCCTCGCGCATACGGGTTCCGACGGCAGCAATGCCGGTGAGCGCGCCACGCGCGCTGGCTACGAATGGCGTGTCGTCGCCGAGAACGTGGCGTCCGGCCAGACCTCGGCAGACGACATCGCCGCCACCTGGCTCGAGAGCGCGGGCCACTGTGCAAACCTGATGGACGCGAAGTACTCGGAAACCGGCATCGCCTACGCCCTGAACCCCGGTGACGGCCGCGACATCTATTGGGTGCAGGTGTACGCCAAATGATTCCACAACGTTACAGAAAGCCTCTGATCGGCGCGGCGGCTGTGATCATCGTCTACGCGCTTCTCGGCTTCTTCCTCGCGCCGTGGCTGATCGACAAGACGGCTACGGATGCCGTTCGGGACAACCTGGGCGTCGACCTGACCATGCAGGATGTCAGGGTAAACCCCTTCGTGCTGAGCCTGCAGATCGACGGCCTGGAACTGGATGAGCCCGGCGGCGAAGCATTCCTCACCGTCGAGCGGATATTCATCAACTTCCAGCTGAGTTCCCTGTTTCGCTGGGCCGTGACTTTCCGGGAATTCCATATCGAATCGCCGAACATCCGGCTGGCACGCGACGGCGACGGCGAATTCAACTTCGGTTTTCTCGCGCAACAATCAGCCGAGCCCGCCGAGACGGAGCCGGCGCCCGAAACGGGCCCGCCGCGGTTAATTATCCAGGACTTTGCGATTACCGACAGCGTCGTCGACTGGAAAGACGAGGTGCCGCCAGAGCCGGTGGACACGGAATTCGGGCCCATCAATATCGCGATCTCCGAACTCAATACGCTGCCCGATCGCGCCGGCCTCCAGGGCCTACAGGACGTGGTTATTACGACAGAAAGCCAGGGCACGCTCAGCTGGAGCGGCAGCCTGCAGCTCAACCCCCTGCGCTCGGAGGGCAGTGCTTCGATCGAGGGATCCCATTTTCCGCTGGCCTCGGCGTACCTGAAACATGAAATCGGATTCGACATCGACGAGGGCAGCATCGATGTCGAACTGGACTACCGGGTCGACACGCGCCCCGACGGGACGCTTGCCGCAAGCATCAGCAACCTGGAATTGTCGGTCAATGACCTGATGGCCCGAACCTTCAACGAGGCGCTGGGACGAACCGGGGAAGATCGGGAGGTCCTGACGCTGCCGCTGCTGCGTCTCTGGGGCGGCGAATTCCAGTGGCCGGAGAAGACGGTCTCGGCATCCGGATTCTCCATCGACGACGGCGTGATCAGCCTGTACCGGGACGCGGACGGAGCGCTGAACGTGCTGCCAGTTGAAGAACCTGACACCGGAACAGAAGCGACCGAACCCGAAGCAGAGCCTGGCACGCCGGACGGCGACCCGTGGCGCTTGTCGCTGTTGCAGTTCAGCGTCAACCGACTGGCCCTGAACATGGAAGACCAGACCGTGGAGCCAGCCGCAAATGTCGGCTGGCGGTCGCTCGACATCGACGTTCGTGACATCAGCAACGAACCGGCGGCCGCGTTTCCCACGACAGTTGGACTCGAGGCGCTCGACGGCGGTTCGATATCGGTCGAGGGACAGTTTACGGTGCTGCCGAATCCGTCATTCGACTTCGACCTCGTGGTCGATGCCCTCGAATTCGGCACTGCAGATCCGTACGTGAAGCAGCTCGTCGACGTGCATCTCGATTCCGGCGCACTCAACGTCGAGGCCAAGCTGAATCGCTCCGCGGACGAGGCACTCAGGGTCGCGGGCGATTTCGAGATTGTCGATTTCCTGATAACGGAATCGGACCAGGATGCCCAGCTCGGCAGCTGGGACAGCCTGCGTGCGGACAACCTCCTCTACTCCACAGCGAACAGTTCGCTCGAAATATCCGAATTGCGTTTCACGAAGGCTTACGGCGATATCCTGATCGCTGAAGACGGCAGCATCAATCTCGGGCGCGTGCGCAAAGGTTACGAGGGTGACGAGGCGGACAGCGAGCCCGTCGACGAGGAAACCGCAGCAGAGGCTGCACCGGATGAGCCGGGCGTGAGCGTTACCATCGGCCGTGTCGTGGTAAGCGATGCGGCAGCCGACTTCGCCGACCGGTCGTTGCCGCTGCCGTTCAGCGCGCAGATCGCTGCGCTGAATGGTGAAATATCGACGATTGCCACGACGAGCTCGGAACCTTCCACCGTGAAGATGGAAGGAAAAGTGGACGAATTCGGCCAGGTGCAGATCAGCGGCACGGTCACGCCTCTCGATCCCGCGCTGAACACCAACGTGCGCGTGGCCTTCGAGAATGTCGAGATGCCGAAGTTCTCGGCCTACTCCATTCCGTTCGCCGGGCAGGAGATTGCGAACGGCCGGCTGGACCTCGATCTCGGCTACACGATCAGTGAAGGTGCGCTCGCGGGCGAGAACAATGTCGTGCTGCGCGATTTCGAGCTGGGCGAGAAGGTGGAGCATCCCGGTGCGATGAGCCTGCCGCTCGGGCTGGCGGTTGCGCTGCTGAAGGACCCGGATGGCCGGATCGACCTCGATGTGCCGGTGCGCGGCAATCTCGACGACCCGGAATTCAAGTACGGCGCGGTTGTCCGTAAAGCGCTGGTCAACCTGCTTACCAAGATCGTCACCTCGCCTTTCGCGTTACTCGGCAAACTGGTGGGTGCCGAGGCCGACGAACTCGAGTACCTGGTGTTCGAACCGGGCCGTGCGGATCTCTCGCCTCCCGAAATGGAGAAAGCCGGCAAGATCGCGGAGGCGCTCCAGCTCCGGCCGCAGCTCGACCTGCAGATCAACGGTATTTACGCGCCCGGCGCAGACGCGGCCGCGCTGCAGGCCGATCTGGTCGACGGGGCTATCGAAGAGCGCATCGCGGCCGCGGACGACGACAAGGCCATGTACGCCGAACAGCGCCAGGAAGCCGTGGAAGAACTGCTTGCCGAATCGCAGACCGAAGCCGATGCGGCAGCCATACTGGACGAGCTGCGCCAGGCGCATACCAGCTTGAACGATGAGGGCAAGGAGCAGTTCGATGCAGTCGCCTACACGGAGGCGCTGCGCTCGCGGCTGATCGATGCGCAGCCGCTGGGCGAGGAAGAGCTCCTGGCGCTCGCCGCCGCGCGCGAAGACAGCGTCCGCCAGGCCGTACTCGCGGAGAATGCGGAACTCGGCACCCGCGTCGTTAGCGACGCGCCCGCGACGGTCGACATCGACGACGACGGGCGTGTCCGCATGAAGCTCACATTAAGGGGACAGTGACTTTTGGTTCCACGCAATTGACGATACGCGCCGCGGTAAGGAGCGACTGCACCGAGTTGGCGCAACTGATCAACTTCGCCGGCGAAGGCCTGCCGCTTTATCTCTGGCAGCAAATGGCCGGACCCGGCGAAGACCCCTGGGAGATCGGGAGGGAGCGTGCCGCACGTGACTCCGGGAGCTTCTCATACAGGAACAGCATCGTCGCCGAAGCGGACGGGAAGGTCGTGGGCGCCTTGGTCGGCTACCCGGTTGCGGCCTCGCCGGAGGCCATTGACCCCGCGAGCACACCACCGATGTGGATTCCCCTGCTCGAACTGGAGCAGCTCGCACCTCGCACCTGGTACATCAATTCCGTCGCGACCTTCCCCGATGCCCGCGGACTCGGCGTAGGCTCGAATCTAATGCGATGGGCCGAACGGCACGCTAGCCAACTCGGCCTTCGCGGCACCTGCCTGATCGTGTCCGATGCCAACCGCGGCGCGCGACGGCTCTACGGGCGCCTCGGCTACACGGAAACAGCCAGCCGTCCGATGGTCAAGGAGCAGTGGCAGAACGATGGCAAAAACTGGATGCTAATGATCAAGCGCTCCGAGCAGGCATAATTGAGCCTCGAGTGCCGAAAAAGAGCTGCCGCCTACGAGTCCTTTGAATGAGTGAATTGAAAACTGCGCACGAAGTGCTTGCCGGCTGGGCCGCCAAGATGCCGGACCGCGAATTTCTGCTGCAGCCGGTGGCCGGCCGGCTGCACGTCACGACGTTCGGCGAGGCGCAGGACCAGGCGCGGCGCATGGCATCGGCTCTCGCAGGACTCGGCATGAATCCGGGCGACAAGGTCGCGATACTCGCCAAGAACAGCGCCGAGTGGGTACTTGCCGACCTGGCGATCGCAATGGCCGGGATGGTCTCCGTGCCGATCTATCCGACGGCGAGTGCGGATACCGTCGCGTACATCATCGGTCATAGCGAGGCCAAAGCACTTTTCGTTGGCAAACTCGACGAGCCTGAGGCGATCGGCAATGCCATACCGGAGGCGCTGCCGACGATCGCGTTTCCCTACCCGACGACAGCGTGCCGTTACGACTGGCAGGAATTGATCGACAACGCCGAGCCGATAGCCGCGCCGCACGAGCCGGCACCGGAGGACATCATGACGATCCTCTATACCTCGGGCAGCACCGGGCGGCCCAAGGGCGTCGTCATCAGCTACCGCGCTTACGCATACGGCTGCATCGCCGCGCTCGACGTTGTGGACTTCGGCACGGAGGACCGGTTGCTCTCCTACCTTCCGTTGGCGCACGTGACAGAGCGCATGGCGCTTGTCGGCCCGTCGATTTACGCGGGCGCCAGGATCTTTTTCGTCGAATCGCTGCGCACGTTCGCGCACGACCTGAAGACAGCCCGGCCGACCGGCTTTGGCTCGGTGCCACGGCTCTGGGTCAAATTCCAGGGCGGCATTTACTCGAAGATCCCGCCCGGAAAGCTGCGCCTGCTGCTGGCAATCCCGCTGATCGACCGCGTGATTGCGCGCAGGATACGCGAGGGCATGGGCTTCGGAGACTGCACGAAGTTCGCATCGGGCAGCGCACCGATTTCGCCGCACACGCTGACCTGGTACCAAAAGCTCGGCATAAACATCGGCGAGGGCTGGGGCATGACGGAAACCAGCGGCCTGTCTTGCGCAAACATCCCTTTCCAGGCGCGCCGCATCGGCACGATCGGCGTACCGCTGGAGGGCACGGAGCTGAAGATCTCGGAGGAAGGCGAATTGCTGATCCGCTCCCCGGGCCTGTTCACGGAGTATTTCAAACAGCCGGAGCTCACTCAGGAAACGTTTACCGACGACGGCTTTTTCCGCACGGGCGACAAGGCGGAGTGGGACGAGGACCGCGGAGGCTACCGCATAACCGGGCGGGTCAAGGACATATTCAAGTCTGCCAAGGGCAAATACGTGGTCCCCGTGCCCATCGAAGTACGACTGTCGGCGAATCCGCTGCTGGACCAGGTCTGCGTTCTCGGTGCCGGCATGCCGGCGCCGGTGGCAATCGTCGTGCTCTCCGATGCGGCGCAACACCTGCCGAACGAAAGCGTGGAAAACAGCCTCGAGGCGACGCTGACGGACACCAACAAGCACCTCGAGTCTCACGAGCGCCTGTCCGGGTTGATTATCGTCAATGACGAGTGGACCACTGAAAACGGTTTATTGACGCCGACACTCAAGATCAAGCGGGACGACCTCGAAGCTCGCTACCGGGCGATCATCGAGAAAGACCGCAGCAAACCGGTCACCTGGGAATCCGGTCTCTAATACCCAGGGGTTGTACACTGGCGCGCGTGAACGACCACGAACAACCGGCAAACAAATGGCTGCGACGATTGCGCTCGTTGCTGCTCAACGTCGGCTTGTTCGCTCTGGTGTTTCTCGCCGTCACGACCTACCAGTCACGCAACATGCTCGACACCGGCGGTCTACCGGCGCCAGAGCTTCGCGGTAAGACCCTCAGCGGCGAGCCCTACGATCTCGCCGATGCGGCGTCACGGCCGGCGCTGGTCTATTTCTTCGCGCCCTGGTGCAAGGTGTGCGCGGCGAGCGCAGGCAACCTGAACCGGCTGCGGCGCTGGCGAGACGCGACCGAACTGGAGATGATCGCGGTTGCACTTGACTGGCAAGCGGTCGAAGAAGTAAGCGCCTACGCCGAACGCCACGAACTCGACATCACGGTCGTTCTCGGCGACGCGAATGTCGCCCGTAACTGGCAGATCTACGCCTTCCCCTCGTACTACGTAATGGACAGTGAGCACCGCATAACGCGACGAGACGTAGGCTACAGCAGCCAGCTCGGCTTGTTATGGCGCGCATGGACCGTCGACTGACACCAAAAGTCACTGTCCCCTTTTGAT
>CBDUCE010000077.1:0-13069 GCA_965365575.1 uncultured Gammaproteobacteria bacterium
CTCGACAGCCTGCTCGAAAAGGCCAAGGCAAACGGCGTATTCGGCACCAAGATGCGCTCGGTGATCAAGGAAGCAAATCCCGCGGGAATCGATGCGGTCGTCAGACAGCAGTTCGAAATCGGCCGCCGGATCGTGGCGGCGGGCCTGGTGCCGATCATCGAGCCCGAGGTAGACATCAACTGCCCGGACAAGGCGGAAGCAGAGGACCTGTTGCACGCGGCCATCATGAAGGAACTGGACAGCCTGGGTGAAGACGAGCTCGTCATGCTCAAGCTGACGCTGCCCGAGAAGGACAACCTGTATGCCGACTGCATCGCGCACCCGAACGTGCTCAGAGTCGTCGCGCTCTCCGGTGGCTACTCGCGTGAAGAGGCGAACGAACGGCTGACCCGTCAGAAAGGCATGGTCGCGAGTTTCTCGCGCGCGCTGTCCGAAGGCCTCAGTGCGCAGCAATCCGACGCGGAATTCAACGCGATGCTGGATGCTTCGATACAGAGTATCTTCGACGCATCGAGGACCTGATTCGCGAATGCGGTGCCATGCCGCATTGGGACGCGATGATCTCAGGTTCGCAGACATGTCAGGTTCGGTTACAAGCCAATTTTTGCCTTAAAAAACTGCGACTTGGTCGTTTGCCGACCGTCTCCCCGCCGCGCTATATTGTGCGGAACTTCGGGGGTTGCTTTTGACTGCACGCGAACAGCCATCTGACAAGAGCTACACGATCGCCGTCTGCCTGTCGGCCATCTTCGGCGTAGTGGGTATCCAGCACTTCTATCTGGGTCGCTATGTCGAAGCGACGATCGACCTCGTGTTGTTCATTGCGACAATCTACCTGTTTGTTACGGGCCAGATCATATTGGCCCTTATTGTTGGCGCGATTGACGCAATTCATACCTTTATCGTAACCATCATGCTTTTGACCGGCTCGTTTCGGGACGGCGGCGGCAGGCTGGTGCTGTATCCCGGGCAAAAGCTCAAGACTGGAGGTATCGCATGAATGACGCAGGTGTGAGTGACAAAGGCTTCGTGCCGACGATCCTGTTGTGTTTCTTCCTGGGCGCCTTCGGCATCCATCGCTTCTATGTCGGCAAAGTAGGCACTGGCATATTGATGCTGCTAACCCTGGGCGGCCTCGGCATCTGGACGCTGGTCGATTTCATCATCATCGTGACGGGCGGCTTCAAAGACTCCCAGGGATTGTTGATTAAAGCTTCGAACTGAGCGCGCCCCGCACTTCGGCGGGGTACGGCAGCGTCGCCCTGCTCTCCCATCCTCTCTCGGCGACAAGCGCATTGATTGCAGCCAGTCGATCGCTGACACGCGGGTGCGAGGACAGGATTTCCGGCACCTCGTCGCCACCGTGCCCTGCACTCAACACCTCGAACAGGTCTGTGGCTCCGCCGGCGTGCCCGTAGCGTCGCTGCAGGCCGATAACGGCGAGGCGGTCGGCGGCCTCTTCCTGCTCCCGGCTGTAGTCGTTCAGCAATAGCTCGAGGCCTGTCTCGGCGCCGCCCCTCGGATCGATGCCGCCATTGCTCCTCATGGAAGAAATGAGGATCTGCAGCAGGATGCCCCGACTGGCCCCGGACAAGGGATCGCGGTTTCCGGCATGCGCGATTTCGTGCGCCAGCACCATCGCCAGGCTGTTTTCGTTGTCGAGCTCACGCACGAGACCGTCGAGGACGAATATATGGCCGCCAAGGGTCGTGAAGGCATTCACGGTCGAACCTTCGATTACGATGAACCTGAGCTGCAGCCCGGGTGGCAGGTCCATTCCGGCCGCAATCTCCCTGCCGAGGTTTTCGACATACTGCTGCAGGACAGGGTCGCCCTCGTCCAGCAGGTACTCGGCGACCCATTCGACGTGCGGGGCAATGAAACGCCGCTCGCTCTCGTGGCTGATGATCGTGATCCAGCGAGGGGCGCTTATTACCGCGACGATCATGATCGCCACGAACGCCACGGTGCCAATGGCGACACCGTAAAGGAATCGCTGGATCCTGCGCGCCTCCTCGTCGCTAACGCGGTGCGTGTACTCGGCCATCGTCGTCCAGTAACGAACGCAGACGGTCCCGGCCGGGAGCCGGCAGCGGCGCGTCGATCCGCAGCAATTCGAGCATCAACGGGTAGATCTCGACGGCGCTCACCTCGCCGAGGGTCATTCCCTCCGGCAATCCCGGACCCGCGGCGATAAAGACGCCGTGCATGGCCGTGTTCGACGGGTCCCAGCCATGATCACCCTTTTTCAGGCGCTGCACTGCCTCGCGCTCCGTCACGACGCCGTAACCCAGGTTCGGTACGACGAAAACCTCCGGAAAGCGCGGACTGTCGTCGATCCGCCATTCGGCAGGCGCCTCCTCGCGCAGTACGGCGTGGCCATGCGCCCATGCCTCGTTGATCGCGTCGCGGATTGCGCGTGCGCGCTCGCGGTCGGGCTGCTGCTGGTAGATCCACGCGTAAGCCCCGCCCGCGGTAACTTCCAGTCCCGCAAGGTCGATGTGATCTCGCAGAACGAAAGTCGTTTCGGGATCCACATAGTTCGCCTGGCCGTGATCGGAGACGACCATCACGTAAACCTCGCCCGGAAGATCCAGCTCTGCGATGGCATCGAGCAGGCGCCCGATGTTCGTGTCCACCTCCGCGACCGCGGCGGCCAGCTCCGGCGATCCGCGGCCGAAGTCATGCCCCGCCGTGTCCACGTGCTCGAAATACAGCGTGATCAGGTGCGGACGGCGGTCTGCAGGCCACTCCAGCCAGTCGATAACCTGTGCGACGCGGTCGCGGCCGGGGACCGACGCATCGAAGCTGTGCCAGTGACTCGGCGACACACCCCGGATCGCCGCCTCGGTGCCGACGAAATAGTACGCGGCGGCCACGAGCCCGTTCTTCTCCGCCGTCACCCAGACCGGCTCGCCGCCATACCAGCGTGCGTCTTCCACGCTGCTGCGATCCCAAAGGTGGTACCACTCGTCGCGCGCCTCATCGGGAAAGTGATTGTGCACGATGCCATGCTCGGACGGGTACAAGCCCGTTGCGATGGAGTAGTGATTGGGAAACGTCAGGCTGGGGAATACCGGCCGCATCGACTCGGCGCGAACGCCTGACGCGGCGATGCGGTCGAGCGCCGGTGTCGGATAGATGGACATGTAGTCCGAGCTGAAACCATCGATCGAAATCAGCACCAGGTGCGGGCTGTCTGCGGTGCCGGGGGCGTTCCGCCCGCCGGTTTTCGGGACTTCGCCGGCCTGCGATTGCAGCCCGAACGCGAGCATAAATAGCACCAAAATGGAAGTCGCAAAATCCGCGGTACCCTTTGCCGCCATGGAATGTAGTCTCATGGCGATATATTGTAAGCGCTTTGCAAAACACGCGCTCCGCTCAGCGCTTCGATAGGGGACAGGTTGTGCCACCAGACTCAGTTACGGTTACAGGTCCGTCGGTGCAGGCGTTTGCAGGTGACTCGCCTGCGCAGGTATCCAAACGCCTGTTCAACGCCATGCGGCCGAAGTTCTTCCCGGCCTCGATCCTGCCGGTGCTGGCAGGTTCGGCGTGGGGATTCATGGTCGCCGGCCACTTCGACCTGTCCGCATTCATACTGGCTCTGCTTGCCACCGTGTGTGTGCACGCGGGCGCCAATGTGCTGAATGACGTCGGTGACGATTCGGGCGGCACGGACCGCCGGAACGACGACCGAATCTACCCGTACACGGGCGGCTCACGATTCATCCAGACCGGCATCATGTCGGCGAGCGGCATGGCGCGCCTCGGCGTCAGCCTGTTGGGCGTGGCCGGCATTGCCGGCCTGGTCCTGCTGTTCAGCAAGGGGCCAATGGTCCTGTGGTTCGGTATTGCGGGCATACTGCTGGCCGTTCTCTACTCGCTCGGCCCCGTGCGCCTGGCATCCATCGGTCTCGGCGAACTCTCCGTCGGCATCGCGTTCGGCGTGCTGCCGGTTACCGGTGCCGCCTGGCTGCAGAGCGGCTCCCTGGGCCTCGATGTGCTGCTGTTCTCCATCCCGGTGAGTGTCTGGGTGACGGCCATACTGCTGATCAACGAAGTGCCGGATATAGCCGCGGACGGCGGTACCGGCAAGCGAACGCTGCCGGTCCGCTTCGGTCTCGGCGGCACGTCGGTCGTCTACCTTCTGCTGCACCTGTCCGGCGTTGTCGCGCTCGTCGCGCTGGCGATTCGAGGCGGGTTGCCGGCGTGGTCGCTGATCGTGCCTGCACTGCTGCTGGTGCTGGCCTGGCAGGCGGCACGCGCAATCCGCGCAGGCATCGCCGATCGCCCGGGTATGACCCGCGCAATCGAGATGACGCTGGGCATCCACACGATTGGATCGATCTGGCTCGCGGGCTCCGCCCTTTTTGTTGCATACTTTTCCGCGTGAGCGGCGCATAACCTAAATCAGACGTCCCACAGCTACATGCGAATAAAAATCAAGAAAGGCCTGGATATCCCTGTCAAGGGTGAACCTGAAAAAACGATCGGCGACGGCGCAGAGGTCAAATCGGTTGCGGCCGTCGCGACGGATGTGACGGGCATTCGCCCGCGAATGGCGGTCCAGGTCGGAGACAAGGTCCGGCTCGGGCAGGTTCTGTACCACGACAAACGCAATCCGGAAGTGCCGTTTACGGCGCCCGGTGCCGGCGAAGTCATCGCGGTAAACCGTGGTGCGCGACGTGCACTGCAGTCGGTGGTCATCCGGCTCGAGGGCGACGACGCAGAATCGTTCAAGTCGTGGCCTGCGTCCGAACTGGGCTCACTCGACCAGCAGGAAGTGCGTGACAACCTCATCGCTTGCGGCCTGTGGACAACGCTGCGCACGCGACCCTTCAGCCGTATTCCGGTACCGGATGCGACACCGGCCGCGATTTTCGTCACGGCGATCGACACCAACCCGCTTGCCGTCGACCCTGCTTTTTTCATCGAGCAGGATGCAGAGGCGTTCCAGAATGGTCTGACCGTACTGTCGCGCGTTGCGGACTGCCCGATCTACCTGTGCACGGCCCCCGATTCCGGGATCAAGTGCCCCGATTCGGACCGATTTCGTCATGCCGAGTTCGAAGGTCCGCACCCTGCCGGGTTGGTCGGCACGCATATTCATTTCCTCGAGCCGGTCGGCAAGACGAAGACCGTCTGGCACATCGGCTACCAGCACGTCATGGCAATCGGCAAGCTTTTCATCAGCGGGCGCCTGCCCACGGAACGAATGATCACGTTGTGCGGGCCGATGGCCCTGAAGCCGCGAATCCTGCGCACGCGCATCGGTGCGAATACTGTCGACCTCCTGGAGGGCGAGACGGCCCCGGGTAACCTGCGCGTCATCAGCGGTTCGGTTCTCGGCGGGCATCGCGCCGCCGGCCCGCTCGCCTACCTCAGTCGCTACCAGACCCAGCTCACGGTGCTCGAGGAAGACCGCAGCCGCGAGTTCCTGGCCTGGATGATGCCGGGCGCCGACCGTTACTCACAGACCCGCGCGTTTGCGGGCAGAGTATTGCACCGCGGCAAATTCAGCCTGACGACCACGCAGAACGGCAGTCCGCGTGCAATGGTCTCCACCGGCGCCTTCGAGAGCCTCATGCCGCTCGACATACTGGCGACTCCGCTGCTTAAAGCGCTGCTCGTCGAAGATACCGATCGCGCCCAGGAGTTGGGCTGCCTCGAGCTCGCCGAAGAGGACCTCGCACTCTGTTCGTTCGTCTGTAACGGCAAGCATGACTACGGCGCCTACCTGCGCATGAACCTTAACGAGATCGAGGTCAACGGCTGATGAAACCGCTGCGCAATTTCCTCGACAGCCTGGAGCCGCTGTTCACGCGTGGCGGCCGCTTCGAGAAACTGGAAGCCATCTACGAGATGGTCGATACGCTGTTCTATTCGCCGGCCGACGTAACGCGCGGTTCGCCGCACGTTCGCGACGCGATCGACCTGAAACGCGTCATGATCACGGTTGTTTTCGCAGCGACCCCCTGCGCGCTCATCGGCATGTGGAACGTCGGCTTCCAGGCCCACACCGCCATGGCCTCGCTCGGCATGGAGTGGGTCGACGGCTGGCGCGGTTCCATGATGGCTTTGCTCGGCGCAGGCTACGACCCGGCGAGCGTGTACGACAATTTCGTTCATGGCCTGCTGTATTTCCTCCCGATCTACATCGTGACGATGGCGGCCGGCGGCTTTTGGGAAGTGCTGTTCGCCAGCGTCCGCAACCATGAGGTCAACGAAGGCTTCTTCGTCACCTCGTTCCTGTATGCACTGATACTGCCGGCCACGACACCGCTTTGGCAGGTCGCGCTGGGCATCAGCTTCGGCGTCGTTATCGGCAAGGAAGTCTTTGGCGGAACGGGCAAGAACTTCCTCAACCCGGCACTGGTGGGGCGCGCATTCCTCTACTTCGCCTACCCTGTGCAGCTGTCGGGCGACGCGGTCTGGGTGCCGGTCGACGGTTACACGGGCGCGACGGCCCTCGCGGTTGCTGCACAGGAGGGCATGTCCGGACTGCTCGCCAGCGGCCTGACTTTCTCGCAGGCATTCATCGGCCAGATGCAGGGATCGCTGGGCGAGACCTCGCTCGCCGCCTGCCTGTTCGGCGCGGCGATGCTGATCTACTCGCGGATCGCGTCGTGGCGCATCATCGTTAGCGTGTTTGCGGGACTGATCATCCCGGCACTCCTCTTCAGCGGCGGCGTCGACGCGGCCAACCCGATGATGGAAATGCCCTGGCACTGGCATATCGCGGTGGGCGGTTTCGCCTTTGGTGCCGTATTCATGGCGACGGATCCCGTCAGCGCGCCCGACACGATGCTCGGCCACGTCATTTTCGGCCTCCTGATCGGCGTGTTGACCTGGGTTATCCGGGTCATTAACCCGGCGTTCCCGGAAGGCATCATGCTCGCGATTCTGCTGGGCAACATTTTCGCGCCGCTGATCGATTATTTCGTCATTCGTGCCAACGTCAGACGCAGGGTGAAGCGCAATGCCTGATGACAAGAAACCCGGATTTTCCAGGGACAGCATCAGTAACACCTTGGCGGTCGCGATAGGCGTCAGCCTGGTGTGCTCCGTGCTGGTCTCCGCCGCAGCCATCGTGTTACGTCCGCTGCAGGAGGCGAACCAGAACGAGTTCCGGCAGCGTATCGTCCTCGAAGTGGCCGGGCTTTACGAACCCGGCGTGCCGGTCGCCGAGCAGTTCGGGAATATCGAGACGCGTATTGTCGATCTCGAGACGGGGCAATACGTCGACGACGTGGACCCGGAGAGCTTCGATGCCGAAGCGGCGGCGAACGATCCGAAACTGGGCGTGAGCATCCCCAAGAACGAGGACATCGCCAAGATCGGCCGACGCGCCGTGTATGCGCCGGTCTACGTCGTCAAGGACGGCGAAACCACGAAACAGTACATCCTTCCCGTGCGTGGCAAGGGCCTCTGGTCGACCCTCTACGGCTACCTTTCGGTCGAGCCGGACGGCAAGACCGTCAGCGGCCTGCGGTTCTACGAGCACGCCGAGACGCCGGGGCTCGGCGACCAGATCGAGAAGGAACCGTGGCTGTCGCAGTGGCCGGGCAAAAAGATCTACGACGAACAGGGCAACCCGCAGATCGAGGTCGTGCGCGGCTCGGTCCAGTCCGGACCGGACGAGATCCACCAGGTGGACGGCCTGTCCGGGGCCACCCTCACCGCTAACGGCGTGACCTACCTCATCCAATACTGGACCGGCTCTCACGGCTTCGGTCCCTATCTCGCCAAAGTTTCAAGCGAGGCGAATGACAATGGCTGAAACGCGCAAAATCATCCTGGACCCGGTTATCGACAACAACCCGGTGATGCTGCAGGTGCTTGGCATTTGCTCAGCGCTGGCGGTAACCACCTCCCTGCTGCCGGCACTGCTTATGTGCATCGCGATGACCAGCGTTGCGGCCCTGTCCGGGGCGGCAATCAGCAGTATCCGCAATCGCATACCGAACAACATCCGCATCATCGTGCAGATAACGATCATCGCCTCCTTCGTTATCGTCGTGGACCAGTTGCTGAAGGCCTACGCGTTCGAGACGTCCAAGCAGCTCTCGGTGTTCGTCGGCCTGATCATCACCAACTGCATCATCCTCGGCCGCGCCGAAGCATTCGCGATGAGTAATGGTCCCGGACTCAGCTTTCTCGACGGTATCGGCAACGGGCTCGGCTACAGCGTAGTGCTGCTGGCCGTTGCGACGCTGCGAGAACTGTTTGGCGCCGGCAGCCTGTTCGGAGCCCAGATCCTGCCGCTGACGTCCAATGGCGGCTGGTACGAAGCCAACGGCCTGATGCTGTTGCCGCCGAGCGCGTTCTTCATCATCGGGCTGCTCATCTGGGCGGTACGTGTCGCAAGGCCGAAGCAGGTCGAGAAACCCGAATACCAGATTCACGAAGTACACCGTACCGAGGTGCTCTGATGGAGCAATATTTCAACCTGTTCATCCGCGCGGCATTTGTCGAAAATCTCGCGCTGACATTCTTCCTCGGAATGTGCACCTTCCTCGCGATCTCGAAGCGTGTCGACACCGCCCTCGGGCTGGGCCTTGCCGTGATGGTCATCCAGACGATCACGGTGCCGGTCAATTACCTGATCTACACGTACCTGCTCGACGACGGTGCACTGGCCTGGGCCGGTTTGCCCGACGTCGACCTGAGCTTTCTCGGGCTCGTCTCCTATATCGGCGTCATCGCCGCGCTCGTGCAGATCCTCGAGATGCTGCTCGACCGCTTCGTACCGGCGCTCTATAACGCGCTCGGCATATTCCTGCCGCTCATTACCGTGAATTGCGCCATCCTCGGCGGCACGCTGTTCATGGTCGAACGGCAGTACAACTTCGGCGAGAGCGTGACCTTCGGCATCGGCAGCGGCTTCGGCTGGGCGGTCGCTCTGGTCGCCCTCGCCGGCATTCGCGAAAAGCTCCGCTACAGTGACGTTCCGGACGGCCTGCAGGGTCTCGGCATCACCTTCATCATTGCCGGCCTGATGTCGCTCGGCTTCATGGGACTGTCGGGGATTCAGCTTTGAACGGCACAATCGCAACCCAGGTTATCCTCGGGATGTCGCTGTTTACGGCGATCATTCTCGTGCTCGTGTTCATCATACTCGCGGCACGATCGAGGCTGGTCGCCAGCGGCACTGTCAATGTCATCGTCAACGACGAGCGCGAATTCGCCATTCCGGTCGGCGGCAAGCTGATGCAGGCCCTTGCCGAAGAAGGCATCCTGATCGCGTCAGCCTGCGGCGGCGGTGGCACCTGCGGCCAGTGCAAGGTCCAGGTCCTGTCCGGTGGCGGTGCCATCCTGCCGACCGAGACTTCGATGATCAACAAGCGGGAGGCCACAGAGCATTACCGTCTGTCCTGCCAGGTCGCCGTCAAGCAGGACATGAAGGTACGCGTACCCGACGAGGTTTTCGGCGTCAAGAAGTACGAGTGCGAGGTTGTCTCGAATCACAACGTCGCGAGCTTCATCAAGGAATTCGTGGTTCGGCTGCCGGAAGGCGAGGAGATGGATTTCCGGGCCGGCGGCTACATACAGATCGAGTGTCCGCCGCACGACATCAGCTACAAGGATTTCGACATCGACGAGGAATTCCGCAGCGAGTGGGATCATTACAACCTCTGGCGCTACGAATCCCACGTCAAGGAATCGACGCAGCGCGCTTACTCGATGGCGAACTACCCGCTGGAAAAGGGCCTCATAAAACTCAATATCCGCATCGCCACACCGCCCCCCGGCAATGACAAGATTCCTCCGGGAATCATGTCCTCCTACATTTTCAGCCTGAAACCAGGAGACAAGGTGACGGTTTCCGGCCCCTACGGCGAGTTCTTTGCCAAGGACACCGACAACGAGATGGTATTCATCGGCGGCGGTGCCGGCATGGCGCCGATGCGCTCGCACATCTTCGACCAGCTCAAGCGCATCCACACGAATCGCAAGATGACGTTCTGGTACGGCGCACGCAGCCTCAAGGAGGCGTTCTACGTCGAGGAACTCGACGAACTGGGCGAGAAGAACGACAACTTCGATTGGCATCTCGCACTGTCCGAACCGCTGCCCGAGGACAACTGGGACGGTTACGTCGGCTTCATCCACAAGGTGCTGCTCGATGAGTACTTGTCCAAGCATCCCGCACCCGAGGACTGCGAATACTATATCTGCGGTCCGCCCATGATGAACTCGGCCGTTATCGGCATGCTCGAAGACCTCGGAGTCACCCGCGACCACATCATGCTGGATGATTTCGGCGGGTAAGCTACATGAGGCCATTGACCCGCTGGTTCCTCCTCCCCGCGTTGCTGACTGCGCTCGGCGCCTGCGGCGACTCTGCGCGCGAACGGCCCGTGCAGGAACTCGTCGGCTCGACGATGGGCACGACCTTCAGCGTCAAGGTTATCGCGCCGCCCGAGAACCTGGATATGCCGGCACTGCAGCAGGACATCCAGGCCGTGCTCGACGGCATCAACGGCGCGATGTCCACGTATCTCAGCGATTCGGAGCTGTCCCGCTTCAACGCGAGTGAGAGCGTCGACTGGGTCGAGGTCTCACCGGCACTGTGTCACGCGGTCGAAGCTGCGCTGGTCGTCAGCGAATTTACGGGCGGCGCCTTTGACGTGACCGTGGGCCCACTGGTAAACCTCTGGGGCTTTGGGCCGGCCGAGTCCGCTTACGAGCCGCCGGGCAACGACGCTATCACTGTGGCGATGCAGAATATCGGCTATACGAAGCTGGACGTCGATTGCACGATGCCGGCACTGCGAAAAGCGTCTCCGGGCGTCTACGTGGACCTGTCGGCCTTCGCCAAAGGCCATGCCGTGGACGAGGTTGCGGAGCTGCTGGACGCCCGGACGCTGCCGGATTACCTCGTCGAGATCGGCGGCGAGATGCGCATGCGCGGCAGGAATGCCCACAGCGAACCCTGGGCAATCGCGATAGAGACCCCGGACCGCTCTGGACGCTCCGTACAAACAGTCCTGCATCTTACCGGTACGGCGATGGCGACGTCCGGCGACTACCGAAATTTCTTCGAGCATGACGGCCGCTTCTATTCTCACACTATCGATCCGCGCACGGGCTACCCGGTCACGCACAACGGGGCATCCGTTACCGTGGTTGCCGATACCGCGGCGTTCGCGGATGCTGCGGCGACCGCGCTGCTGGTACTCGGCCCGGATGCCGGTATGGAACTCGCCGAACGAGAGAGCATTGCAGCCTACTTCCTGCTACGGTTAGGGAGTGAATTCGAGGAACGCATGTCGTCCCTGTTTGCAACGAAGGTCCTGAAGAAATGAGCATACTCGCAACCCTGTTTCTGAGCTTCGTCGTCGTCATGGTTGCCGTAACGGCGATGGCCGTTGGCGTCATGGCCGGCAGGGCCCCTATCAAGGGCAGCTGTGGCGGTCTCAATGGGGGCTCCTGCGAATTGTGTAGCGGCACAGGTGAATGTCGCAGAAAAGCCAAGAACCAGAGGTAAGGATCATGCCGGTCAAGTCGATCAAGGTTAGAGATTACATGTCGGGGAAGCTCGTCACCTTCAAGCCTGATACCGACATCCTCGACGCGATTCACACACTCGTAAACCGACAGATTACCGGAGCGCCGGTCGTTGATGACCACGGCACCCTGGTCGGTATGCTTTCGGAATTCGACTGCCTCGACGTCGTGCTTGCAGCCGCGTATCACGGTCATCCCGGAGGGCCGGTATCGCAGCTGATGACGCCGGACGTGGAGACCGTGGACGCCGACATGAGCATCATCGACCTGGCAGAGCTGTTCAAGGCATCGGGCTTCCGGCGCTACCCGGTCATGAAGGACAACAGGCTGGTCGGCCAGATCAGCCGCAAGGACGTGCTCAGGGCACTCGGCAAGCTGTCTGTCGCATCCTAGGGCCTGGCTTCGCGTTGCCGCTGGGCCGCCGTCGCCTCTTTCAGCAATTCGATAAGCTCCTCGTCGCTGTAGGAGTATTCCTGGTCGGCATTGAGCTCGGCCATCTCCTCGATGATCCTGCGAATTGTCCAGCCGGCCTCTTCCTCGTTCGGCACCACCAGGTAATTGGGCTTCGGTGACTCATCGAACAACGCCTGCATGATGGCGGCGGATACTTCGTCCGGCTCCTTGTACATGCTGCGGTCCGAGAGGTATTCGATATGCCCGGCAATGGCCTCCGCATAGGGCGAGCCGGGCTGGGCATAGGGCTGCTTCGCGAGCGTGACCGCTTCCTTCGTACCGATCCGGGACTTGTAGTTGCCCGGATTGACCGCGCTGACCTTGACGTCGAACAGTGCCATTTCGGCGGCGAGCGAATCCGTGTATGCCTCGAGCGCATGCTTGGTCATGCCGTAAGGCGCCCAGAACATCCCCGACAGGATTCCTGATATCGAGCTGATATTGACGATGCGGCCCCTGGATTCGATGACCAGCGGTGCGAATGCCTTCGTTACCCGGTAAACGCCGAACACGTTGACGTCGAAAATCCAGCTCAGTTCGTCTTCGCTAATCTCTGTGATCGGCCCGAGTGTCACCACGCCGGCATTGTTGACCAGGCCGTACAACCCCTTGCCGCCGGCGCGCACGGCCTCCACGGCCGCGTCGATCTCGTCCTGCTTCGTCACGTCCAGGCGTACCGCCCTGATGTTCGGGATCTCGTTGAGCGCATCCATATCGGCCTTTTTGCGGGCGCCGGCGTAAACGAAATAGCCCGCTTTGGCGAGGGTTTCGGCGAGATTTCGACCGATGCCGGAACTTGCGCCGGTAACGAGTATGGCTTGCTGCGCCTCGGCGCTCGCGGTGTCGGCGAGAACGGCCGGAGAAACGCCGATCGTTGCAAGCAGGAACACGGCTATAGCTGCAGCGACTCGCCTGGAAATCATCTGTTGCCCCTTCTTCTTGTTGTTGTGGGTGTCGGGTGGACGTGAGTATGCGTGGAACGGACGGTTCCGTCCAATGCGGGAGAAGTGCCTACTACTACTGCACCCGCAGCAGCCGCGCGGTGTGCTGCGAAGCTCGTATTGGGTAAGGTCGGGCCTGGTCAGCCGCGGCCTGACAGCGCCGA
>CBDUCE010000078.1:0-12951 GCA_965365575.1 uncultured Gammaproteobacteria bacterium
TCCTGCCGGCGTTCGGCGTGGTCTCCGAGATCATCCCGACGTTCTCGCGCAAGCCGCTCTTCGGCCACGACTCCATGGTTTACGCTGCTTCGAGCATCGCATTCCTGTCGTTCATCGTCTGGGCGCACCACATGTTTACGGTGGGTATGCCGCTTTCAGGCCAGATGTTTTTCATGTTCGCGACCATGCTGATCGCGGTGCCCACAGGCGTAAAGGTCTTCAACTGGGTGGCAACCATGTGGCGCGGCTCGATGACCTTCGAGACGCCGATGCTGTTTGCGCTCGCGTTCGTGTTCCTGTTCACGATCGGCGGCTTTTCGGGGCTGATGCTCGCCATCGCGCCAGCTGACATCCAGTACCACGACACCTACTTCGTCGTCGCGCACTTCCATTACGTGCTCGTGCCCGGCTCGATATTTGCCCTGATGGCGGGAGCGTATTACTGGCTGCCGAAGTGGACGGGGCACATGTACAACGAGTCGCTCGGCAAGCTGCACTTCTGGTTGTCGACGATCTTCGTCAACGTCACGTTCTTCCCGATGCACTTCCTCGGCCTTGCCGGCATGCCGCGGCGCATCCCGGACTACTCGACCCAGTTTGCCGATTTCAACATGGTTGCGAGTATCGGCGCGCTCGGTTTCGGGTTTTCGCAGTTGATCTTCGTGTGGGTGCTGCTCACGGCGAAGAAGGGCGCCAAGGCGACCGATCGTGTCTGGGAGGCTCCGAAGGGACTCGAGTGGACCGTGCCGTCGCCGGCGCCGTATCACACCTTCGACACGCCGCCCAAGGCCCGTATCGCGCAGGAAGCCTTCGAGTGACCGATGAACGGAAGGACCGACGCAAAGGAGTACGGCGAACGGCGATCATCCTCGTCGCCGTTGCGCTGGCTTTCTATCTCGGCTTTATCCTGATTGGCGTACTGCGCGCCTGAAACGTATGAACGACAGCACTGAAAACAAACCTGGAAACGACAACCGCTCGCTGACCGGCAAGCTGCTTCTGCTCGCGATCGCGATGTTCGGTTTCGGCTACATGCTGGTGCCGCTGTACGACGTGTTCTGCGAGATCACGGGCTTTGGCGGCCGCACCAATACGGTGGCAGTGAGCGCCCAGGAGAACCCGGACTTCTCCCGCTCGATCCGCGTGGAGTTCGTGACGACCGTCAACGAGTACGCGCCGTGGGAGTTCGCCGCAGACCGAGACAGCATGGAAGTGACGCCGGGCAAGATGTATTACGCCACCTTTACGGCGAAGAATCTCACCGGTGACAAGAAGATCGCACAGGCGGTGCCGAGCGTTGCGCCGGTAAGCGCGTCCGGGCACTTCCAGAAGATCGAATGCTTCTGTTTCACGAACCAGGAATTCCAGGCGAATGAAGAGCGCGCCATGCCGCTGCAGTTCATCGTCGACCCGGACCTGCCCGAGTTCGTGGACACGATCACGCTGCAGTACACTTTTTACGACACCGTTCGCGTCTCGGCGAACGACGGATCCTGAACGACTACGCATCGAGAATAAACATGGCCCACGCTGAAGACCGCTATTACGTCCCCCACGACAGCCACTGGCCGATCGTCGGCTCGATCGGCTTGCTGTTTCTCATGGTGGGTGTCTCCAACTGGCTGAACGGCGCCGGCGCCGGCTTCTGGATCATGCTGGCCGGGGCCGCGGTAATGATTTATATGCTCGTCGGCTGGTTCGGCGCGGTAATCAACGAAAGCCAGGGCGGGCTTTACAACGACCAGGTCGACCACTCCTTCCGGATGGGCATGTTCTGGTTCATCTTCTCCGAGGTCATGTTCTTTGCGGCGTTTTTCGGCGCGCTGTTCTACACCCGCACCATGGCCGTGCCGTGGCTCGGCGGCGACAGCAACAACTTCTTCACTAACCTCATTCTCTGGGAAGGCTTCGAGGCAACCTGGCCTACGAACGGGCCCGGTGAGGTCGGCGGTGAATTCGAGGTGATGGGACCGTTCGGCCTGCCGCTGATCAATACGGCGATCCTCCTCACCAGCTCGGTCACAGTCACGATTGCGCACCACGCACTGATTGCGGGGCAGCGCGGCATCCTGAAGACGTTCCTCGCGCTGACGTTCATTCTGGGCTTCATCTTCGTCTGCTTGCAGGGCTACGAGTACATCCATGCCTACGAGGACCTGAACCTGAAGCTGACCAGCGGCATTTACGGTTCGACGTTCTTCATGCTCACGGGTTTCCACGGCATGCACGTGACGATCGGCGCGATCATGCTGTTGATCATCTGGCTGCGCGTCATGAAAGGACACTTCTCGGCAACGAATCACTTCGCGTTCGAAGCCGTAGCCTGGTACTGGCACTTCGTGGACGTTGTCTGGGTCGGTCTGTACGTATTCGTCTACTGGATGTAGGGGTAGCCGCGCGGCGAACGGGCCATTTATTTCCCTCATGGCTCGCTGCGCTGCGCTTTACTTCGGTCGACAAACGGCGCCGTTCGCCGGTCGGCTTTAAGGAGCGCGTTTCAAGGCACGATTTGAGCGGATCGGGACCCGGTTACGGAATCGAACCTACGGGCTTATCCAGCCCAGCGAATACGCGGCGACGAGGAGAATAACGAGGGTGATGGACAACCCGACGCGGATTTTAAGCGACGTCAGCATGCGGGTCGAACCGGGCGAGTCCCTGTCCTTGACGAGGAAGAACAGCCCGGAAAAAAGGCTGACCACGACGGCAGCCAGCAAGATCAAGACTATAGCTTTCATTGAATACCCAATGTCACGTGATCGAGCAGTATAACGTGGAGACACCGCTGCAGAAATCAACGAAAAGCTGGCTGCCTTATGCACTCGGTGCGGTGCTGGTCGCCCAGTTTGCAGGCCTGGGGGTCTGGCAGATCAGCCGCGCGCAGGAAAAGCGCGCTGCGCAGGATGCGTTCGACCGGCAAACCGGTTTTGGCCGGTTCGTCGACGGCATGGACGTGCAGCCGTTCCAGCAGCTGGCCGCCGAAGGGGTGTTCGATTCGGACCACCAGTTCCTGCTGGACAACATCATCGTCGACAGCCGCAATGGTCACTACGTGCTGACGCCACTCGAGTATTCCCCCGACGAGCCGCTGCTGCTCGTGAATCGCGGCTGGATCGAGAAGTCCGGCGAGTCAGTCGACCCATCTGCGCTCGAGGTGCCGGACAGGCGCCTGACGGTTCGCGGCCGCGTCGGCGCACTGCCTCGGGCTGGCTATCGAATGGGGGCCGCCATCGAGTCGCCGTCGACATGGCCGCAGCACGCGGTGTACCCGACGCTGGACGAGCTTGCGGCATCCCTGCGACGCGAGGTCCAGCCATTCGTGTTACTGCTGGCGCCCGGGGAGGATTACGGCCTGCTGCGGCGCTGGGAGCCCGCCCAGATCGGCCCCGGCCGCCATTATGCATATGCATTTCAATGGTTTGCGATGGCCATCGTGCTCGCTGCGCTGTTGGCCTGGAACTTCCGCAAGCGAGGACACCGCCGGTGAGCAACCCGCAACGCACGAGAGGGCGCCTGCAATTCCTGCTGATTGCCGCGATATTCTTCGGCCCGCTGCTGTTCGCCGCGTGGCTGTATTACAGCGGCGAGGCCCTGCAGCCGGAGGAGCGAGCCAATCACGGTACGCTGCTCGAACCCATCGTCAATCTTCTCGAGGCCGTGCCGGAATCGGCGATTCATGAGGACCGCGCGTGGCGGCTGCTGTATGCCGAAGACGGCGAGTGTGGCGAAAGCTGCCAGAAAGCCCTGTACACGCTGCGGCAGTCACGGCTCATGCTGGGCAAGGAAATGGACCGGGTTGAGCGCGTCTTCTTGCATGGAGAACAAGCTCCCGATAACCTCCTCGGTGCCGAAGAGCACCGTGGACTGGTGTCGCTGTACGATCCGTCATTGCGCGCCGTGCTCGAGAGCAAGCGACCGGGCTCCCTGGCGGCTGGCGGCTTCTACCTTATTGACCCGCACGCCAACCTGGTGCTTTATTTCAGCCCGGACATCAAGCCGCGCGACATGGTCGACGACATAAAGCGCCTGCTGAGGCTGTCGCGCATCGGCTGAACGAGGAACGATTTTGAGTGCGAACATAGAAAGACTGACAGACTGGCGCGACTACTACGAACTGACGAAACCTCGTGTGGTCATGCTTATCGTGTTCACGGCCGTGGTCGGCATGTTCCTGGCCGTGCCCGGATGGCCGGGCGGGCTGACGATGCTGTTTGGCACCATCGGCATCGGCATGGCCGCCTCGGCTGCTGCGGTATTCAACCACGTGCTCGATGCCAGAATCGACATTCACATGCTGCGCACGCGCGGCCGGCCGCTGCCTGAGGGCCGGGTCAGCGAGAGCAATGCGCTCACCTTCGCATCGGCAATCTGCGCGTTATCGATGATCGTGCTGTGGTTCCTGGTCAATCCACTGACCGCACTGCTGACCTTCGCCTCCCTGATCGGCTACGCGGTGATCTACACGGTATTTCTGAAGCGTGCAACGCCACAGAACATCGTTATCGGCGGCGCTGCGGGGGCGGCCCCGCCGGTGCTCGGCTGGACCGCCGTCACTGGCGAAATTACGAGCAGCGCACTGCTGCTGTTCCTGATTATCTTCGTCTGGACGCCGCCGCATTTCTGGGCGCTCGCGATCGCGAGAAAGGACGAGTACGCGAAAGTCGGCATTCCCATGTTGCCGGTGACGCACGGCGAGGAGTACACGCGCCTGCACATTTTGCTGTACACGATACTGCTCGTCGTGATTACGGTCATACCGTATCTCACGGGGATGAGCGGCCTCATCTATCTCGCCGCAGCCGTCTCGCTCGGAGCGGTTTTCCTGAACCATGCCGTACGCATGCTGCGCGACAGGGATGACGTCGAACTGCCCATGCGCACGTTCAAGTTCTCGATTACCTATCTCGCCGTCCTGTTCGCAGCACTGCTCGTCGATCACTACTTCCTGCTGCAGCTCAGCCTCTAACGCGACCGGTTTCTTTGCGAAAGAACCAGCGCAACGCCGCCGAGCGTCGCGGCGGATGCGACGACGAGCCGCAGCGTCACGGCCTCCGAAAGCAGCAATACGCCGCCGATCGCCGCAATGACGGGCACCGACAACTGCACGGTCGCGGCCCCTGTACCGCTGAGCCCCTTCAGGGCGGTATACCAGATCGCATAACCGATCCCCGAGGCCACGGCGCCTGACGCGACAGCGTAACCTGCACCCGCGGCCGTTACCTCGAAGTCGCCGATGAATAAGAGGCTGGTCACCACGACCAGCGGCACCGCGTAGAGGAAATTGTGTGCCGTTGCCTCGGTCGGGTCCGCGGCCGATCGCCCCACGAGCGAATATCCCCCCCAGGCGATGCCGGCGATCGTCATCAGTGCGGCGCCGAGTGGATCCGGCGCCGCCAGGCCCGGCGACACCAGGTAAACGAGCCCCCCGATGGCGAGGGCCAGGCCGACCCAGGAGACGGCTGAGAAATGCTCGCCGGATCGCAACGCGACCGTGAACATCGTCAGCTGCACCGCGCCGAACAGGATCAATGCGCCGGTACCTGCGCTCAACGACAGGTACGCGAAGGCAAAAAACACCATGTACAGGTACAGCGCGAGCACGGAGCGCCAGTCCGGTCTTGCCGTCACCGCGCGGCGTCTGGCGAGCAGAATGCCGGCAAGCATGAGTGCCCCGGAGACCGTGCGGACCGTCGCAAAGCTCGCAGCGTCGATGAGCCCGGCGCCCAGCGCCAGCCGGCACAGGACCGAGTTTGCGGCGAAAGCGACCATGGCAGCCGCCGTCAGAATCAGGGTATTTGCTCTCATGGAACCCGCTGCTTTTCTTCAAGAATAGCAGGACGCGTCCTTGCCGCAGGGGGTAGCTGCGGCTATACACTCTGCGGTGCGATGACGGATTCCCGACAAACCGAAGTCTTCGAGCGCGTGGTGCGGCCGCATTTCGACCGCCTTTACCGGCTGGCGTGGCGGCTCACGGGCACGAAAGCCGAAGCCGAAGACCTGTTCCAGGAACTCCTGGTCAAGGCTTTCGGCATGCTTGACCAACTCGTCCATATCGAGGAACCGGGATCGTGGCTGTGCCGCGTGATGTATAACCTGTTCGTCGACCAGCACCGGCGCTTCGCACGCCAGCGCATGCATCTCGTCGACGAAGGTCACCTGCCGGGTCAGGGGCTCGCGGACCTCGCGGGCGACCTCGACCCTGTCGAGGACCGGGAAAGACTGGAGAAGTACCGGCGGCTGGATGCGGCATTACAGCAATTGACCGAGGATCATCGCCATGTCGTGCTGCTGCACGACACGGAAGGCTACAAACTGGAGGAAATCGAGGGCATGACGGGAGTCCCGGTGGGCACCATCAAGTCCCGGCTCCACCGGGCACGGGCCCGGTTACGTCAAATCCTCGAAGAGGATGGAACCATTTCCTGACGCTGAACGTGTTATAGACACAGGCAGGACAAATGTCATGAACGAAAAACGCGTGATAGAGGAGCGGGAACTCCTCGAATTGTTGCAGGATTACCCGGTGCCGGAAGCCGAAGCAGGCTTCTATGACCGGGCGCTGCTCCGCGCGGTGCATAAGGGCTCGCGACGGCACCGCAACCGCTGGATACTGGCCGGCTTCGGTTCGGCGGTGGCCGCGGGTCTCGCGATCTGGGTCATCACGGCGATGCTCATGACGACGCCGCAGCTACCGGACGCGGAGCCGACCATACCCGGCGTGACCATCGCGATGGAACAGGAGCACACCGTGCGACTGGTCTTCGCCTCCGCGGAAGCGCTCGACTCGGCGACGCTCACGGTCTCCCTGCCCGACGGCATCGAATTGGCAGGCTTCCCGGGACAGCGTGAAATAACCTGGGAGACGAGCCTGAAGGAAGGCAGGAACCTGCTGCCGCTGACGCTTATCGCACTGACGCCGGCCGGCGGTGAACTGCTGGCCCGCCTCGAACACAAGGACCGTAACCGGACGTTCCGGTTGCGGGTCGACGTTTCCTGACTCAACGGCTGGACGGGATGTCCGCTAGATATTGACGGAGTATTGCCATGAGACCCTTCAACCTGTTTATCGCGGTGCTGGTCCTGACCTGCCTTGCGTTCTTGCCGGCCGCCGTGCGCGCCGACGACGACCTCGACGACCTCGACGTAATGATGGAAGTCCTCGATGACGACACCGACCTCGACGACGACATCGCGGAGATGGCCGAGATGCGGGGCCCCGAGGACGATGACGAAGACGCTTGGGACGAAGACGAGTCAGAGGATGACGACGAGGTCGAGGACGAGTCAGAAGATGAAGACGACAACTTCGGCGACGACGAGTCTGGCGAAGACTTCGACGACGACGGAAGTGAGGACGACGACTTCGAAAGCGATGACGAAATCGACGATGTCGACGAGATCGATGACGACGAACACGATTACGAGGAAGGCGAAGACATCGACGACGACGAGTTCGACGACGAGGACGACATGGACGACGACGGAAGTGAGGACGACGACCCCACGGACGATTGAAGTCAGCGTCAACGACCTCCCGCCTGGCATAAATCAGGCGTAATCCGCGGCAATCCCCCGGGTGGAGGCCACCCAGGGGGATTTTCTTGCACTACGTCATAGTTTTCGCAACGAATATCGGGCATTTTGGCGACCTGACATAACGCCAAACGGGAATTTCGCGAATTACCGCCGCACTCAGAAAACCGGAAATCCGCCGGCCGGCACGAGCAATCGCCGCCGCCCTGGCGCTCGTGTGTCTGTTTACCGGCGGCACCGCTGCGGCAATGAGCGCGGAGGAACTCTTCAGGGACGGCAACCGGCTGTTTCGCGACGATCTCTACTGGGCCGCGCTGCTGCGGTACGACCAGGCCGCGGAGGCCGGCCTGGATACGCCGCTGTTGCACTACAACTCGGGCGTCGCGCATTACAAAGCAGGCCAGCACATCCGGGCGCGGGAGTCGCTGCAAAAGGCGACACGCTCATCATCTTTGCGGCAGCTGGCACACTACAACCTCGGCCTGAACGCTTACGCTGCGGGTGACGGCGACGAGGCGTTGCAGTGGTTTCGCTCCGCCCGCGACGAAGGTGGCAACGAGGAGATATCCGCCCTTGCCCGGACCGCAATCGCCCGCATCCGGCGCGGCGAGCGTGAAGAAGACCCTGTCTACCAGTACACGGTGGCCGAGCAAAAAGAACGCGATATCTTCGACTTCAGCTACTTCGCGAGCGTCGGCTACGGAAATGATACCAACGTGTTCCGCTCGCCGTCCGAGCCATACATCGACTTTGCCAACCCGAATCTGCCGCTGATCGTGCCCGAGGTGAAGACCGGCAGCTTCCTGCCGTACGATCTCGGCGCCCAGTACATGATCAACACCTACCGGTTCGAAGGATTCTACGCGGCGTACCGCGCCACCGGCAGATATTACGAAGATCGCGAACTGAGCGACGCGGACGAGTTCCGGCACGAGCTGCGTGTCGGCAACGAATACGTTCGCGAGAAAGAGGATCGCAAGCGCGAAGTCTACAGCTCCTTCCGCGTTGCACAGCGGGACGGGGTCTACTACGACCCCGACGACGGCACGCCGCGCGTCGTCGACGGCGTGGATATCGGCGAGCGCATGAACTACACCCGTTACGGGCCGGACATGCGCTTTCGGCAGCGCTGGGGAAAGCTTGCCCTGGGCCTGGTCGCCAAGGGCTACCTGTATGACTACGAAGACGTCGAGGTCGTGCCGTCATACGATCATGAGTATTTCCTTTTCAGCGCTCACACGCAGTACACGTTCACGCCTACGTCGCTGCTGCGCATAACGGCCGAGAAGTCCAGCCGGCGCTACAACGACCGGCCCTCTTTCGACCTCGACGGCACGCAACCGATTGGCAACCCCGGCGTTCGCTACGACTATCTCGGGCTCTCCCTGCTCGCCAGGCAGCGCATAACGAAAAGCATGTGGGTCGGATTCGAGTATGAGCGCGTCGATCGTGAGGACCGCTTTTCCGGGTACAACAACTACGTCCGCGATCACTACGAATTCGAGTTTCACTGGTCGCCAGGATTCCGCTTCGACTTCGGACTATCGGGGTACTACCGCAACTACAATTTCGAGAACGCGTTTGCGTTCAATAACCCGGCGCTCCCGACGAAGACCCTGGAGACGGCCAGGGCAGACGCCACGATCAGCTACCGGATAACCCCCCGGTTCACGGTCATGCTGGAAGGGCGCTTCGACGAGTTCGTATCCAACGACACCCGCATTCAATACGATCGTGGCCGCTACTCGCTGGGCTTCGCCTGGCGCCAGGATTAGGCCCCTGACCCGCCCGAATCCGCGCGCAATCCTGCTAAACTTGCGCGCTTCATGGACGTCACCCCGATACTCGAATCCCTGAACGACGCGCAGCGGCAGGCCGTCACGGCACCCGCAGAGCCGACGCTCGTTATCGCCGGAGCCGGCAGCGGCAAGACCCGCGTACTCGTGCACCGTGCCGCCTGGCTGATCGATGTCGAGGGCGTCTCGCCGCAGGGCCTGCTCGCCGTCACGTTCACCAACAAGGCGGCGGCGGAAATGCGCGGCCGCATCGAGGCGCTGCTCGGCATGCCCGTCAACCACCTGTGGATCGGCACGTTCCACGGCCTCGCCCATCGCCTGCTGCGGCGGCACTGGCGGGAAGCCAAGCTGCCGCAGAATTTCCAGATTATCGATTCGGACGACCAGCTGCGCCTCATCAAGCGGCTGTTGAAGAACCTCGAGATCGACGATAGCCGCTGGGTCCCGAAGGAGATCCAGTGGTTCATCAATGCACAAAAGGATGAAGGCCTGCGGCCGCAGCATCTCGACGACGAGCGCGACCCGAACCGCAGGCAGATGATCGCCCTGTACGCCGCCTATGAAGAAGTGTGCGAGCGCGGCGGACTTGTCGATTTCGCGGAGCTGCTGCTGCGCGCCCACGAGCTCTGGCGCGACAATCCCGAACTGCTGGCGCACTACCAGCAGCGGTTTCAGCACCTGCTCGTCGACGAATTTCAGGACACCAATGCCATCCAGTATGCGTGGCTGCGGCTGCTGGCGGGCAATAATGCGGCCATACCGTTCGTCGTCGGAGACGACGATCAATCAATCTACCGCTGGCGCGGCGCACGCGTCGAACACATCCACCGCTTCCAGCGAGACTTCCCGAATGCCAAGGTAGTGAAGCTGGAGCAAAATTACCGCTCCACGGCTACGATCCTGAACGCCGCGAATGCCGTCATCGCGAACAACGCCGACCGCATGGGCAAGAACCTGTGGACCGAGGGCGCCGAGGGCGAGCCGATCAGGCTGTACGCGGCTTACAACGAGCGTGACGAGGCGGATTTCGTCATCGGCCGTCTGCGCGACTGGATCGACCAGGGTAACGCGCGCGCCGATGCAGCGGTGCTGTACCGCTCGAACGCACAGTCACGCGTGCTCGAGGAGGGCCTCATCAACGCCGGCATCCCCTACCGCGTCTACGGCGGCCTGCGCTTTTTCGAGCGCGCCGAGATCAAGGATGCGCTCGCCTACCTCCGGCTGATATCCCACCGCGAGGACGACGCATCTTTCGAACGCATCGTGAATCGGCCGACGCGCGGCATCGGCGCCCGCACCGTCGAGATCATGCGCGCCTACGCACGCGCCAACAGCTGCACGATGTGGCGCGCCGCCGGCGCGGTGGCGAGCGACGAACTCGCCGGGCGTGCCGCGAAAGCGGTAATGGGCTTCATGAATCTCATCGAACGCATGGCGCGCGAAACGACCGGGCTCGACCTGCAGGACAAGGTCGACCACGTCATTCATGCCAGCGGTCTCGTCGAGATGTTCAGGAACGACAAGGGCGAGCGCGGCGAGACGAAGCTCGAGAACCTCATGGAACTCGTCAGCGCGGCGAAAAGTTTCGAGCCGGACCCGGCGGGCGAGATGTCGCCGCTCGACGAGTTCCTGTCGCATGCTGCGCTCGAGGCCGGCGAGGGCCAGGCCGAGGCCTGGCAGGACTGCGTGCAGCTCATGACCATGCATTCGGCGAAAGGCCTCGAATTCCCACTCGTGTTTCTCTGCGGCATGGAGGACGGGCTGTTTCCGCACCAGCGTTCGATCGCGGATCCCAACGGCCTCGAGGAAGAACGGCGCCTGTGCTACGTCGGCATCACGCGCGCGAAGCAGACCCTTTACGTGACCTATGCCGAGCAGCGGCGCCTGCACGGCATGGACAGTTTTTCCCAGCCTTCGCGCTTCATCGCCGAGATCCCCGACGACCATGTCGAGGAGATCCGTCCGCGCGTCCAGGTGTCGCGGCCGGTTCGCGCGGCGCGTTCCGGTGGCGCGAGTTCGCTCCGGCAGTCCTCGGACGCCGAGATGGGCGTGCGGTTGGGCCAGCGTGTCCGCCATGGCAAGTTCGGCGACGGCGTGATTCTCAATTATGAAGGGCAGGGCGCGCATGCCCGCGTCGAGGTCAATTTTGAGACAGCCGGCACAAAATGGCTGGTTCTTTCCTATGCCAATCTCGATCTGATGTAGACTAACGCCACGCAGCAACACTTGCGTGTTGCGCCGAAAAGCCTGTCGACAACAATGAAGATTCTAATACTCGGTGCAGGTCAGGTTGGTTCTTCCGCCGCCTACCATCTGTCGCGCGAAGAGGCCAACGAGGTTACCGTCGTCGACGTTCGTCCGGACGTGCTGCGCGAACTGCAGGACCGTCTGGACATCCGCACTGTCGTAGGGCACGCCGCCTACCCGGAGGTGCTCGAGCGCGCCGGTGCCAACGATGCAGACATCGTCGTCGCTTTGACGGACATGGACGAAACCAACATGGTCGCCTGCCAGGTTGCCTATACGCTGTTTCATACGCCAACAAAGATTGCCCGTATCCGTTCGGCCGAATACATGAATACGGCGCAGCTTTTCTCGCAGGACGCGATACCCATCGACGTTGGAATCAGCCCGGAGCAGCTGGTATGCGAATACGTGGAACAGCTTATCCTGTATCCGGGTGCCTCACAGGTTCTCGACTTTGCGGGCGGCCGCGTCCGGCTCGTCGGCGTGCTTGCGGACCGCGACGGGCTGCTCGTCGGTCAGCGCATCGCAACGCTCAAGGAGCACGTCCCGAACACAGAGGGTCGCATCGCCGCGATCTACCGGCACGGCAAGGCCATGCTGCCGGACGGCGAAACCGTGATCCAGGAAGGTGACGAGGTGTTCTTCATCGCCGACCGCAAGGATATCCGCGTCTTCATGAGCGAGATGCGGCGCCTGGAGGAGCCGGTGCGCAGGGTTGTGATAGCCGGCGGCGGCAACATCGGCGTACGCCTCGCGCTTGCGCTCGAACAGACCAACCAGGTCAAGATCATCGAGCGCGACCCGAGCCGCGCCCGGACCATCTCGGAGCAGCTCAATCGCGCGATCGTGCTCGTTGGCGACGCGGCCGACGAAGAGTTGTTGCTCGAGGAAAACGTCGACAATGTCGATGTGTTTTGTGCGCTCACCAATTCCGAAGAAGCGAATATCCTCTCCTCGATGCTGGCGAAACGGCTCGGCGCCCACAAGGTCATGGCGCTGATCAACCGGGCCTCCTATGTCGATCTCGTGGAGGCGGGCAGTATCGATATCGCGATCTCGCCGCAGCAGGTCACGATCGGCTCGTTGCTTGCGCATGTGCGCCGTGGTGACGTCGTCAAGGTTCACTCGCTGCGCCGTGGCGCCGCCGAAGCCATCGAGGCCATCGCGCACGGCACGGAAAAGGAGTCGCGTGTCGTGGGCCGCAAGATCGAGGACATCGACCTGCCGAAAGGCACCGCCATCGTCGCCCTCGTGCGCAACGACCAGGTCATCATTGCGCACCACGATACCGTTGTCGAGACCGACGACCACGTCATTCTTTTCATGACCGATCGACGCAAGATCGAACGCCTCGAGCAACTGTTCCAGGTCGGCG
>CBDUCE010000079.1:0-12726 GCA_965365575.1 uncultured Gammaproteobacteria bacterium
CCAAGCTCGTTGAACAGCGACTCCGCCATGTCTGCTTTTGTCAGTGCCATTGTTGTTAGTCTCTCAATTCTGCGTCGAACGTGTCGCGCAATTTCTGCACTGCCGCAGCTTGAGCGGCGTCCGCGTCATCGTCAGTAAGCGTGCGCGATCTTTCCTGTAAAATCAAGCTTATTGCGACGCTTTTTAGCCCAGCTTCTATTCCCGGGCCCCTGTAAATGTCAAAAATCCTGACATCCCGCGTCAGTTCCGGGACCGCCGACGCCACGGCCTGGACCAGTTCTTCTCCGGAAACCTCGTCCTTGACGAGGACGGCAAGGTCGCGTCGTATGACCGGGAATCGAGACACCGGGCTGGCGACCGGCGCACTCGAAGCAAGCGCCTGCAGTGCATCGACTTCGAATACATAGGCGTCGCGTTTGAGTTCGAGGCTCTTTGCGACGCGCGGGTGGAGTTTGCCGATGATGCCTGCCTCGTTGTCGCCGCGCATTACCGCGGCAGCCTGGCCCGGCTGCAACGCCGCGTGTTCGATCGGCCGGAAGGTCACATCGGCGGCGTCACCGGCGAGCTGGAACAGGGCAACCAGGTCCGCTTTAATATCAAAAAAATCAATTGCTTGTGACGATGCGCCCCACTGCTCGGGCAGTGCCGTACCGCTGGCAACAGCCGCGATTCTCACCACTTCGCGAGGCGCTTCAAGCGTGCCGTGAAACGACTTGCCGATCTCGAACAGGCGTACCCGGTCCTGCTGCCTCGCGATATTCGCTGCGGCACTCGACACGAGTCCCGGCAACAACGATGCACGCATCACCGACATCTCCGATGAAATCGGATTGCTCAAGACCAGATCCGAATCGCCGCCGGCGAATGGTGCGTTACTGCGTTTATCGATAAAACTGTAGGTGATGGCTTCTTCATAATCGCGCGCAACGAGTGTCGCCGAGACCCGGTCGAGGTCCACCACCGACTCGGTCACCGGCTTCAGCGGCGATGCCGCAATTTCGGTTGTCTCGGGCACCGCTTCGTAGCCGTGGATCCGCACGATTTCCTCGATCAGATCCACCTCCGAAGTAATGTCAAATCGGTAGCTCGGCGCGACGACCTTCCAGCCTTGCTCGTCTTTGCTGACCGTGAGCCCCAGGCGCGTAAGCACACCCGCGACGACATCGTCGGCGACATCGAGACCGAGCAGCATCGAGATGCGTGAACGCCGCAGGGCGATCGGCTCGCGCCGCGGCAAATTGGACTCTGAAACCTGGTGCACCAGCGGCCCCGCTTCACCGCCCGCTATATCGATAAGCAACTGCGTCGCGCGTTCGACGGCACGCCCCTGCCCTGCGAAATCGACGCCGCGCTCGAATCGTAACGACGCGTCGGTATGCATGCCGTAGGAACGCGCGCGACCGGCCATGAAAGCCTGTGGCCAGAATGCCGCTTCGAAGAATACGTCGGTCGTCTCGCCGCTGACCGCGGTACTCAATCCGCCCATGATCCCCGCCAGGCCGATCGCGCCGCTGTCGTCCGCGATGACGAGCGTGTCGTCGTTCACGGCAACTTCCTTTTCGTCGAGCAACGTGAGCTTTTCGCCTTGCTTCGCCAATCGCGGCCGGATGGCGCCCTGCACGCGCTCTGCATCATAAGCATGCAGCGGCTGTCCCAGCTCGAGCATGACGTAATTGGTGATATCGACCACCGGAGAAATGCCACGCAGACCGGCGCGACGCAGGCGCTCGAGCATCCACGGGGGCGATTTCGCGGCGGGATCGATGTCGCGAATCAGCCGGCCGGCGAAGCTCGGGCAGCCCTCCGGCAGCGGGATCTCGACCGGCAAGGTATCTTCGATAGTGGCGGCTACGGGCGCGACGTCCGGCGACTTCAGGGCGCTGCCCGTGAGTGCGGCAACATCCCGGGCGACGCCCAGCACGCTGAAGCAGTCGCCGCGGTTCGGGGTCAGATCCAGGTCGAAGACGGTATCGGGCAGCCCGAGATACTCGACCAGGGGCATCCCGGGCGGGGCATCATCGGCCAATGCAATGATGCCGTCGGATTCTTCACCCAGGCCCAGTTCGACCGCCGAACACAGCATGCCGTTGGACACCACGCCGCGAATCTTGCTCTTGCGCAGCTTGATGCCGTTCGGCAGCGTCACGCCCGGCACCGCCAGCGGACTTTTCATGCCGGCCATCACGTTCGGGGCACCGCATACGACGTCGATCGTGTCCTCACCGCCGGCGCGAACCTTGCACACGCTGAGGCGATCGGCGTCCGGGTGTTTCGCGACCTGGAGGACTTCGGCAACGACAACGCCCTCGAGACCCATGCCTTCGATGTCCACGCCGTCGACCTCCAGGCCGAGCATGGTCAGCTGGTGCTCGAGCGCCTTCGAATCGAGATCCGGGTCGACCCATTCACGCAGCCACGACTCTACAATCTTCATCGCGTTTACCTGAATTGCCTTAGGAAGCGCAGGTCGTTCTCGAAAAATGTGCGCAGGTCGGCAACGCCATAGCGCAGCATGGCGAGCCGTTCGATACCCATGCCGAACGCGTAGCCCGTGAATTCTTCCGGATCCACACCGGCCGCCTCGAGCACGTTCGGATGGACCATGCCGCAGCCGAGGATTTCGAGCCACTTGCCCTCTTCCCAAAGCACGTCCACTTCAGCGGACGGTTCCGTGAACGGAAAATAGGACGGCCGAAACCGCAGTTCGGCCTTGCGCTCGAAATAGGCCTCGACGAACTGGTGCAGAACGGCTTTCAGGTTTGCAAAACTGATGCCGCGATCGACCACGAGGCCCTCGACCTGGTGGAACATCGGCGTATGCGTCTGATCGGAATCGCACCGGTACACGCGTCCCGGCGCGATGATGCGTATGGGCGCGCCCTCTTCCACCATGGAACGAATCTGCACGGGCGACGTGTGCGTGCGCAACAGCCGCCCGCCCGGGAAGTAGAACGTGTCGTGCATGGCACGCGCCGGATGATTCTCCGGAATATTCAGCGCGGTGAAGTTGTGAAAATCGTCCTCGATTTCGGGACCGGATCGCACGCCGAAGCCCGCATTCCTGAAAATCGATTCGATACGGGACATGGCGCGCGACACGGGATGCCGTCCGCCGATCGCGTAGCCGCGGCCCGGCAGCGTAACGTCCACGGCGTCCTTCGCCAGCCGTTCCTCGAGCGCCGCCGCCTCGAGTGCGTCGCGGCGCGCGTTGATGCGCCCCATGACGTCCTGCTTGGCCCGGTTGATTTCCTGCCCGGCAGCGGGTCGCTCCGCAGCCGGCAGCTGGCTCAGCGACTTGAGACGCGCCGTCAGCTGACCTTTCTTGCCGAGGTAGGAAACCCGAACCGCGTCCAGCGCGGCCAGGTCGCTGGCCGCATCGATTTCCGATGCGGCTGCTTCAACCAGCTCACTCAGTGCCTGCATCGTCTCCGATCCCGGGGCGAGTATGCCCTCGTCCGGTCTGGATTCAGCCGTTCTTTGCGAGGGCGGCTTTTGCCTGTTCGGCAATCGCGCCGAAGCCCTCTGCATCGTGCACCGCGATGTCGGCGAGCACCTTGCGGTCGACCTCGATGTTGGCCAGGTTCAGGCCGTTGATCAGCCGGCTGTAGGAAAGGCCATGCAGGCGCGCTGCCGCATTGATGCGGGTAATCCACAACGCGCGGAACTGACGCTTGCGCTGGCGCCGGTCGCGGTATTCATACTGGCCGGCCTTGATGACCGCCTGCTTCGCGGTCTTGTAAAGTTTGCTGCGAGCGCCGTAGTAGCCCTTGGCTTCCCCGAGGACTTTCTTATGGCGTGCTTTGGCGGTTACGCCACGCTTTACTCGTGCCATTTCTCAATCTCCTCTTAACTGTAGGGGAGCATGCGTCGCACGCTCTTCACATCGGCATCGGCGATCTGCTCGGTCGAACCGAGATGACGCTTACGCTTGGCCGGTTTCTTGGTAAGAATATGATTGAGATGGGACTGGGCGCGCTTGTAGCCACCCTTGCCCGTCCGGCGGAAGCGCTTGGCAGCGCCCCGGTTGGTCTTCATCTTCGACATTTTGTCGTCTCCACTTTGTTGGCCATGCCACGTACCGGACGTCGATTCGATATCCGGCCGCTGCAGGCGGGGACAGCCCGGGGCACAGGCCCCTGGGCAACACTTACTTCTTTTTCGGTGACATCACCATGATCATCTGCCGCCCTTCCATCTGCGGCATCTGCTCGACAACACCGTACTCCTCCAGATCATCCCTGACCCGCGCCAGCAAATTTGCGCCCAGTTCCTGGTGCGCCATTTCCCGGCCTCTGAATCGCAAGGTGACCTTGGTCTTATCGCCCTGCTCGAGGAACTCGATGAGCTTGCGCAGTTTGACCCGGTAATCACCTTCTTCCGTCCCTGGACGGAATTTGATTTCCTTTACGTGTACCTGTTTTTGCTTGCGTCTGGCCGACTGGGCTTTCTTGTTCTGTTCGAACAAGTATTTGCCGAAGTCCATGATCCGGCACACCGGCGGATCTGCCGTTGGCGCAACCTCGACAAGATCGAGGCCTTCGCCCTTGGCCAGTTCGATGGCCGCTGGGACCGCCATGACCCCTTTCTGCTCACCCTCCGAGTCAATGACCCTGACTTCGGCGGCATCGATCTCTTCGTTTCGCCTAACGCGCTTTGTGACTGCGATCCCAGTGTCCTCCTCAAACCAACAGGTATTCCGGCAGCCGCCATGCGGCAGCTACACGGGAACGCGATTCTATATACCCCGCGTGCAAGAAACAACCGAAAGAACTCCGATTTTTTCAAAGGAATCAGTCGTTTTGTTGCTAAAAAGGGACAGTGACCTAAAGTGCCAGGCGAGAAGCTGAGGTCCCGTTTGCGCCTGGCACTTTAAGTCACTGTCCCCAAAACCTGGTGGGCGATGCGGGTTTCGAACCTGCGACCTCCACGATGTCAACGTGGCGCTCTACCCCTGAGCTAATCGCCCTGAACACTTGCTTACCGCCCTTCGTGGCGGGCGGCTTACGATACTGAAGCGCCCACGGTGGCGCAAGACTTTCAGCCCGCTTTGAGGTCCGGCAGGCCGAGCCCTTCCTGGCGGATGCGGCGAATCTCGTCCCTGAGCCGGGCTGCCTCCTCGAATTCCAGGTCGCGCGCATGCTTCAGCATCTGTTTTTCGAGCTTTGCCGCCTTCTTCATGAGCTGCTCCGGGGACATGGATGCATACCCGCCGGCATCCTCGGCCACGCGCCGTCGACCCCCTCTCGCCGCCGGATACGTAGCCTCCATGATGTCCGCTACCTGCTTGACGATGGTCGCCGGCGTGATTCCATGTGCCTCGTTGTGCGCGAGCTGACGCTCCCGACGCCGGTTCGTCTCGTCGATTGCCCGCTGCATCGATCCCGTGACGCTGTCGGCGTAAAGGATCGCCGTGCCGTGGATGTTGCGCGCCGCCCGGCCAATCGTCTGGATCAGCGACCGTTCGGAGCGCAGGAAACCTTCCTTGTCGGCATCCAGAATCGCGACCAGTGAGACCTCCGGCATGTCGAGCCCCTCGCGCAGCAGGTTGATGCCGACCAGGACGTCGAATACGCCGAGCCGGAGATCCCGGATGATCTCGGTCCGCTCCACGGTGCCGATATCGGAATGCAGGTAGCGTACTCGCACCTGGTGCTCGCCCAGATAGTCGGTCAGGTCCTCGGCCATGCGCTTGGTCAGGGTAGTGATCAGCACCCGCTCGCCGGCCGCGACCCGCTTGCGAATCTCGGACAGCACGTCGTCGACCTGGGTCTTCGCCGGCCGCACGACCACGTCCGGGTCGACGAGGCCGGTCGGGCGTACGAGTTGTTCGACCACGTTGTCCGCGCGCTCGGTCTCGTAAGGACCCGGCGTGGCGGAAACGTAGACCGTCTGCGGCGATAGCCGCTCGAATTCGTCGAAGCGCAGCGGCCGGTTATCCAGCGCCGATGGCAGGCGGAAGCCGTACTCGACCAGAGTCTCTTTCCTGGACCGGTCACCCTTGTACATGCCGCCCAGCTGGGGCACCGTGACGTGGCTCTCGTCGATGACCAGCAGTGCATCATCCGGCACGTAGTCGAACAGGCACGGGGGCGGTTCGCCGGGCGCCCGGCCGGAGAGATAGCGTGAATAATTCTCGATGCCGGAGCAGTAACCGAGCTCCTGAATCATCTCCAGATCAAATAAGGTTCGTTGCTCAAGTCTTTGCGCTTCCAGCAATTTCTCGTGTTTTCGGAGGTAATCGAGGCGCTCCTTGAGCTCGACCTTTATTGCCTCGCAGGCCCTGAGCAGGGTCTCCCGCGGTGTCACGTAATGGGTCTTGGGGAAGACCGTCAGGCGCGCGACCCGGCGCGTCACTTCGCCGGTGAGAGGATCAAAATACGACAGCGACTCGATTTCATCGTCGAACAGCTCGATGCGTACCGCGTCGCGATCCGATTCAGCCGGAAACACGTCGATGATGTCGCCCCGGACGCGATACGTGCCTTGCGAGAAATCGAGTTCGTTACGCTGGTACTGAAGTTCGGCCAGCCGCCGCAGTATCGTGCGCTGATCGATGCGGTCGCCGCGCACGAGGTGCAGCACCATGCTGAAATAGGCCTCCGGGTCACCGAGGCCGTAGATCGCGGAGACCGTGGCGACGATGACCGCGTCGCGGCGTTCGATCAGCGCTTTGGTCGCCGACAGTCGCATCTGCTCGATGTGCTGGTTGATGGAGGCATCCTTCTCGATGTAGGTGTCCGAACTCGGGACGTAGGCCTCCGGCTGGTAGTAGTCGTAGTACGAGACGAAGTACTCGACGGCGTTCTTCGGGAAAAACTCGCGCATTTCGCCGTAGAGCTGCGCCGCGAGCGTCTTGTTGGGCGCGAGAATGATCGCGGGCCGCTGCACGCGTTCGATGACGTTTGCCATCGTGTAGGTCTTGCCGGAACCCGTTACGCCGAGCAGGATCTGCCGCGCCAGGCCGTCCCCGAGGCCTTCCACGAGAGACTCGATTGCCGCGCCCTGGTCACCGGCGGGCTGGTAGGCGGAGACGAGCTTCAGGATATCCCGTTCTTCGGCCGAGGATTTCTTGGGCAGACTGGTGGATTCACGTACCATTTGGCGTCGATCTGTCGGAGGCAACCAGTGAGTTTATCAGTTTCGCCACGCATGGCGCGGGTGAAACCCTCGCCGACCGGTGCGGTCCTCGCGCTGGTGACCGAGTTGCGCGCACAGGGGCGTGACATCATCAGCCTGGGCGCCGGCGAGCCGGACTTCGATACGCCAGAGCACATCCGGGATGCCGCCGTCGCAGCCATCGCAGCCGGCCAGACGCGCTACACGCCAATCGGCGGTACGCCGGAGCTCAAGGCGGCGATCCAGGCCAAGTTTCAGCGCGAAAACGGCCTCGACTACGAAACCGCGCAGATCATCGTAACCTCCGGCGGCAAGCAGGCACTCTTTAATCTTTGCATGGCGCTGCTGGCCCCCGGGGATGAGGCGATCATCCCGACGCCCTGCTGGGTCTCTTACCCCGATATGGTACTGCTCGCGGAAGGCGAGCCCGTCATGATCGAAACCGGCATCGAGCAACACTTCAAGGTAACGCCAGCGCAGCTGCAGGCGCGCTTGAACGACAGGACGCGGCTGGTGGTGTTGAACAGCCCGGGCAACCCCACCGGCGCCGGCTACACCAGGGCGGAACTGGAGGCTCTGGGGGCCGTACTCGAGGGCTATCCCGACGTCGTGGTTGTTTCCGACGATATTTACGAGCACATTTACTGGGCGAGCGAGCCCTTCGTCAGCTTCGCCACAGCCTGCCCGACTCTGTTCGACCGCACCCTAACCGTCAATGGCGTCTCCAAAGCTTACGCGATGACCGGTTGGCGTATCGGCTATGCAGGCGGTCCGGCAGCCCTCATCGACGCAATGATCACGGTGCAGAGCCAAAGTACCTCGAATCCGTGCAGCGTGTCCCAGGCGGCGGCCCGGGCGGCGCTCGACGGTGATCAGGGTCCCGTCAGGGAGATGTGCACGGCCTATAAGCAGCGCCATGACTACATCGTGGCCGCGCTCAACGCGATCCCCGGCGTCCAGTGCAGGCCCGGCGAAGGCGCATTCTATGCGTTTCCGCGCGTGCAGGACGCCGTGGAGCGGCTGGGGCTTGCCGACGACACAGCGCTGGCGGAAGAACTGATCAATGAAGCAGGCGTTGCCTGCGTGCCGGGAGCTGCGTTCGGCGCCCCCGGCCACCTCAGGATTTCATTCGCCTCCGCGCAGGATCAGCTCGAAGAGGCAATTGCGCGAATTGGCCGCCTGCTCTAGGTGAAACGTGGCGGCTCCAGCGGTCTACGCGTAGTATGTGTCGACTTTCGGAATTAAGTATGAGACGTGAATGCGGAAGCGTTACGCACGTAGTTTTGCAGGTTTGTTCGCAGCGACACTCCTGTTTGCAGTTTCCGGATGTACCTGGGCGCAGTCCCCGAAACCGTCGACGGACGAGGACGATGCTCAGGTGAAAGAGGCCGTGCCTGCGGCGGGGAGCGACCTTGTCTTGATCGCCAAGGAAGACCTTGCCGCGAGACTCAAAATCGATTCCGACAAAATCAAGCTTACGCGCTTTGATGAGGTCACATGGCCTGACGGCAGCCTCGGCTGTCCACGGAAGGACATGAAGTACAAGCAGGTGCTGGTCAATGGTTCATTGATTGTCCTGACCGTCGACGGCGTCGATTACCACTACCACTCTGGCGGCTCCCGACCACCGTTTTACTGTGCCGACCCCACTCCGCCTGTACCGGGCGACGGCGGCGGTATCGACATTTAGCCTCAGCGTCATGTCAGGCACAAAAAAAGGGCGCTCCCAAGAGAGCGCCCTCTGTTTCCACTTGCTTGATCGACGTGTTATCGATTGTCCACTTCGACAAGCGTCAAACCCAACAGGCCCACGTCACCCGTGTGCGAAATCGCGCCCAGGTGCCATTGATCGGCTGTCGCACCGGTCCAGCTGATATCGACCGCCTCTACCGAGCCAATTGTCGCCGAGGTCGGAGCGGAATCAACCGTCAGGCTGCCGCCCGGCGTTGCCGATACGATCCAGTTGTAGAGGTCATAGTCTGCGCTCGGGCCGGCCGTCTGCCAGCCGTGAACATACAGGCTCCAAGTTCCGTCAACTGGCAATACGATGTCTATCGCCTCATCCGTGCCACCGCTGGTGCTGCTTGCAACCTGCACGCCACTCGGGTTGAAGAGGAAGAGATCGAGGTCAATTGCCGGATCTGACACCGCATCGGGCGGCATCCGGAACCGCAGGTAAGCCGCTCCCGCCAGCACAAAATCGTGTCTGTTTGAGAAACCATCGTTCGGGTTGAAACTCTGGTCCGGGTCCTGGACGACGTTGTCGGATATCACCGTCGCCGCCTCAAGCCCGTGCGCCGCGGCAGCATAGCTGCCGGTGTAGCCGAAGGAAACATCGAAGCTCGTCGCGCCGGATTCTCCATTACCAATAACCGCGGCAGGGGCGCTGAACAACGCGCCTTTTACGGCGATCGGGCTGTACACATCGTAGTGACCGGTCTTGTCCTGCCAGGTCAACGATCCGAAGCGCCATTCACCGGCCGGCGCACCTACGTTTGTGATAGTTACCTCGTAAGTGGCAGACTGGCCAGGCTTCAGGCTGAATGACGAGGGCGAGACCACTACATCGTAACCGGGCGGTGCATCGACTGAGACGGTGTAATCGCGCCAGCCTCTCTCATTGGCGACACTGGTCACGGTACGAGTTACGGTCTGCGACCCCGCGAGCTCAGCGATACCGATCGAAGGCACATTCAGGTTGTACGCTTCCGAAGGCACCCCGATCGCTTCCAGAAAATTACAGCTTCCTGCACTAAAGACACCGAACTCTTCGCCGCAGGTATAGGCCGCGTACTCGAACAGTCCGGCATCGTAAGCGAGGCCCGGCTGGAACATCGACCCCTTGTTGGCCTGGCCGTTCGGCCTGACGTGCCCCGCGCCCATGTCGAACGGATCCGCAGGACTGCTCCGATCATTATCTCTCACGTCCTGGTGGGCAGTCGTCATGATTGCCGACTTGGCGATAGCAGGACTCCAGTCCGGATGCGCCTGCTTAAGCAGTGCGAACAGACCGGCCACGTGAGGACTCGACATCGAAGTTCCGCCGATGGCCTGGAACAATTCACCCGGGAAACCGCCTGGATCGGGAAACGGCGAATTACCGGCAAGAATCTGTAAGCCCGGTGCCGTGATATCCGGTTTGATGATGTCGGGCGACACCGGATTGGGGCCCCTCGACGAGAAGATCGTCATCGACGGTGCCGCCGGCCAATCACCGATGCCGCAACAGTCGATACGTGCGCTCGCACTGGAGCCCTCGCTGGCGATGTACCCCTTGATCTCAAGGCCCGGCGTGTTGTCGATATGGACTGTGGGTGTCCAGTGCGTGTCGGTGTACAGATTGTCGGCATCGCTGTTGTTATAAAGGATGGTACCGATACCACCCGCTTCGAACACGGCCCGACTCTTGTCTGCGCGCGCAATTGCTCCACGACGGCAGAGCACGACATTGCCGGCTACTTTGGTCTCATCGAGGGTTCCGGGTATGCACAGGTCTCCGCCCGCATCCGCCGCATCAACGAGCGTGGCGGACTCCGCACCGGCCGTAATCGAAGCGCCCGGGAACGAATCGCCATTACCGAGAGTTACAGTACCTTCATAAAACCGTGACTGCGTACTGGCGCCGACCGTCGTCATCCAGGGCATTGTGCCGGGATTACCGAGCGTCGCTGGGTTAGGACCGGAATTACCCGCAGACGTCGCGACAAATATGCCGGCATCAGCGGCAAACAGAAACGAAATTTCATCGGCGCCCGGGCCGGACGCGCCGCCGCCGACTGAATAGTTGATAACGTCGACGCCGTCGGCAACCGCTTGGTCAATCGAGGCCGCGAGGTCAGATGTGAAGCCGCCCAGGTTGCCGAGACCTTTGTAGGCAATAACGCGGGCACGAGGCGCTATACCGGAAACCTCACCGCGCGGAATACCGTACATGCTGGCTTCGACACCGGCGTTTCCGGCGGCCGTCGACGCAGTGTGCGTACCGTGGCCATCGTCGTCGCGAGCCGAGTCGAATTCATCCGGGTCGGCACCGATAAATAATCGATAGGTATCGAGCATTTGACGTGCACCGAGCAATTTGTTGTTGCACTCGAAAGGTGCATCGGCAGGGTTGTGGCTCGTATTTCCAAACTCGCAGCTAGGCCGGGAGTCATCAAGCGGCCCGACAGGCGACGGACCATAGCTGCCATCATCGGCAAAGCTCGGATGCTCCGGCCAGATTCCGCTGTCGATGACACCGACGACGACGTCTTCACCCGTGTAACCTTTGGCGTACGCGCCACCTGCGTCAGTCAGGCCAAGAAACGTCGGGGAACTGTCCGTTGTCTTGTATCGCATCTCGTCTTTGCGAACGGACGTCACGCCTTTCTGTAAAGCGAGTTGACTGGCCTGGGATTCGGTGAGCTGCACGGCGAAGCCGTTTAGCGCCATGGCATAGTCGTGAATTTTCTTGTTCTTGCCGGCCCCGACCGACTTCAAGGCGTTGTCGTGAGACTGATTGAGAAGTTTCACGTACTTTTTCACGTGTGCGCTGCTCGGGTTGACTTTCTTGCCCTTGCCAGGTTTTGTGGCTTGGTAACCTTTAATGTCGCCTTCGTAGGCTATTACCGGGTCAGCAGCCATCGTCACGATATAGACATTGTGATCCGGCGCTGCCGGCCGCGGACCATCTATGGTTGCATTCGTGTAATCGGCTGTCGCAGGAACCGGCCCCCCTACTATCGCGACCAATGCGCTTGCGGCTAACGTAGCTAATAGTCTTTTTGTCTTAGTTCGATCCCGAAACATTGCCGTACCTCCCTAAAGAAAATAGATGCTTACGCCGCGCCTAAACGCAGGGGCGGCTACTCGACGATCCGAGAAATAAGCGAGAATAATGGGAATTATCCAATCGTTGCTTTCGAGCAATTTATTATTCTATGGTCCCCAAAAAAGAATAGACCATGGCTATGGGTTACGCCATCAGTATCGATAAGAGGGCAAGACCAGCTTATCGGTTTCGTATTGGCTGGACTGGATTATCGAGCGCGCGCATCGATAGTTGCGATTGAATCTTTAAGCGAATTCTATGCACGCAATCCGCAGCGGTCTGCTCGATCTTGGAGCAGCGGGGGACCGGTTTCCGCGATAACGCCCCGATTTCCGATCATTGCACCTATTGGCGCACAATCACTACGCGACAACCAGATGGATCAGTGATCCAGAGGCCCCCGGCGGTCCGAAAATCGCGTTCAAAGGTTACCCGCGGCTTGACTTCGCCTGGGGCCTGAACGAGAATCGCGGCCCTCTTGAGTGTGCCGGAATCTGCAAAGGTTCCCGAAAAATACCATTCCCCGGTAGCTCAGTTGGTAGAGCGGTTGACTGTTAATCAATTGGTCGCTGGTTCGAGTCCGGCCCGGGGAGCCAAATTCCCAAAAAGGTCTCTTATCGAGGCCTTTTTTGTTTCCGGTACCAGCGCAAGCACGCCGGACCGGTCCACTCAGGCGCTTCGAGCACCATGGACCGACCGCTCGGATCGTCCACCGCACTTCGTTGTGGAAGTGCCGCACCGAGCGGGCCCGGGGAGCCAAATTCCCAAAAAGGTCTCTTATCGAGGCCTTTTTTGTTTCC
>CBDUCE010000080.1:0-12567 GCA_965365575.1 uncultured Gammaproteobacteria bacterium
TGATGCAGTTCAAGTTATTGATCGTCTTCGTCGAGGACTCGAAGACCACGGCGATTATCGAAGCGGCTCGCGAAGCAGGTGCGACGGGCTGTACGGTGATCAATCATGCACGCGGCGAGGGCTTCGAAGGCCACAAGAGTTTCTTCGGCCTGTCGCTGGTGAGCCAGACGGACGTCGTGATGCTGCTGGTGGAGCGTCATATGTCTCGCCATATCCTCGAGAAAATCGGTTCTGTCGGAGAGTTTGACGAGAAGCCGGGCACTGGCCTGGCCATACAGCTCGATGTGGAAGACGCTATCGGCGTCATGCGCCAGGCGGAAGAACTGGCTGAAATTGTGGAGGAACAGTTATGAGCCAGCCAATCTGGGTGCCCATCCGCGACATCATGCGTAAGGAAGTCACCTTCATCGCGGGACGTACCAGCGTGCTCGAGGCGATGCGCATTATGAAACGTGTCAAGGCAACCGTACTGATGGTCGAGAAACGCGATGAACAGGACGAATACGGGATGCTCTCATTCTCCGACATCGCGAAGCAGGTAATCGCGAAAGACCGTGCCCCGGAGCGGGTCAATGCTTACGAGATCATGGCAAAGCCCGTCATTTCGGTGCGGCCCGACATGAATACCCGTTACTGTGCCCGCCTGTTCGACAACTTTGGTATCAGCCATGCGCCGGTCATCGAAAATGAGGAAGTGCTCGGCATCGTCAGCTACTACCTGATTGCGCTGCATGGTCTGCCGGACCTGGACTGAATGCGATCAGCCCGGGTTCTGTTCTTCGCGAAGCCCTTTCAGCAGCCCGACGCACATAAGCAACAGCACGACGGCAAACGGCAGGCCCACGCAGATCGTCATGGCCTGCAGCGACCCCAGGCCGCCGCCGAGCATCAGCGCTATGGCGACCATGCCGGCCAGCAGGCACCAGAACACACGCTGCGCAACCGGCGCATCCAGCTTGCCGCCGGCGGTAATGATGTCCATGACGAGTGAGCCGGAGTCCGCCGACGTGACGAAGAAGATCGCGATCAGGAACACGCTGATCGTCGATACGATGCCCGTGAACGGCAGCTGTTCCAGCATCTTGAAGAGCGCCAGTTCCGGCACGGCCTCCGCCACGCCCATGTAGCCGGTCGCAAACAGCTGGTCGAGTGCCGTACCGCCGAACGTCGACATCCACATGATACCGATCACGGTTGGAATAATGAGCACCCAGGTGACGAATTCGCGCACGGTCCTGCCGTAGCTGACGCGGGCGATGAACATGCCGACGAACGGGGACCAGGCGATCCACCACGCCCAGTAAAATGTCGTCCAGCCGTGGAAGAACGCGTCGTCTTCGCGGCCGATCCAGTTGCTAAGCGCCGGCAGGTGACGGATGTAGTCCACGACGGCGTTGCCCATGGTGGAGAAGATCACCAGCGTAGGCCCGGCGACAATAACGAACAGCATCAGCAGCCCGGCAAGCGCCATGTTCAGTTCGCTTAGCCGCTTGACGCCCTTGTCGAGGCCGGCAACCACGGACGCGAGCGCTATGCTGATGATAATGATGATGAGCACTATCTTGACGAAGGTATTTGCAGGCGTGTCGAACAGGTAGTGCAGGCCGCCGGCGATCTGCTCGGCGCCGAATGCCAGCGATACCGCGAGGCCGAACAAGGTCGAGAGCACAGCGACAATATCGACGAAGTGCCCGAAAGGACCCCACACGCGCGTACCGAACAGCGGGAAGAAGGCAGACCGCAGCGTCAATGGCATCTGCCGGTTGAAGCAGAAGAACGCGAGCGACAGGCCGACGATGGCGTAGATGCCCCAGGCGTGCAGACCCCAATGGTAGATCGCTGCCGACATGCCGGCCGCCCGCGCGGCCCCGACGTCGGCGGGGTCGATGCCCAGCGGCGGATTCAGGGTATGGGTTACGGGTTCGAGCACGCCGAAAAACATGAGGCCGATGCCGACGCCGGCTGCGAACAGCATCGCAAGCCAGCCCGGGTAACCGTAGCGCGGTTTGGCGTCAGGGCCCCCCAGGCGCACGCGGCCGAGCTTCGATGCAGCGAGTCCAAGTCCGAACACAACGAAGATGTTGGCGGCGATCATGAAAAACCAGTCGAAAGCGTACGTGATCCACGTTCTGAGATCACCGAAGATCACGGCTGCCTGCTTTTGAAAAAGCATCGTCATCACGACCAGTGCGATAGCCAGGAAGGCCGAGATTGCAAATACGGGGTTGTGGATATCGAGGCCGGCTACCTCGATATTGTGCTCGCCGATCTCGTGGCCGATGTCTTCGACGTCGTGTTCGGGTACCGAGTCGTTTTCCAATTTCAGTTCCTCGCGCTCGCGGACTGCTCGGGGATTGGGTAGCGCTCCAGAACGTTCCCCAGCGCCGCTTTGAGCGGCGCGAGCCAGGGTTCGAAATTACGCCATTGCTCGAGTCCGCTCGTGTAGATGGGTTGCCGCACCTGCTCGGAGCTCGGTGTCCGGACGGAGCGCCTGGTCTCGTAGAAGTTCACGCACGCATCTTCGTAGGGCAGGCCGCAGTGGTCGAGAATGCGACGCACCTGCGCAGCCGTGTCGGCCACGACATCTTCGTACTGTACGCGCAGGACCTTGCCCGGCAGCACGGCGTCCCAGTGGTCCATCAGTTCGACGTAATCCCGGTAGTAGCGTCCCGCATCCTCGAGGTCGTAGGTGAACTCCTGGCCTTCGGCGAACAGTTGCTTGTAACCGCTGAAGCAGCAAGCCATGGGGTGCCGCCGAGCGTCGATGATTTTCGCGTTCGGCAAGATGAGGTGAATCAGCCCAATGTGCCGGAAATTGTTCGGCATTTTGTCAATGAAAAATGGCGCCCCCTGTCGATGAACGCGGGTGTCGTCGATGTACTCCCTGCCGAAGGCATTCAGCTCTTCGTCGGATAGCTCGGTGAGTATCCCGGGGTATTCCGTCGCGCCTTCCTGTCGCGCCCTGCGCCGCAGTCGCTGCGACAACGACAGGATATTGGGCAGCTCCAGTGTCCCGTCGACCTGCGAGTGCGACGACAGGATCTGCTCGAGCAATGTCGATCCGGCGCGCGGCAGGCCGACGATGAAGATCGGGTCCGGTGCACCATGGCCGCAGCCCGAGCGTCGCTCGAACAGTTCCGCCGTGCATACGTCGCGCTGCGCCTCGAGGTCCTCGGACATCTGTTCTGCCGTGTAGGTCGTCTGCGACTTCTTCAGCCGATTTCCCTGTGCGTAATAGCGGAATGACGTCGCGAAGTCGCCTTTGTCTTCGTAGGCCTTGCCTAGCGCGAAACTCAGATGCACACGGTCCATGTGCGACAGGTTGCTGTTGTTTTCCTGCGCGAGCATCTGCTCGATCTCCGTGTCGCTGAAGGAGTAGACCTTGAGATTGGCCAATGAGTAATACGCTTCGCCGTGATGAGGAGCATTGCTGAGCGCTGCACGATAGGCTTCAACCGCATCCTCGTAATCGCCGCAGGTCTTGTGCGCGTGCCCCTTGGACGTCCACGTGACCGGGTCCGTCGGAAGCTTTTCCAGGATTTCGTCGAAGGTCGACAACGCCGTTTCGTAATCGCCGGTCTGCATGCTCTCGATCGCGAACAGTGATTTGAACTGCGGGTTGTCGGGAGCGGTATCGAGCAACAGGCGCGCCTGTTCGAGCGCGTCGCCGAATTTCTGCCGTTTGCGCAGCGCCTGGATGTAATCGATCCTGACGCGCGTGTTGTCCGGCTCGAATTTCAGAGCGCTTTCGAGCAGAAACTCGGCGTCGTCGAGCACGCCGAGGCGCACGCCGATATCGGCCAGCAATCGCATGCCCTCGACGTGATGGGGCACTTTCTGCAGGAACTTGCGGCAAATGTCCTCTGCCTGCAGCAGCTTGCGCTGGCCAATCAGGTCGAGGACGCTGAGCAGGGGCTGCGGCATCTGCCTGAGGCTCTCGAGCTGTGCGTTCACCTGCTCGGCCTGCCGCATGAGGCCTTTGCGCTTCAGTATGTCGAGCTGACCGCGCCAGCTTGCCACCAGCGCGGGATTGAAGCGGCATGCCCGGGCGTAGGCCAGCAGCGCCTCGTCGGGCCGCCCCATGTCCCGGTAGGTATGGCCTTCCTCCTGGTGAGCGCGGCCGTGCTCCGGCCAGATTTCCTTCAGCTGCCCGATGAGCTGCAGTGCCGTGCCGAAGTCGCCCGTATAACGCCGGCATACCGCGCTCATGTAAAGCGCATCGGGATTGTCCGGCTCGGCCTGAAGTACGTCTGCGAGGTCCGTCAGTGCGTCGTCGAATCGTTTTGCAACGATCTTTTCCTGGATCGGGCCAAGATCCGGAACCGGACGGTCTGCTTGCACGCGTTGTTCCATCATGAGCAAAGGCGCCCCCGTAAAGGAGGCGCCGTCTCGCATTGACTGAGTGGCAGGGCTCTGATCAGAAGTTCAGGGTTGCCCTGACGCCGATCGTCCTCGGCGGAGCGTAGGTTACCCGCTGCCGGTCGAACACGAAGTTGCGCGCCACCTCGGCACGTTCGTCCGAGAGGTTGTTGCCGAACAATTCGAACGCCCATTTTTCGTTGGCAACGCCCGCCGTCAGTCCCCACATCGTCCAGCTGTCGATCTCATCGCGGTTGATCGTGATGATGTCGCTGAACGATTCGGACGACCAGGAGACCATCGGCATGACGTGAGCGGCCCAGCCCGAGGTGAGATTCCACTCGTAACGCGCGCGCAGCGTGCCCTGGAATTCCGGTGCAAACGCCAGCTCATCACCCGCGCGGACGTCGTTGGTCGGCGTGATCACGTTGGTGATCTCGGTGTCGAGGAACGAGAACGAACCCGAGAAAGTGAGCCGGTCGGAGAACGCCGGCAGCCAGGTGAAGTCGCCCTCGAGACCCATCACCTCGGCGTCGGCCGCGTTATCCGAGAAGAAGAGATTCGTGATACTCGGATCGAAGATCGTGGTCTGCAGGCGTTCGATGTCGACGAGGAACAAAGCGGCATTCAGCCGGAACGTGCTGTCGAAGAAGTCCGCTTTCGTGCCAATCTCGATATTCGTGACGTCATCCGTGTCGAGCGCAAACGGCACGGTGAAGTTGTTCGGGCCTGCGGCGCCGCCGGGCCTGTTCAGCAAGCCGGGCCGGAAGCCCTCTGACCAGGTCAGGTAGTACATCTGGCCGGGGATCGGGCGCCAATCGAGGGTGACCTTGAAGATCGTGCCGTCGGTGGCTGCCTTGTCCGGCGCGCCCACGGCATTGTCAGGTGCAAACTGCGCGGAGATATTGGTGCCGAAGGCCTGCGCATCCTCGGTCTGACCGAGATTGAAGAACGACGAGTTGGCGCTACCCTCGAAGTCGACCTCGATATCGTACCAGCGCCCGCCGACGGTTACCGACCAGCGATCGTTAAGGTCGTAGCTGAACTCACCGAAAACGCCCAGCTGCTCGTCGGTGCGCAACACGTCGTTGCGGAAGATAACGCCCTCGGGGAACGGTCCCGGATCTGAGAAGTAGCCCGGCGCTGCGTTATTGATGATGCCGGTAACTTCGACGTTGGTCAGCGGATAATTAGGTGCGAAGCCGGTCGAAACGCCATCGAAGCCAATGGCGTCCACGGACCCGGGGTACGTGAAGTCGTTAACTTCCTTCAGCTCGAGATCGCTGTAGAAGACACCCGCTGTTACGCGCCAGCGCCTGGTCTGATCCGTAGTGACGCGGAATTCGTGCGTCTGGACTTCCGTCTCGGTGCGGCTGTCGACGAACAGGTTCGGCGGTTGGCAGGTGCCGGCCGGAGCGCCTGATGGATAGGTCACGGCGCCATCGCAGATGTAGTAGGGCAGGTACTGGCCGACGAACAGGTAGTCGGTGTAGTCGGTGATCTGGTCGGTCTCGCGATCCGTGTAGGCACCCGTGTAAACAGCCTCGAGCTGGCCTAACAAAGCCGTGGCGGTCCAGCTGAAGTTGTCGAAGCTGTCCTCGATCGTGTCTGGTGAAAACCGCTGGACCTCGAGGTCGCCGAGATTCGGGTCGGCGAAGAACACGCCATCCGATTCGATGTCCTGCGTCGCGTAGGCCAGGTCGAAGCGCCACTTGTCGTTCATGTCCCAGCGAGCCGATATGCGGCCACCGGTGTAGGTCGTCTCGTTGAAGTCTTCTTCCACCAGGCCGCTGTTTTCGGCCTCGAGGAAGGTTACGCCGCTGAGGTCGGCCGTCGATTGAAAGCCGGCGCGCTGTGCGCTAACCGGCACGCCGTTCGCGCGAACCGTGCCCTCCGGCCGAAAACGGGCACTCTCGCTGGCATCGATGGTGCCGGCGACGTTGTCGATCCAGCCGCCTTTCTTGTCGTAGTAGACGACCCCGCGCAGGCCGAAGTTCATGCTGAGCGGCACGTTGAGCATGGCTTCGATGTTGCTGTTGCCTTCGCCCTCGCTGACTGCGCCGGCACCGACGCTAACGCGCCCGAAGGTGCCGCTAAGGTCCGGCTTGTTGGTGATGAGGCGCACGTTGCCTGCCTGCGAGCTGGCGCCGAAGAGCGTGCCCTGGGGGCCGGAAAGTACCTCGATGCGCTGCAGGTCCGCCGCGTAGACGTCGAGATTGCGGCCGGGCTGCGACAACGGCTGGTCGTCGAGGTAAAAGGCCACGTTCGGGGCCAGTCCCGCGACGCCTGCCGTCGTGAGGTTCGGCGTCGTCGAAGCGATGCCGCGGATGTATATCGTGTTCTGGCCGGGGCCACTTCCCCCCGCCGTGACGGACGGCAGCTGCAGGACGTAGTCTGAGAAATTCGTGATGCCAAGCTCCTCGATCTCGTCACTGCCGAGCGCCGAGACCGCAATCGGCACGTCCTGCAGTGATTCCTCCACCCGGGTAGCGGTAACGGTAATCTCTTCGAGCGCTCGTTTCTTTTTCGGCTGCTGGGCGTGCACAGGCACGCTGATCAGGGCGGCGGCAACAGCCGCGGAGATCGCTGTTCGTTTCGGTTGCGGACCGAGTGGCATGTTTTTCCCCTTTTTGTTTCGGTTTGTACCTAGACAGTGATCAAGCATAACATCCATCGCCGCCGACATTGACCGGTCGCGACAAAAATTTGTCCAAAACCGACTTTTGAAGCCCGCGCGGGGCGAGCGTTCTTCGATGTCTGTAGCGCAATTGCAACAAATTCCGCCAGGCGGCCCGATGCGCGGCCCGCAAACCGCCATTTCACGGCGTGTCGCTTACGGTCAGATCAGCGTCGCACCGGGTCATGCAGCGCGACGAATTCTCGATCACACTCGCGTTCGTAACTCGATGTATTTTCAGCGGGTTTCCAGACCATCCACCACTCCTCGATCGAGGTGCCAATGAGCAGCAGACCGCGACGAAAACGGGGCGCCGGCCGGGAGGCCAAGCGCGCGGCCCGGCAGCAGTCGAGCGGCGAGATAGCCGCGTGGATCGAGCGCCGGATTCCTTACTTCGAGGTGCTTGACGAGGAGGCGCTCGAACTGATCGAGCACAACGCGGACACCGTGCTTGAAGAGATCGGCATCGAGTTTCGCGACTTTCCACGCGCGCTGGACTTGTGGCGTGAGGCCGGTGCCGACGTGGATGGCGAGCGGGTGCGCTTTCCACGCGGTCTCTGTCGCTCGATCATCCAGGCGTCCGCCCCGCGGGAATTCACGCAGCATGCGCGTAATCCTGCCCGCAGCGTCAGAATTGGCGGCGATCGGACGGTGCTCGTGCCGGCCTACGGTTCGCCGTTCGTTCGCGATCTCGACCAGGGCAGGCGCTATGCAAAGATCGAGGACTTCCGGAATTTCGTGAAACTCGCCTACATGAGCCCGGGCCTGCACCATTCCGGGGGCACGGTCTGCGAGCCCGTGGACCTGCCGGTCAACAAGCGCCACTTCGACATGGTTTACAGCCATATCAAGTACAGCGACAAGCCGTTCATGGGCTCGGTGACGCACCCGGAGCGCGCCAGCGACACGATCGAGATGGCCAGGCTCGTGTTCGGCGAAGAATTCGTCAGCGAGAATACGGTCGTAACGAGCCTCATAAACGCCAACTCGCCGCTCACCTTCGACGACACCATGCTCGGCTCGGCGACCGTCTACGCGGAACACAACCAGGCCACGGTGATCTCTCCGTTTCTGCTCGCGGGCGCAATGTCGCCGGTCACGGTTGCCGGCACGGTCACGCAGATCCTCGCGGAAGCGCTGGCCGGCATCGCGTACGTGCAGCTCGTCAGGCCCGGTGCGCCGGTTATTTTCGGGACCTTCGCGGCGGCGGTTTCCATGCAGTCGGGCGCGCCGACCTTCGGCACCCCGGAGCCCAGCCTGATCCTTTACGCAGCGGCTGCACTCGCGCGGCGGCTCGGTGTGCCGTTCCGGAGTGGCGGCGGCCTGTGTGCCTCGAAGATTCCCGACGCCCAGGCGGCTTACGAGGCAGCGAATACCTTGCAGACGTCCGCGCTGGCGGGCGTGAATTTCATGCTGCATACGGCGGGCTGGCTCGAGGGCGGCCTGGCGATGAGTTACGAGAAGTTCATCATGGACGCGGACCAGGCCAGCATCATCGGCGTGATGCTGCAGGGCATCGATCTCTCCGAGAACGGCCAGGCGCTCGATGCACTGCGCGAGGTCGGACCGGGCGCCCATTTTCTCGGCGCCGCGCACACGCAGGCAAACTTCGAGCGGGCCTTTTACCGATCGATCGTGGCGGACAACAACAGCTTCGAACAATGGGAGCAGGACGGTTCGCTCGACGCGGCACAGAGAGCGAACGCGATCTGGAAGCGCATGTTGAACGAATACGAGGCGCCGCCGCTCGATCCGGCGGTGGACGAGGCACTTCTCGACTACATGGCGCGACGTAAGTCGGAATTCGAAGATCGGGATTACTAGGACAGCTCGATGACTGACGACGACCTGAACGACGCAACGGGTGGGGAGGACGAGGAGGATATCGTCCTCGCGGACCTTGCGGATGACGAGCTCGTAGAGCAGATGCATGACGATCTCTACGACGGCCTCAAGGAAGAGGTTGTCGAGGGCACGCAGATCCTGCTGGATCGCGGCTGGACCGCTGAGAAGGTCCTCAACGAGGCGCTTGTCGAAGGCATGCGTATCGTCGGGGTCGACTTTCGCGACGGCATCCTGTTCGTGCCCGAGGTCCTGCTTGCGGCGAACTCAATGAAAGGCGGCATGGGGCTGTTACGTCCGCTGCTCGCGGAAACCGGCGTGAAACCCATAGGCAAGATGGTGATCGGCACGGTCAAGGGCGACATTCACGACATCGGCAAGAACCTCGTCGCGATGATGATGGAGGGCGCCGGCTTGGAGGTCGTCGACATCGGCATCAATAACGACGTCGATGCCTACCTGGCGGCGCTGGAAGAACACAAGCCCGACATTCTCGGCATGTCGGCTCTGCTGACGACGACGATGCCCTATATGAAAGTCGTCATCGACGAGATGGTGAAGCAGGGCATACGCGACGACTACATCGTCCTGGTCGGCGGGGCGCCGCTCAACGAGGAGTTTGGCCAGGCCGTTGGTGCCGACGGCTACTGCAGGGATGCCGCGCAGGCCGCAGATATGGCTCCCCAGTTGCTGAAAGAGCGGCGGGAGGCCATCGGTGCATAAGCCGGTGCTGGTCATTGCCTGCGGTGCGCTCGCGCGCGAGATTACCGAACTCAAGCGCAGTCACGGCTGGGGCCACCTGCGCGTGGAGTGCCTGGACGCGAAGTTGCACAATCGGCCCGGGGAGATCCCGCAGCGCGTCCGTGAGGCCATACGCGACAGCCGTGCAGATTACGATCATATCTTCGTCGCCTACGCCGACTGCGGTACCGGGGGCGCGCTGGACAGGGTGCTCGCCGAGGAGGGCGTCGAACGCCTGCCCGGCGCACACTGCTACCAGTTGTTCGCGGGAGAGCGGCGTTTCTCAATCATGTCAGAGGCTGCGCCGGGCACGTTGTACCTGACCGATTTCCTTGCCCGGCATTTCGAGCGACTCGTGATCGAGCCGCTGGGTCTGGATGAGCACCCGGCGCTGCGCGACGCCTATTTCGGCAACTACACGCGGCTCGTCTACCTGTCGCAGACTCTCGATGCCGGCCTGGTGCAGGCGGCCGGGGAGGCGGCAGACCGGCTGGCGCTGGCGTTCGAGCACGTCCACTGCGGTTTCGGCGAGCTCGAGTCCGAGCTGGCGCAACGTCTTTCGAGGTGGGGCGATGACCAGGAAGATCTGCGTTTACTGGCGTGATATTCCGTCGCAGGTCATCGTGCAGCGGGGCCGGCAGCGAGAAAAGTCCATGCTTAGCTCACGATTCCAGGAGGCAATCGATCGCGCCGCCATGCGGGCAGGCAAGGGCGGGAGTGACGCCTACATCGCCGAATGGCGCCGCGAGGCAGGTCCTTGCGACGCCGAGGGCGGGCTGCGGGAGATCGCCGAGCGCGAGGTTGCCAGGCTGGAGTCGGAATTCAGCGACGACCGGCTGCTCGCGCTGATTCGAAACCACGGATCGGCCGACGGGCTATAGCGATGTATCGCATGCGATCCTGGTCGGTACGGAATGCCCGCTGGCTGAAGCGCGCCTACGCGGGCTTCGAGACGTTCCTGGTCTGGCTGAACCCTTTATGGCGCCGCATCGGTTACGACAGGCTCGAGAAACCCTTTGTCGCGGTCGAGAAAGTGACCAAGGGAGTACTGCTCGATTCACAGAGCTGCGGCCAGTGCATCGTCGGTTTTACGGGGCTGTCCTGCCCCATGAATTGCCCGAAGAAATTGCGCAACGGCCCTTGTGGCGGTGTTCGCGCGAATGGTAGTTGTGAGGTCAAGCCGAATATGAAGTGCGTTTGGGTGCTGGCCTGGGAGGGCAACAAGCGCTTCCGCGATAACGGTTATCCGATACAGGTGGTGCAGCCTGCTGTCGATAATCGACTGATCGGCACCTCCGCGTGGTTGCGCGAAGTGCGTCACAGGTCGGGAGCATCCGGGAGTGCGTCACGTGAAGTTTGACGACGAACCCCTGGTACCCGGCCATCCGTTGCCGATCCGCCCCGGGCACGCGTCGCCGGGACGTCTCGAACGAGTGCTGCGCGCCGGTGCATTTGCCGTGACCGCGGAAATTTCACCGCCCGACTCGGCCGATCCCAACGAGGTTTACGAACGCGCGGCCCTGTTCGATGGCCATGTCGATGCGATCAACGCGACTGACGGCTCAGGGGCGAACTGCCACATGTCCAGCGTCGGCATGTGTGCGCTGCTGACGCGGCGCGGTTACGCGATGGTCCTGCAAATGTCCGCGCGCGACCGCAACCGTATCGCGATACAGGGAGACGTCCTGGGCGCGGCCGCGATGGGCGTCTACAACGTTCTTTGCCTGACCGGGGACGGGGTCGACGTCGGCGATCACCCTGGAGCGAAGCCCGTATTCGACGTCGACTGCATGTCGATGCTGAGCATGGTCCGCGGCATGCGCGACGACGGGCAGTTCCTGAGCGGCCGCAAACTGAGCAGTCCGCCGAAGGTATTTCTCGGGGCCGCCGCGAATCCGTTCGCGCCGCCGTTCGACTATCGCCCGCTCCGGCTGGAGAAGAAAGTGGCGTCGGGTGCGCAATTCGTGCAGACGCAGTACTGCTACGACATGGACATGTTCAGAAATTACATGGCTGCCGTTCGCGACGCGGGTACGCATGAACGGGTATTCATTCTCGCGGGCGTCGGCCCGCTGGCGTCGGCACGGTCGGCCGAGTGGATACGCAGCAATGTCCCCGGCATACACATTCCCGATAGCGTGATACGCCGCCTCAAGGGCGCCGACGATCAGAAAGAGGAAGGCGTTCGCATATGCATCGACATGATCAACGAACTTCGGGAAATCGAAGGCGTGCACGGCATTCACATCATGGCGTTTCGCCAGGAGGATCGCGTCGGCGAAATCGTCGAGCGTTCGGGCGTGCTGGGCGACCGTGAGCCATGGCGGCCGCGATACGACTGGGACAAACTGGCGCCGTCGGAAGACGCGGTGGCCCGGGATTAACCGGCGCTCGAAGCGCCCGCATTGGAGGACGTCAAAATGACAGAGACCCTGGTCAGCTCGGCCAGCAAGGAAGTCCGGATCGGTTTCGATCGGCCGTTCGTGATCATCGGCGAGCGTATCAACCCGACCGGACGCAAAATTCTGGCCGAGGAAATGAGTAAGGGGGACTACAGCCGCGTAGAGGCGGATGCCATCGCCCAGGTCGAAGCCGGTGCGCACATGCTGGATGTGAATGCCGGCATCCCGCTGGCCGACGAGCCGGCGATTCTCGCCGAAGTCGTGAAACTCGTGCAGTCGATCACCGACGTACCGTTATCGATCGACTCCTCGATCGTGGCAGCCCTGGAATCGGGACTGTCGGTATACCAGGGCAAGGCGCTGGTCAATTCGGTGACGGGTGAAGAGGAGCGGCTGGAGTCGGTGTTGCCGCTGGTCAAGAAGCACGGCGCGGCAGTTGTCGCGATATCCAACGACGAAACCGGCATCTCCGAGGACCCCGATGTGCGCTTCGCGGTGGCTAAGAAGATCGTCGAACGTGCGGCGGATGACGGTATCCCGCGCGAG
>CBDUCE010000081.1:0-12514 GCA_965365575.1 uncultured Gammaproteobacteria bacterium
CGATTACGCCGCCGGCCTGGGCCAGTCGCTGGAGGGTTTGAAGGTCGGCATCGTGCGTCAGCATTTCGATGCGGGTCTCGACGAGGCAACGGGTGCTGCCGTGCGCGAAGCGCTGGCGGTGCTCGAATCGCAGGGCGCCAGCCTGACCGAAGTCGACCTGCCGAACCTCGACCTGTCGGTGCCGACGTATTACGTGGTGGCGCCCGCCGAGTGTTCGTCCAACCTGTCGCGCTTCGACGGCGTTCGCTTCGGTCATCGCGCGGAGAATCCGGAAGACCTCCTGGACCTCTATTGCCGCAGCCGCGGCGAGGGTTTCGGCGCAGAGGTGAAGCGCCGCATCCTGACGGGCACGTACGTGCTGTCGGCCGGTTACTACGACGCGTATTACCTCAAGGCACAGCAGGTCCGGCAGCTGATCGCCGAGGATTTCCGCAAGGCGTTCGCGGAAGTGGACGTCATAGCGGGCCCGACGGCCCCGGCGCCGGCGTTCAGGCTCGGCGACAAGACAGACGACCCGATCACGATGTACCTCAACGACATCTACACGATCGGCGCCAATCTCGCCGGGCTTCCCGGTATCTCCGTCCCGTGCGGATTCGCGAGCGAGCTTCCCGTCGGTCTGCACCTCGTCGGCCCGCATTTCGGCGAGGAACGGCTGCTGAGCACGGCGCACCAGTACCAGCTGCTAACCGACTGGCACACACGCTGCCCGGAGGGGTACGCGTGAGTGCGGCGTGGGAAGTCGTCATCGGGCTGGAGATCCACACGCAGCTCGCGACGAAGAGCAAGATATTCTCCGGCGCATCCACGGCCTACGGCGCCGAGCCGAACACCCAGGCCTGCCTGGTCGATCTCGGTTACCCGGGCGTGCTGCCGGTGCTCAACGAAGACGTGGTGCGCATGGCCTGCAAGTTCGGCCTCGCTGTCAACGCGACGGTGGCGCCGCGATCGGTTTTCGCCCGCAAGAACTACTTCTACCCGGACCTGCCGAAGGGCTACCAGATCAGCCAGTACGAGCTGCCCATCGTGGAGCACGGCGAACTCTTTATTACGGACGAGGAAGGCAACGAGAAGCGCATCGGCATTACGCGTGCGCACCTGGAGGAAGATGCCGGCAAGTCGATCCACGAGGGCCTCGACCGGCGCTCGGGCATCGACCTGAACCGGGCAGGTACACCCTTGCTCGAGATCGTGTCCGAACCGGACTTGCGGTCGGCGAAGGAAGCCGTCGCCTACATGCGCAAGATTCACACGATCGTCCGCTATCTCGGGATCTCCGACGGCAACATGCAGGAAGGGTCGTTCCGCTGCGACGCGAACGTGTCGGTGCGGTCGCGCGGCGACGAGGCGTTCGGGACGCGCACCGAGATCAAGAATCTCAACTCGTTTCGCTTCGTCGAAAAAGCGATCAACTTCGAGATCGAACGGCAGATCGACGTACTCGAGGACGGCGGAGAAATCGTCCAGGAAACGCGCCTCTATGACTCGGCCCGCGACGAGACCCGCTCCATGCGTTCCAAGGAAGAGGCCAACGACTATCGCTACTTTCCGGACCCGGATCTCCTGCCCGTCGAGATCAGCGTGGAGTTCATCGAAAGCGTCCGCGAGACGTTGCCCGAGCTGCCGGACGACAAGCGGCACCGGTTCGTCGACGACTACGGGATCAGGCAGGACGATGCGGCGATCCTGACCGTGAACCAGGCTACCGCCGACTATTTCGAGGAAGCCTCGGCATCGGCGGATGCGCCCGCCCAGGTCGTGGCGAACTGGGTGATCGGCGATCTCTCGGGCGCACTGAACAAGGACGGGCTCGAGATCGAGGCGTGCCCTATCCCGGCCGCGGATCTCGCGGGACTGATTAATCGCATCCACGACGACACGATTTCCGGCAAGATCGCCAAGGAGGTGTTCGAGGCGATGTGGGCCGGCGAGGGCACCGCGGATGCGGTGATCGAGGCGCGCGGGCTCAAGCAGATCACCGATACGTCGGCGATCGAGGCGATCGTCGACAAGGTGATCGCCGCCAACCCGGGCCAGGCCGAGGAATACCGGGCCGGCAAGGAGAAGCTGATCGGCTTTTTCGTCGGCCAGGTCATGAAAGAGACCGGCGGCAAGGCCAATCCCGGCCAGGTCAACGAGATTTTGAGAACCCGGCTGGGCAAATCCTAGTCAAATCCCCCTGACTGCAATTTCGCCATGGCTGCCGACAACATCACGCCGTTCGTATTCGATTCGCTCCCCGTCCGCGGCGCGCTGATCGGCCTGTCCCGCGCCTGGCGCCGCATGTTGCGCGATCATGAATACGATGCGCTCGTTCGCGAGACCCTCGGTCACGCCGCAGCCGCGACAGGGCTCATTGCACAAAGCCTGAAATTCGACGGTGCGATCACGCTGCAGATCCAGGGCGGCGGAGGACTGCGCATGCTGGTCATGCAATGCACCAGCGAGCTCGAGCTGCGTGGCATGGCGAGCGCCCGAGAGGACGCGGCCGCGGAATCGTTCGGCGACCTCGTGCAGGATGCGCACTGCGCGATCACCGTGGACGCGGGCGAGCGCCCCTACCAGGGCATCGTGGAGATGGCGCGGTCCTCGCTCGCTGCCAGCCTCGAAAATTATTTCTCCCGTTCCGTACAGGTGCCGAGCCACGTTGCGCTGGTAAGCAATGCGTCTCTCAGCGGCGGCATCCTGCTGCAGCAGATGCCCGGACAACACGGGCTCGACGAAGACGACTGGAATCGTCTCGGCTTCCTGGCCGCGACGCTGCAAACCGCGGATTTCGATACTGCCGGCGGCATGGAGCTGGTCGGCAAGCTGTTTGCCGAGGACGATGTGCGTGTCTTCGAGCCCAGGCCGGTTGTGTTTCGCTGCCGCTGCTCGCGCCGCCGCACGGAAGAGGTCCTGCGCATGCTGGGCGAGGTCGAGACCCGGGACCTGCTGGCCGAGCGGGGCCAGGTGGACGTGACCTGCGAGTACTGTGGCCGGCGCCGTAGCTTCGATCCGATCGACGTATCGCGGCTGTTTACAGCCAACGCGATAAGCGGACCCGATTCAGTGCAGTAGCCCGCCGCGTTTCAGTTACCAAACGCGTCGGCGCCGAAATCCGGGCAGGCTTCGACGGGATCCGGCGTCTGCAGATCTCTCTCGCTGTCGACGACCCAGCACGCGTCGAAAATCGAGCAATAACAGTAGGTGATCGAGTTGCCCGGTTGCGCCAGCGCACCGAGGAATTTTTCGACGAGCACCCGATCCGTGGTCGAGACCATGTCGATCGTCTCGCCCGGTATCAGCACGCGCCGGCTCACGTAACTCTGTCCCAGCCGGTGCGTGCCGGCTTCGCCGACAAGTTCCATCGCATGGTGCCAGTCGCGCAGCGGCTTGCCGCTCAGCAGCACACGCATCGAACGCATGCGCGCCGGGCCGACGCCCGCATTGGTCAGTGAAATTCTGAATTGCGCCGCTGTCTCGGACAGGTGATCGTGGAGCGTCAGCTGCACGAACGGCCAGACGGCAGCGGCGGTTTGCTTGCGGGCGGCATCGGATTCGGCAAGCGCCGCATAGAGTGCGACGACCGCGATGAAGACACCGACCAGCGAGAGTACGGTTTGCCAGAACGTCAGGCGGACGAAGGCTCGCTCGCTGACGGAGGTGTCGGGTTCCGACTGCAGCGCCAGGTCGCCGTCGCCGGGTGGAGATTCTTGCTTGTCTGTCATCAGCGCTCGGAGGCAGTTTCGGGTAGTCGGTGCGAAGCATAGCGCATCGATTGTCACCGTGGGGCAAAGGCTGCTACACTCTGTGGGTCATAAGTATAAAGAAATATTTATTTATTTATGGATTATGGTAACGAAGACCTTGTCGCACGCTTGAAAGCCCTCGCCGATCCGGCGCGGCTGCGCATCGTCATGCTGTGCGCCCAGGGCGAGTGCAGCGTGTCGGAGCTTACGGGGATCCTCGGCCTCAGCCAGCCGCGCGTGTCCCAGCACCTGAAGCAGCTCTGTGATGCAGGCCTGCTCGAGCGCTTTCGGGACGGCCATTTCGTTTACTACCGGATCATGTCGGGTGGACGGCAGGACGCATTGCGGCGCAAGCTGCTCGCGCTGATTCCCGCGGACGACGCGAGTTTTGCCGAGGATATCGGCAGGCTCAGGGAACTGCGCGGCACCGGCATGGCGAGCGTGGGCGAGCAAGCCGCCGGGAACCGCCCCCTGCATCGCGCGCTGGTCGCACTCACCGTGGCGACGCCGATCGGTGACCTCGTCGACATTGGCTGCGGGCACGGGCGCATTCTCAAGCTGCTGGCTTCACGTGCCCGCCGCGCCGTCGGCGTGGACATCGATTCGGACGCGCGGCGTTTCGCGCGCGCGGAGCTGCTGCTTGCCGGGCTGCCCAACTGCACGCTGCGGCAAGGCGACATGTACCGGTTGCCGCTGCACGACGACGAGTTCGATACCGCGATTCTCGATGACGTGCTGTTCGACGCCGAGCGGCCCCGGGATGCCATTGCCGAAGCCGTGCGCGTCCTCAGGCCCGGCGGAAGATTGTTGCTGCTCGCCGCCACCGGACAGAGTGAGTTCGGCGAAAAGGCCACCCGGCTCGCGAGCTGGTGCGCGGGCAGTGAGTTGCGGCTTGCGCGCGCGCGCCCCGTCCCTGCGAAGCAGCCGGAGTGGCTGCTCGCCGTTGCCACCAAACACGACGCGGCCACCGCGGCCGCCTGATAGCCGATCATGACATCCTCCATCAGCAACAACGTGCAGGTCTCGTTCGAGTTCTTCCCACCGCATTCCGAGCAGATGCAGGAGACCCTGTGGAAATCGATCCAGCGGCTGCAGCCGCTCGCACCGAGTTTCGTATCCGTGACCTACGGGGCAGACGGTTCGACACGTGAACGTACGCACGACGTCGTTCAGCGGATCGTCAATGAAACCGACCTGACCGTTGCCCCACACCTGACCTGCGTCAACGCCAGCCGCGGAGAGATCGACGACATCGCGCGCGAATATTGGGACATGGGCATCCGGCACGTGGTGGCGCTGCGCGGTGATGCGCCCGCCGGCAGCGGGACATACGCGCCGACGCCCGGCGGTTACGCCTATGCCGCGGATCTCGTTGCGGGGCTCCGGAAGGTTGCCGACTTCGACATTTCGGTGGCGGCGTATCCCGAGGTTCATCCCGAGGCACCGAGCCCGGAATTCGATCTCGACAATCTGAAGCGCAAGCTCGACGCTGGCGCCTCGCGCGCGATCACGCAGTTCTTTTTCGATGCCGAACTGTTCCTGCGATTCCGCGAGCGCTCTGCCGCCGCCGGCATCGATTCGGTGATCGTGCCGGGCATCCTGCCGATCACGCGGTTTGCGCAAATGACGAAATTTGCGGCCCAGTGCGGCGCGAGCGTGCCGGGCTGGCTGCGCGAGCGCTTCGAGGGGCTGGACGACGACCCGGAGACACGCAATCTCATTGCGGCGAGTGTCGCAATCGAGCAGGTGCGACGGCTGCAGGCCGAGGGTGTCGACGAATTTCACTTTTACACGCTGAACCGTTCCGAACTGACCGTGGCCATCTGTCATGCGCTGGGGATCAGGCCGAAACAGGTTGCAGCCTGAGGACTGTTAATGAATCGCGAGGAACGCATCAAATCGTTATTTTCGCTGCTCGAGCGGCGCATCGTGCTGCTCGATGGCGCGATGGGCACGATGATCCAGGGTTACGGGCTCGCCGAAGACGACTACCGCGGCGAGCGCTTTGCCGACTGGGAAAGCGACCTCAAGGGCAACAACGATCTGCTGTCGATTACGCGGCCGCAGGTGATCCGGGAGATCCATACCGCCTTCCTCGAGGCGGGTGCGGACATCATCGAGACGAACACGTTCAACTCCAATGCACCGTCGATGGCGGATTACGGCATGGAGTCGCTGGTCTTCGAGCTGAACCTTTCGGCTGCCCGACTGGCTCGCGAGTGCGCCGACGCTCATGCAGAGAAGGCCGGCAGTCCGCGCTATGTCGCCGGCGTGCTCGGGCCCACGAACCGCACGGCGTCGATCTCACCCGACGTGAACGACCCGGGTTACCGAAACATCCGCTTCGCCGGTCTCGCGGCGACCTATGAGGAAGCGGCGCGTGCGCTCATCGAGGGCGGCGCCGACTTCCTGATGATCGAGACGATCTTCGACACGCTGAATGCAAAGGCCGCGATCTTCGCGATCAGGCAGGCGTTCGAGAACAGCGGTGTCACCTTGCCCGTGATGATCTCCGGCACGATCACGGATGCATCCGGCCGCACCCTGTCCGGTCAAACACCGGAGGCGTTCTGGAACTCGGTACGCCATATCGACCCGTTCATGATCGGGCTCAACTGCGCGCTGGGCGCGAAGGATCTGCGGCCGTATGTCGACGAACTGTCGCGCGTGGCCGATACCCGGGTCAGTGCGCATCCCAATGCCGGCCTGCCGAACGAGTTCGGCGAATACGACGAGACGCCCGAGGCGATGGCGGAAGTCATCGGCGAGTTCGCGGAGAGCGGACTCGTCAACCTGGTCGGCGGCTGCTGCGGCACCACGCCGGCACATATCGCGGCGTTGCGCGAAGCTGTCGCCGGCAAACGCCCACGCGCCATCCCGGACATCCCCGTGCGCTGCCGCCTGTCCGGGCTCGAGCCACTGAACATCGGTCCCGACGACCTGTTCGTCAACGTGGGTGAACGCTGCAATGTGACCGGCTCGGCGATCTTCCGCAAGCTGATCGAGGCCGATGACTATGCCGCAGCCGTGCAGGTCGCGCGTCAGCAGGCAGAAAACGGCGCGCAGGTCATCGACGTGAACATGGACGAGGGCATGCTCGACTCCGAGCAGGCGATGGTGACGTTCCTCAACCTGATCGCGTCCGAGCCGGACGTCTCGCGGCTGCCGATCATGATCGACTCGTCGAAGTGGTCGGTGATCGAAGCGGGATTGCGCTGCGTGCAGGGCAAGCCCGTGGTGAATTCCATCAGCCTCAAGGAAGGCGAGGACAGCTTTGTCGAGCAGGCGAAACTCGTCAGGGATTACGGCGCCGCCGTGATCGTCATGGCCTTCGACGAGCAGGGCCAGGCCGACAGCGTCGAGCGCAAGGTGGCCATCTGCAAGCGGTCCTACGACATCCTGACGCAGAAGCTGGGATTCGATCCCGCCGATATCATCTTCGACCCCAATATCTTCGCGATCGCCACCGGCATCGAGGAACATTCCGCATACGGCGTCGCGTTCATCGATGCGACACGGCAAATCAAGGCACAGCTGCCGCACGCCATGGTGTCGGGCGGCGTCAGTAACGTGTCGTTTTCGTTCCGCGGCAACAACGTCGTGCGCGAGGCAATTCACTCCGTGTTCCTCTACCACGCGATCCGCGCGGGCATGGACCTCGGGATAGTCAACGCCGGCCAGCTCGCGATCTACGAAGACCTGCCGGCGGATCTGCGCGACGCGGTGGAAGATGCGGTACTGAACCGCCGCGAGGACGCCACCGAGCGTCTCCTCGACATTGCCGAGAAATACAAGGACCAGGCGTCCGGCGGCCCTGTAAAGGCGAAGGACCTGTCGTGGCGTGAAGCGCCGGTCGAGAAACGGCTCGAATACGCGCTGGTGAAAGGCATCGACGAATTCGTCGTCGAGGACACCGAGGAGGCACGGCTCGCTGCAGACCGGCCGCTGTCCGTCATCGAAGGCCCGCTGATGGCGGGCATGAACGTCGTTGGTGACCTGTTCGGCGCGGGCAAGATGTTCCTGCCGCAGGTCGTCAAGTCGGCGCGCGTGATGAAGAAAGCCGTGGGCCACCTGATACCGTTCATCGAGGAAGAGCAGGACGGTGGGGTCAGCTCCAACGGCAAGATCGTGCTCGCGACCGTCAAAGGCGACGTGCACGACATCGGCAAGAACATCGTGGGCGTCGTCCTGCAATGTAACAATTTCGAGGTCGTGGACCTCGGCGTCATGGTCTCCTGCGAGAAAATCCTCGAAGCCGCGCGGCGCGAGCAGGCGCAGATGATCGGGCTGTCCGGGCTCATCACGCCCTCACTCGACGAAATGGTTCACGTGGCCTCGGAGATGCAGCGGCAGAATTTCGAGTTGCCGCTCCTCATTGGCGGCGCCACGACGTCGCCCGCGCATACGGCCGTCAAGATCGAGCCGCAGTACGAAGGGCCCGTCATTTACGTGAAGGATGCGTCGCGCTCCGTCGGCGTGGCGCAGGCGCTCGTCGAACCGGACACGCGCGCGGCGCTCGTCGAGAAGACGCGGCGCGAGAATGCGCGGCGCCGTGAGCAGCACGCAGGAAAGTCCCGCCTCAAGCCGCAGTTGTCGCTGGATGAAGCCCGCAAGCGCCGCCACGAGATCGACTGGAGCGCCTATACGCCGCCGCAGCCCGCTTTCACCGGCGTACGTGTTTACGATCGTATCGACCTCGCGCTGCTGACCGACTACATCGACTGGATGCCGTTTTTCAACGCCTGGGAGTTCCACGGCAAGTATCCCGCGATACTCAGCGACGACACCGTCGGCGAGGCGGCGACGGCGCTCTACAAGGACGCCCGCGCCATGCTCGAGAAGATCGTGCGCGAGGAGTGGCTGCAGGCCCGCGCCGTGCTCGGCCTGTTTGCCGCCAACAGCACCGGTCACGACGATCTCGCGGTGTATGCCGATGACGAGCGCAAGACGACGCTGGAGCACCTGTGCCACCTGCGCCAGCAGCGCGCAAAACCGGAAGGTCAGCCGCAGAATTGCCTTGCCGACTTCGTCGCGCCGGCGGAGTCGGGTCTTGCCGATTTCGTTGGTGCGTTCGCCGTCACGGCCGGCATTGGTATCGATGAGCGCGTTGCGCAATTCGAAAAGGCGCACGACGATTACAACGCAATCCTGCTGAAGGCGCTCGCCGACCGGCTCGCGGAGGCGCTGGCGGAGTACCTGCACGAGCGGGTACGCATCGAACACTGGGCGTACGCGCCCGACGAGCGCCTGCAAAACGAGGCGCTGATCGCCGAGCGCTACCGCGGTATCCGGCCCGCGCCGGGCTATCCCGCCTGTCCGGACCACACCGAGAAAGGCAAGCTCTGGTCGTTGCTGGACGTGGAGAAGAATATCGAGCTCAGGCTGACCGACTCGTATGCGATGTACCCGACGGCGGCCGTCAGCGGCTTCTATTTCTCGCATCCCGACGCGCGCTATTTCTCGGTCGGCAAGATCGATCGCGATCAGCTCGAGTCGTACGCGGTCCGCAAGGGCATGAGCGTGCCCGAAGCGGAGAAGTGGTTATCGCCGATCCTCGGCTACGATCCGGCAGCGGCAGACGCGGCCTGATCAGCCGCAGGCCGGGCAGTCGGTCCGCTTGCGTATTTTCACCGAGTGAAACCGGCCGCTGTCGCCTTCGTAGAGGCTGAGCATTCCGCGCGGTGAGTCGATGCCGGCCAGGAACTTGAGCGCTTCCACCGCCATCATGGTGCCGATGACGCCGGGCACCGGCGCGAACACGCCGTTGCCCGCGCAGTCCAATAGCGACTCGTCGGCCTCGGTGTACAGGCAGCGGTAGCAGGGCGACCCGGCGTAGTCCGGCCCGAAGACGGCAAGCTGTCCCTCGAAGCGGATTGCCGAACCGGACACGAGGCATCGCCCGGTTTCGACACAGGCATCACTGACCTGGAACCGCGTCGCGAAATTGTCCGTGCAGTCGAGAACCACGCCGGTATTCGCCACGGCGCTGTGCAATGCACTGTCGTCGAGCCGGTCCGTCATGGCGCGGATGCGGATGCCCGGATTCTGCAGCGCAAGCCTGTCGGCCGCTACCGCGGCCTTCGCCTTGCCAATGTCGCCGGGCCCGAACAACACCTGGCGGCCGAGGTTGGTTGCGTCCACGGTATCGAAGTCGAGGAGCATCAACTCACCGACGCCGGCGGATGCGAGATACGTTGCCGCGGCGCAGCCGAGTCCGCCGACACCGACGACGAGCGCGCTTGCGGCCGCGATTCGCGCCTGGCCCTGTTCGCCGACCTGCGCCAGCGCCACGTGGCGCGCGTCGCGATGCACGTCGGGCGTGTTCATTGTGCCAACAGGCCCTAGTCGTCGACGGTGACTTCGACGATGGTCACGGTCTCGACCGGCACGTCCTGGTGGCCGCCCTTGTTGCCCGTCGGAACGGCCGCGATTGCATCGACGACGTCCATGCCGTCCACGACCTGGCCGAATACGGCGTAGCCGAAGTCACGCGTGCCGTGATCGAGAAAGTCGTTGTCACGCAGGTTGATAAAGAACTGCGCCGTTGCACTGTTGACGTCCATCGTGCGCGCCATCGCGAGGGTGCCGCGGCGATTGCTTTCGCCATTGTCCGCTTCGTTCTTGATGGGATCGCGCGTTTTCTTCTGCGACATGTCGGCTTCCATGCCGCCCCCCTGGATCATGAAATTGGGGATGACGCGATGGAAGATCGTGTCATTGAAGAAGCCGTCTGCAACGTACTGGCGGAAGTTCTCGCAGGTGATCGGCGCCTTTTCGTCGAACAGCTCGACTTTAATGTCCCCGTGGTTGGTTTTGATCGTAATCATGGTGTCTCGCAAGTCTGGATGTGCGGCGCTTTGTATCACAAAGACGCCGCCGCTGCATGGCGTCAGCTGCGCCTGGCGACGGTGACGCGCGGCAGCCCCGCGTAGTCCGTGTGACACGCAATATCGCTCCAGCCGTGCTCGCGAAGTACGTCCGCAACGCTGTCGCGCTGTTCCGCGCCGTGCTCGATCAGCAGCACGCCATCAGGTTCGAGCAGCGCGCCGCAGTCCCGCGCGAGAATGCGTATCGCCTCGAGGCCGTCTTCGCCGGCGGCAAGCGCATTGCGGGGCTCGCGATGCAGGGCGTCGAGCGCTGTGTCGTGTGCCCGGACATACGGTGGATTGGACACGATGACGTTGAACTTGCGAGCGCTGACGGGCGCCGTCCAGTTGCCCTCCAGGAACTCGATGTTGGGTATTTCGAGGTGCCTCGCGTTCTGCCGCGCGACGTCCAGCGCTGCGGCACTGATGTCGGTTGCGGTGACGTGCGACAACGGCCGCTCTTTAGCAATGGCAACGGCGATAGCGCCGCTACCCGTACCGAGGTCGAGGATATCCCATTCCGCGCGCCGCGGAATCTCCCGCAGCGCGAGATCGACGAGCAGTTCGGTTTCCGGGCGCGGTACCAGGGTCGCTGGCGTGACCAGGAGTTCCAGCGACCAGAACTCGCGGCTGCCTGTAATGTAGGCCATGGGCTCGCCGGCGAGCCGCTGCTCCAGCGCCTCCCCGAAGCGGCTCACGGCAAGCTCGTCGAGCGGCTCCTCGGGATGTGCGAACAGGTAGCTGCGCGGCATGTCGATCGCACGAGCGAGCAGCAGTTCAGCGTCGAGCCGCGCCGAATCGCTCACCGCGGCAAGTCGCTTCGTGGCGTCATCGAGGATCGCGCTGATTTGCAGGTGCTCGGTCATGATGGTCTTATCGAGGCTGTGGTTGACGGCGCGCTTCGCGTACACTCGCTGCCAGTTTCTGGCGCAACTATACGATTATGACCATCTATTCCAACATCCTCGACATGGTCGGGCACACACCGATGCTCGAAATCTCGAAATTCGACACCGGTCCCTGCCGCCTGCTGCTCAAGCTGGAACTCGCGAATCCCGGCGGCTCGATCAAGGACCGCATCGGTATTTCGATGATCGAGGAGGCTGAAAAGCGCGGCGACATCAAGCCCGGCGACACGCTGGTCGAGGCGACGGCAGGCAATACCGGGATCGGCCTCGCGCTGGTCGCGGCGCAAAAAGGCTACCAGCTCATCCTGGTGCTGCCGGACAAGATGAGCCAGGAAAAGATCTTCAACCTGCGCGCGATGGGCGCGGACGTGGTCCTCACGCGCTCTGATGTCGGCAAGGGGCACCCGGAGTACTACCAGGACCTCGGCAAGCGCATTGCCGAGGAGAAGGGTGCCTACTTCATCAACCAGTTTGGCAACCCGGACAATTCGCTGGCGCACGAGCAGACGACGGCGCCGGAGATCTTCGAGCAGACCAATGGCGAGGTGGATGCGATCGTGCTCGGCGTGGGTTCGAGCGGCACGGTGGCGGGTCTTGGCAAGTATTTTGCGGAGCACGCGCCGAACGTCGAACTGATACTCGCCGACCCGGTTGGCTCGGTACTCGCCGACTATATCAACAAGGGTGAACTCGGCGAGCACGGCAGCTGGCTGGTCGAAGGCATCGGTGAAGACTTCATTCCCTCTATCGCCGACTTCTCCCAGGTGACGAAGGCCTACCCGATCAGCGACGCGGAGTCGTTTGCCACGGCACGCGAACTCCTGAGGAAGGAAGGCGTGCTCGCGGGTTCCTCGTCGGGCACGCTGCTGGCGGCCGCGCTGAAGTACTGCCGCGAGCAGACAGAGCCGAAGACCGTGGTTACCTTCGCCTGCGATACCGGCAACAAGTACCTCTCCAAGCTGTTCAACGATTTCTGGATGGAGGACCAGGGCTTCATCACGCGCGAACA
>CBDUCE010000082.1:0-12304 GCA_965365575.1 uncultured Gammaproteobacteria bacterium
GCTTGCGCGCCCAGCGCCCGATGCGCCGGCTGGCGGCGCTGCTGATGCCGGGTAGCAGCCGGCTAGGGGATAGCCACCGAAGCGAGGACAGGCGGGCACATTTCGGCGGGGCTGCGGTAAGTGGTGTTGCTCGCCGGTTTCAGGCGATGCCCGGCCACGGCCGGGAACACGGCCTGCACGTCGTCCGGGAATACGCCGGAGTGACGTTCGACGAACGCGTGCGCGCGTGCCGCGGCAGCCAGCGACTGGGCGCCGCGCGGCGACAGGCCGATCTCGATATCCGGCGATTCGCGGGTCTGGCGCACCAGTGCCTGGATATAATCGACGAGGTGCTCGCTCATGTGCACGTTCGCGGCATCGAGTTGCAGCGTCACCAGGATCTCGGGCGTCATCTCGTGCGTTACGCTCTCGAGCATGCTGCGCCTGTCTTCCCCGGTAATCAGCTCGCGTTCGTTTTCGGCGTTCGGGTAGCCGAGCGCCAGCCGCATGAGGAACCGGTCCAGCTGCGACTCGGGCAGGGGAAACGTGCCGATCTGGTCGGCGGGGTTCTGCGTGGCAACGACGAAGAAGGGTACGGGCAGCGGGCGCGTATCGCCGTCTACCGATACCTGGTGTTCTTCCATGGCCTCGAGCAGGGCGCTTTGCGCTTTGGGCGTTGCGCGATTGACCTCGTCAGCGAGAATCAGCTGCGCGAAAATCGGGCCGGGTTGAAATTCGAATTTGCCGCTGTCTCGCCTGAACACGGAAACTCCCACGATGTCGGCAGGCAGCAGGTCACTCGTGAACTGTATGCGCCGGTAACTCAGGCCGAGCACTTTCGCCAGCGCCTGCGCGAGCGTCGTCTTGCCGAGACCGGGAAGGTCCTCGATCAGCAGGTGACCGCGTGCGAGGAGGCAGGCAAGCGCGAGTGCGATCTGTTCGTCCTTGTCCAGGATAATCCTGCCCAGTGAGGCGCGCGCGCGTTCGAGCGCCTGGCGTCCAGCGTCTTTGCCGAGCGGCGTCTTCTCCAGCGGGCTTCCGCCGTTCATATCCTGCTCCCTGCGCGGGTCGAATCGGGGTGATCAACCGATTATGTCACCAGTATGGTCGCCAAACCGACGACGTTTTTCACCAACCGGCGGTCCAGAGTGTGATGCAGTCCTCAGAAACCCGGGACGTCAGTCCAGTTCGTCGAGTTTCTCGAGTTGCTCGCTCAACTGCGCGACCTGGCGCTCGAACTCTGCAGCACGCTGCTTCTCCTGTGTGACCACATCCGCCGGCGCGTTGTTCACGAAATTCGGATTGTCGAGCTTGGCACGGGCCCGGCCCAGGTCCGCCTGCACCTTGTCCATCTGCTTGCCAAGGCGCTTGCGCTCCGCGTCGACGTCGATCATGCCTTTCATCGGCACGAGCAGCCTCAGTTCATCGAGGAGCGCGGTGGCAGCGGCGGGGGGTTCCTCGCCGTCGGCGAGCAGGGTTACCGACTCGACCCGGCCGACCCGCTGCAACAGCGAGGCATGCTCTGTGGCGCGACGTTCGTCGCCCTCCGAGGCGTTTTCCAGTATGACGGGCAGCGGTTTGCCCGGCGGGATGTCCATTTCGCCGCGAATCTGCCGCACGCCGAGAATGAACTTCCTCAGCCACTCGATATCCGCAACGGCCTGCTCGTCGACTTCGTCTGTGGCGGGTTGCGGGTAGGGTTGCAGCATGACCGTCGGAGCGACGATGCCGGCGCGCGGCGCCACTTGCTGCCAGATCTCCTCGGTGACGAACGGCATGATGGGATGTAGCAGGCGAAGCAGCCCTTCGAGGATGTCGATCAGTGTCCGGCGCGTGCCGCGCCGGGCAGCGGCCGAGGACGACTCCGATTGCAGGACGGGTTTCGAGAGCTCCAGGTACCAGTCACAGAACTCGTGCCAGGTGAATTCGTAGATGGCCTGGGCGACGAGGTCGAGCCGATAGCCGTCGAAGTTCCTGTGCACCGTTGCGACAGTTACGTCGAAGCGCGCCCTGATCCAGCGATCCGCTGCACTGAGTTCGACGTCCCCGTCGTCGAGCTCCTCGGTGTTCATGAGTACGTAACGGGCGGCGTTCCAAAGCTTGTTACAGAAGTTCTTGTAGCCCTCGATGCGCCCCAGGTCGAAACGGATATCGCGCCCGGTCGTCGCCAGCGAGGCAAAGGTGAATCGCAGCGCGTCCGCCCCGTACTGGTCGATACCATCGGGAAACTGCTTGCGCGTGGTCTTTTCAATCTGTGGTTTGAGGTGCTCCTGCATGAGCCCGGTGGTGCGCTTCTCGAGCAGCGTGTCCAGGTCGACGCCGTCGATGAGGTCCAGCGGATCGAGCACGTTGCCCTTCGACTTCGACATCTTCTGGCCGTCCTGGTCGCGAATCAGCCCGTGGATGTAGACCTCGCGGAACGGCACGTCGCCCATGAACTTGATGCCCATCATGATCATGCGGGCCACCCAGAAGAAGATGATGTCGAAGCCGGTGACGAGCACGCTGCCCGGATAGAAATCGTCCAGCGCCGAGGTTTTCTCGGGCCAGCCGAGCGTGCTGAACGGCCACAAGGCCGACGAGAACCAGGTATCGAGCACGTCGTCGTCCTGGCGCAGTTTCACGTCGCCGCCGAGGCCGTGCCTGTCGCGCACCGCGTCTTCGGAGCGGCCAACGTAGATATTGCCATCATCGTCGTACCAGGCCGGGATCCGGTGGCCCCACCACAGCTGGCGGCTGATACACCAATCCTGGATGTTGTACATCCATTCGAAGTAGGTTTTTGACCAGTTTTCCGGAACGAAGCGAATGTCACCGTTTTCGACGGCAGCGATGGCCGGTTCCGCCAGTGGCTTGATGCTGACGTACCACTGGTCAGTGAGATAGGGCTCGACGACGGCGCCGCTGCGGTCGCCGCGCGGAATCTTGACCGTGTAAGGTTCTATCTCTTCGAGCAGCCCCAGTGACTGGAACTCCGCAACGATCGCCTTGCGGGCGTCGAATCGGTCCATGCCGCGGAAGGACTCGGGCACCTCGTCGTTCATTGCAGCGTCATCGGTCAGTACGTTGTACATCGGCAGCTCGTGCCGCTTGCCGATGTCGTAGTCGTTGAAGTCGTGTGCCGGTGTAATCTTCACGCAGCCGGTGCCGAATTCCGGGTCGACATAGTCGTCGGCGATGATCGGGATGCGGCGACCAACGATCGGCAGGATGATCTCCTGCCCGACCAGGTCGCGGTAACGGTCGTCGTCGGGGTGCACGGCGACCGCGCTGTCGCCGAGCATCGTTTCCGGCCGCGTGGTTGCCACCACCAGGTGGCCGTTGCCGGAGGCCAGCGGGTAACGAAAGTGCCACAGCTGACCGTCTTCATCGGCCGAGAGTACCTCGAGATCGGATAGCGCCGTGTGCAGCACGGGGTCCCAGTTGACGAGCCGTTTGCCACGGTAGATCAGGCCCTCGTCGTAAAGCGTGACGAAGACTTCGGTCACCGCCTGCGACAGGCCCTCGTCCATGGTGAAACGATCGCGGCTCCAGTCCACCGAGCCGCCGAGGCGTCTGAGCTGGTTCGCGATCTGGCCGCCGGACTGTTCTTTCCACTGCCAGACGCGCTCGACGAACTTCTCGCGGCCGAGTTCACGCCGTGACGTGCCCTCGGAATTCAGCAACCGCTCGACGACCATCTGCGTGGCTATGCCGGCGTGGTCCATGCCCGGCTGCCAGAGCGCCTTGTACCCCCGCATGCGCTTGTAGCGGGTCAGGGCATCCATGATGGTGTCCTGGAAGGCATGCCCCATGTGCAGCGTGCCCGTCACGTTCGGCGGCGGGATCATGATGCAGTACGGCTCGCCGTTTCCGTGCGGCGCAAAATAGCCCGCCTTTTCCCAACGGGCGTAAATGCGTTCTTCGATTTCGTTCGGTTGGTAGGACTTTTCCATTCGTTGTCGGCGCTCGGTCGCGAAAATCAAACGTTATGCGTTTCGAGTTCGTGTCCCTCGTCACGGTAGGCGACGAAGCGCCTGCGGCTTTTCTGCTTGCTGTCGTCGTCGGAGGTTACAAGCTCCGCGATCCGTGGAAAAGCGCCCGCACAGGCAGGGATGTCGTCGTCGAGATTGATGAGCAGGTCGCGCGAACCGCCGTAGGCCGGATCGCAACCGACACTGACCGGAGCACGCGGTGCTTCGCTGCCTGGCCGCACCAGATCGTGGGGCACGAAACTGCCGTCACGGAACGTCCAGAGCATTTCATCCACGCGGTTCGCGGCGGCTTCATCGGCAGTGTGGATGTGCACGGTGTGCTCGAGTTTGTACGCCTTCTCTGCCAGGCGGCATGCAAACAGCTGGCGCGCCTTTTCGCCCGACTGACTCAGGACATAAAAGTCGATTCGCGCCATGGCTTCGTCAGGGCAGGGCGTTGCATCGGGACAGCACGAACTCCGACAACAACGGTACGGGGCGGCCTGTTGCACCCTTTTTCTGGCCGGACTTCCAGGCCGTGCCGGCAATGTCGAGATGTGCCCATTTCAGGCCATCCGTAAACTTGCCGAGAAAGCAGCCTGCCGTGATGGCACCGCCGTCGCGGCCGCCGACATTGGCGAAATCGGCAAAATTGCTCTTGAGCTGTTCGGCATACTCGTCCGAGAGCGGCAGTCGCCAGGCGCGGTCGGACGCGCTGACGCCGGCCGTCACGATCTCCTCGGCGAGTGAATCGTCGTAACTCATCACGCCGGTGTGATGATGGCCGAGCGCAATGACGCAGGCACCGGTCAGGGTTGCCACGTCAATGATCGTGTCGGGCTTGAAGCGCCGCGAATACGTCAGGGCGTCGCAGAGAATCAGGCGGCCTTCGGCGTCCGTGTTGAGGATTTCGATGGTCTGACCCGACATGCTCTTGACGATGTCTCCGGGCACCGTGGCCTTGCTGCCCGGCAGGTTCTCCACGGCCGGAACCACGACATTGAGGTTTACGGGCAGCTTCAGCGCCGCAACCGTCGCCATGGTGCCGATCACGCCGGCAGCGCCGCACATATCGAACTTCATTTCGTCCATGGCCGGGCCAGGCTTCAGGGAAATACCACCGGAATCGAACGTTACGCCTTTTCCGACCAGCACGATGGGTTTCGCTTTGCCGCCATTCCCGTACTGCATCACGATGAGCTTGGCGGGTTCGTTGGTCCCGGCGGTCACCGACAACAGTGAATGCATGCCGAGACGCTTCATGTCCGATTCGTTAATGATTCGTGTCGTCAGCTTGCCGTTGCCTTTTGCGAGTTTCTGGGCGGCGCGCGCGAGATAGGTGGGCGTGCAGACATTCGGCGGCAGGTTGCCGAGGTCTTTCGCAAGCGACATGCCTTCGACGATCGCGTCGCCGTGTTTTGCGCCCAGCATTGCCTTGCTGGCATCGCTGCGGCTCGCGACCGACAACCCGACCTTTCTCAGCGGCATGCGGGCGTTCTTGCTGTCGCTCTTCATCTGCGTGAAGCGATACAGGACATCGCCGATCGTCTGCACCGTCTGCCGGGCCAGGTAATACGCGCTCGCGTCGCCGGCGTCCTCGAGCGTCAATGTGTTGAGGACGTCGTTGCATTTGCTTTCGGATACGGAACCGATTGCCGCGGCAACGGCACGACAGAATGTGCGGGTATCGAGGTCGCCTGATTTGCCGAGCCCGACAACGGCGACGCGCGTTGCCTTTACCCCGGGCAGGCTGGTCAACAGGACGCACCGTCCGGGTTTTGACGATACGTCTCCGGTCTTTACAAGGCGGCGCAGTTCTCCGTTACTCGCTACGTCTATATCGGTGGCGCCTGCGCTCAGCTTGCCGCGTTCGTAGACGCCGACAATGACACAGTCCGTTGCGCGCTTGGCGGCATTGCTCGTAGTTGTAAAATAATCCATGGAATTCAGGGCTGTCCCGGGCAAAATAAAAGCGGTAGTCTAACTGATTAGACCCAAAACCGTTAAGAAAATCATTGACATCGATGCTTCGCATCCTCGATCGATACATATTTCGTGAAATCGCAACCACCTGGCTTGCGGTTACGGTCGTGCTGTTGATGATCCTGCTGACCAACCAGTTCGCCCGGGTCCTCGGCGAGGTCGCGAAGGGGAAGCTGCCCAAGGGTGCCGCGATGGACGTCATCGCGTTATCCGCGCTGCAGTACCTGACGGTGCTCGTGCCGATCGGCCTGTTCCTGTCCATCATGCTGGCCCTGGGCCGGCTTTACCGCGACAGCGAGATGCCGGCGATGATGGCTTGCCGGGTCGGGCCTTCGGGCGTGTATCGCCCGCTGGTATGGCTGACGCTGCCGCTGGTGCTTGGTGTGGCCTGGCTCGCTATCGACGTCGGGCCACGTGCGTTGCAGACCGTGGAACGAATCGGCGCGGAGGCACGGCGCGAAGCGGATCTCGCGAGTATCGAGCCTGGCCGGTTCACGGTTTTCGGGCCCGGCAACGCGGTCGTCTACGGGGAGCGGGTCACCGCCGACGGCTTCATGGAGAATGTCTTCCTGCAGCGATTCGTCGAGGACGATAGCGGCGAGGCGAACATCGTCGAAGTTGTCGTGGCGGAGCGCGGCGAACAGGTGGAATCCGACGATCCGGACATTCGCTTCCTCGTGCTGCACAACGGCCGGCGCTACGAAGGCGTTCCCGGAACACCGCAGTTTCGCGTCGTCGAGTTCGTGGAACACGGCATTCCATACCGTCTGCCGAGCCTCGAGCCGGGAGAACCGGAGCCGCGCCAGATGGAGGTCTCCGCGCTCATGCGCTCGGCGGACCCGCTGCATCGCGCGGAACTGCAGTGGCGAATCGGCGTACCGCTGTCCACGATCGTTCTCGCGATTTTCGCGGTGCCGTTGTCGCGAAGCCAGCCGCGCTCCGGGCGCTACGGCAGGCTCGCGCTCGGATTGCTGGTTTTCATCATTTACTTCAACCTGTTGAGTGCGGCGAAGGCCTGGGTCGAGAAAGGCGAGATCGATCCTTTGCTGGGACTCTGGTGGGTGCACGCCTTGGTCCTGCTCGCGGCGCTGTTGCTACTGGCTGTCCAGAACCAGCTTCACCGGCGGCTGTTCCGATGAACGGCATACTAAGCCAGTACCTGATGCGCACGATACTCACGAGCACGGCGCTCGTGCTCGTTGTCCTGCTCGCTCTTGCGGGATTGTTCGAGTTCATTGCGGAACTCGAAGACGTACAGGCCGACTACAAGACGCCACAGGCCATCCTGTATGCCGCGCTCAGGCTGCCGAATCTCGCGTTCCAGATGTTCCCCGTTTCAGCGCTCATCGGTTCGTTGCTTGGCCTGGGTTCTCTCGCTGCAAACAGCGAGGTCATCGTGATGCGCGCTTCCGGACTGTCAGTCAGCAAGCTTGCGGGTATGGTCGCGCTGGCCGGCTTCGTGATGCTCGTCATCACGGCCCTGCTCGGCGAGTTCATCGGGCCTCCGCTGGACTACTACGCTCGCAATATGCGCGCGGAGGCGCGCTACGGTGAGGAAGACGACCGCCTCGGTAACGAAACGTGGGTGAAAGACGGGCCCGTGTATCTGCACCTCGAGCGCATCAACACGGAATTCGATTTCGGCCGGCTTTACGTATTCCGCTTCGACGATGCCAACGAACTCGTATCGATCGCGAGGGCCGAAAATGCCGGCATCGGTGAAGACGATCGCTGGCTGTTGGAGAACTTCCGTGAAACCCGCTTTCGGGCCAACAGCGTGCAGGCCGTCGAGTCGTCGGTCGCGGTGGAGTCATTCGAAGTCAATGCCGAGATGCTGGGCAGCTCGATGGTGAAGTCCGAGAGCCTCTCCGCGCGCGGCTTGTTGAGTTACATCGATTATCTGAAGCGCAACGACCTCGATGCGCGGAACTACGAGTCGGAGCTCTGGTACCGGGTGTCGCGCACCGCCGCAGTCATGATCATGCCGATGCTGGCGCTGGCGTTCGTGTTCGGGTCGCTGCGTAGCGGCGGTGCGGGCGCCCGCCTGATGATCGGGGTCGGCGTGGGCCTGGCGTATTACCTCGCGAGCGAGATGCTCGCCAATTCCGGGCAGGTCTTCGATCTTAATCCGGCACTGGTGTCGTGGCTGCCATCTATCGGGCTGTTACTGATCACGCTCGTGGCGCTGGCGCGAATACGCTAACGCCGGGGCTTCTTCTTGCGAGGATAATAGACCAGCCGTGTCTTGCTGAGCCGGTCGTGCCAGGTGAGGTGATCGGCGTCCCAGATCTGCCAGAGAAAACCGAGCCCGAGCGGCAGCCAGGAGATGATCGATGCAAAGAACCGGATAGTGGCTGCGCCCAGCGACGGCAAGCTGCCGTCCGCGGTCTGCAATTGCAGGCCCCAGGATTGCATGCCGAGCGTGCGCCCGCGGCGGTGCCAGAAACCGACGAAGAAGCCGAATGCAACCAGCAACAGCGTGAGCTGGTAGAGAAAGTACAACGGGCCGCTGCCCGCTTCGATCGATTCGCCGCCTTCGACCGCAACGAATGGAAGCGTGGCGAGAAACCAGAGCGCGACGAGCAGCAGCGAGTCGTAGAGTATCGCCGCGAGCCGCCGCAACAGGCCGGTGTTTTGCACCGTCACAGCTCCTGCATGAACCGGATCATGCGCTCGCGCGTGGCGGCGTCCGGCAATTCGCCGAAACCGGCTTCGAGATTGTCGCGCATATGCTGCGGTTTGCTGGTGGCGGGGATTACGCAGGTGACCGCGGGATGACCAATGATGAATTTGAGGAAGAACTGTCCCCAGCTTGCGGCAAAATCCGTCGCCCAGGCCGGCAGCTCCCGGCCGCGCACCGCACTGAACAGGCGGCCGGCCTGGTAGGGCCGATTGACGATGACGGCAATGCCGAGGTCGCTTGCCAGCGGCAGCAATCGTTGATCGGCATCGCGCTCGCCCAGCGAGTAATTGATCTGGACGAACTGCGGCCGGAATTCTTGCAGCGCTTTTTCCACGGCGTCCAGCGCGCTCGCGCGATAATGGGTTACCCCGCTGTAGCGAATCTCCCCGCGTTCCTGGCCCTCCCGAATTGTCTGCATATGAACGGCCGTGTCGCGCAGGTTGTGCACCTGCATCAGGTCGATGATGTCCGTCTTCATGAGTTGCGCCGAACGCTTCATCTGTTCGGCGCCGGCCTCGGGGCCGTCTGTCCAGACCTTGGTGGCAATGAAGAGGTCGTCACGTGGCGCCCCGGCTGTAATGACTTCGCCGATGACTGTTTCAGACCGGTTGTACATGGGCGAGGTGTCGACGACGCTGCCGCCGGCACCGACCAGTAGATTCACGATCCGCAGGCGTTCGGCGATCGCGTCGGGTGTGCTCGCGACGTCGAATACGCTGTACGTGCCGAGGCCGATAACGGGCAATTGCTCATCACTGGACGGAATCGCGCGAGTCAGCATTCGATTCCCGGCAGCCATTCCCGTTAGCGGCAGCGAGCCAACTGCGGCCGCTGCGGCGAGCGCGTCTCGCCGTGTCCAAAGGGGCTGCTTCATGCTCCGGTTCCTCTTGTCGAACTGCCGTCGTAGGTGCGGTATGCCTTTCCGAGCCAGAGGGCGATTGCAACCCAGACAGCGGCAAACGGCAACATTACGATCGAAATGCCCGAGAAGCCAAGGCCCCACAGCCCTCTGACGGTCCAGGTGCCGATGAGGTCGCCACCCCGGTATACGGCCGTGTCGATGAAATTCTTCGACTTGTATTTCTCCTCGGGCGTCACGACAGAGTAGAGCATGTCGTTCGTTGGCTTGGAAAGCCCGAAGCCGACCGCGCGACGGACAGCCTGCACGGCGGCCACGGCAAGGAACGACGGATTCATGGCGACCAGCGTGAATCCGATGATCGAGATGATCGGCAACAACGACAGCGTGATGCCGACGCCGAACCGCCACACGGCGCGTTTGACAATGAGCAACTGTACCAGCATTGCCATCGTGTTCGTTGCGGCATCGATAAAGGCGAACGTCCGGGTGCGTTCGTCGGTACTCGCAAATGCTTCCCCGACGAGTTCGGTCATGAACATGTAGAGAGCCGTGCCCAGCAAGCTGGCAATAATGGACGCCAGGCCGATTGCCGACAGGTACTTCGATCGGGTCACGAGTGTAACTCCGCCCAGCAGTGTGCCGCCGAGCGGCGCCGCCGAGGCCATCGTGCTTTCGAGTTCGCCGCGATGCTCCGATTCGACCCAGCGCCGCAGCCGCGTGATGCAGTAGACGCCGAACAACAGCAGGCTCGCGGATATGGGCAGCAGGTTCTGGAAGCCGATCGGCACGACGAGCGAACCGGTCGCGAGCGGGCCGAGCAGGGCGCCCGCGCTGCCGCCGGCCGAGATTACGCCGAACAGGCGCCGCGACTGTTCACGCGTGTAGATGTCGGCCATGAAGCTCCAGAACACCGAGACGACAAACAGGTTGAATACGCTGAGCCATACGAAGAACGCGCGGCCCAGCCACACGAAGCTCAGGCCGTTGTTGATCGTGTAGCTGAAGCCGGCCCAGAAGAGCAGAATGTTGATGACGAAAAAGTAGTACACCCAGGGGAGGAACTGCCGTCGTGGATAACGGGAAGCGACCCAGCCGAACACCGGCGTGACCGCGAGCATGACGACGAACGTGCTCGAGAAGAGCCAAGGCACGTTCTGCACGCCGCCCTCGACGGCCATTGTCTCGCGCACCGAGCGCAGCATGTAGTACGCGGACAGCACGCAAAAGAAATAAACAAAGGACCACGCGACGGCGTAATACTCGTGGCGTTCCAGTCCGAGTACGCGATCGAGAAAGAATCGTTTCCTGTTGGCGGGCAATGGCTCAGGCATCACGGCGCATCATAGTCTGAACTGCACCGAATACCGAAATTTGGTGGTAGTCCGCGGTTCGTCATTGCCTGATCCTGGTGCCACAACCAACCCAAGGAGAGGAAAGATGCGGATACGGACGATCTCTTTTGTATGCATCCTGTGCGTGACGAGCATGCGGTTGTCGGCCCCGGCAAGCGCACAGCAGGCCCTGGTCGGCGTTGACGGTTGCGCAATCCTGGCATCAGTGGTTTACACGGAAGTGACGGAAGCCAGGCTGGGTCATTCATCCGGCCCGGGCAGAGACCTGCTGTATTCCGGGCAGGACGAGATCACCCTGTGTAACCAGTCGACGCGCAGCGTGACCAGTGCATTCACGTCTGCGCTACGGGATACGAACATCCACGTCACGTGGGGGTTTCATCAGGGCTACAGCGGCGACTATTGCCTGAGCCATTTCCTGTCCCAGTGTTACCCGAGGGGTAATCCCGCGTTGCCGCCGTTGACCAAGAGCGAAAGGTCGTTCGTGACGCGCAGCTGGCAGGCGGTGCATGACTCCGTTCAGTTTCGCATGGCGCGGTATCCAGGCAGCGATGTCGCGCGTTTTCAGGCGGATGAACTGGGGCACAGCATCAGGCGCCTGGTCTACGCCGACAGTACTGAGGACAGGTCGCAACATTATGCGCGCTAACCGGGCGTCTCCTGTGTGCACAAAAGTGCTAAATTAAGGGCACACGATCACCGGGACTGATCATGAAGATGCGCACCTTCCCCGCCGTTACTCTCATATCATTTCTTGTTGTTTCTCCCACAGCCGCAGAGGAGTTCGTTCCCGCGCGCTTTGCCGACGGGCTCGACGCAGCGTCGCAGAAGATACGCTTTCCGGACCACAAGCGTGACGTGACGGTCTTTGTCAATTGTGCGGCGAGGGTGGGCGCCACCGGCGAAATCGAGCGGTACTTTTGTCTCGACTATTACGGCACCGCGGACACGAAGTTCCGTGAAGCGGCCGAGGAGTTTATCGCTACGGCGGAACTGACGCCTGCACTCGTTGACGGCGAGGCTAAGCCCGTCGAGTTCTATTTCCGCGTTTACTTCGGTCGCAAGGGCGATCTTTACGCGGCCGGCGTGTTCCCGAACTGGGGCGACGACGCGGACAAGCTCGGCCTCGAGTACGAGGCGCCCCAGCGGTACAACGAGGATCCGCCGGCGCCCAAGTGCGGTTCCGTAGCGGGCATCTCGCGGGTTCGGGTGACCGAGGAAGGCGAGTCAAGCGGAGAGGTCGGCCTGGTCATGTCCTATGGCCCGGTGGAACATTACAGCGTCTGCGAGACATGGATGACGGACATCGTTCGCGAAGGCCATTACATTCCGGCTCATCAAGACGGTAAGCCGGTTGCGGCGACGTACGTGGAGCTTCGGGGCAATCCCGACTGGTTTACGCTCAAGAAACCGGAGGGGCTTTAGGGCGACAATAATCGGCAGGATTGATTCGCCGGCTGCGCCGGCTCACCCCTTTGGGGCGCCTTCGGCG
>CBDUCE010000083.1:0-12294 GCA_965365575.1 uncultured Gammaproteobacteria bacterium
AAGATGATGATCAAGAGCGTCTTCGGCACGGAGGTGCCCGCCGGACGCCTGCCGCGCGACGTCGAAGTCAACGTCAACAACGTCGGTACCATCGTCGCCATCGCAGATTATTTCCTTCGCGGAATGCCGTTGATCGAGAGGGTCGTGACCGTCGCGGGGCCGGGCGTCACCTATCCCGCAAACCTCATCGTCCCGCTCGGTACGTCGGTTCGCGACGTCGTGAAGTTCTGTGGTGGCCTGAAGCCGGGCAGCCGGGAAATCATCATGGGCGGTCCGATGATGGGCAGGCCCATTGCGAGCCTCGATGTCCCCGTGCTCAAGGGCTGTTCCGGCGTGCTCGTGTTCACCGAGGAACAGACCGCACGGCGCACGGAATATCCGTGCATACGCTGCGGACGCTGCCTCGAGGCATGCCCCTATTTCCTGAACCCGTCCCGCCTGGCGCGGCTATCCAAGGCGCGCATGTTCGACGAGATGAAAGCCTATAACGTCTTCGACTGCGTGGAGTGCGGCTGCTGCACGTTCGCGTGCCCGTCAGATATCCCGATCGTACAGCTCATCCGTACGGCCAAGGACGACCTGAGGCATCGCAAGGAGCCGGAGGAATGAAAGGCCGCGACCCGGATCTGCTGCTGTTCCACGCGCCGTTACTGCGCCAGGGGATGACGACGCCGAAAGCGATGCGCGACGTCATAGTTGCGCTGCTGCCGGCTACCGGGGCCGCTATGTGGTTCTTCGGCCTGAGCGCTGTCCTCGTGATCGGCTCGAGTATTGCAGGTGCGGTTCTGGCGGAATGGCTGTTCGCCGATCGGGCAACCCGTGGCGCGTCGTTACGTGACGCGACCGGCGTCCTCACCGGGCTGTTGCTCGGACTGACGCTGCCGCCCGGCTTGCCGATGTGGATGGCGTTTCTCGGCGGCTTCATCGGCATCGCACTCGGCAAAGTCATCTGGGGCGGGCTGGGCCATAACCTGTTCAACCCGGCGCTGCTCGGCCGTGCCTTCCTGCTGGCCACGTTTCCGATAGCAATGACGACCTGGGTGTCGGCGCATCCGGAGGGCGGCTTCTTCAGCGTCTATGCCGGTAATCTCGCGCTGCCGTTCATGCAGGTCTCCGTCGACGGTGTCTCATCAGCGACGCCGCTTGGCCTGCTGAAGTTCGAACAGGAAGTCACACCGCTCACGAACCTGATGTTCGGCAAGATTGGTGGATCACTCGGCGAGACCAATGGAGTCCTGCTGCTGCTCGGCGGCGTCTACCTGTGGCTGCGGCGCGATCTCGACTGGCGCATCCCGGTCAGCATCCTTGGCACGGTCATGCTCTTCTCACTGTGCCTTGGTTTCTTCGACGCCGAACGATTCCCGACGCCACTGTTCTCGGTGTTCTCTGGTGGCCTGCTGCTCGGTGCGATCTATATGGCGACCGATCCTGTCAGTTCACCCGTGACACCGCGCGGCGCATGGATTTTCGGGATCGGCACGGGTGTGCTGGTCATGCTGATTCGGGTCTTCGGCGGTCTCCCGGAAGGCGTCATGTACGCCATCCTGCTGATGAACGCCGCAACGCCGCTGATCGACAGATACACGCAGCCGCGCGTGTTCGGACACGGGGTCGAGAAGAAGCCATGAGTTCGGACACCGTCAGGCAGCCGGCTGCGCCGAGTTCGCTGCGGCTCGTGATGACGCTCGCGATAGCCGGACTCGTTTCGGGTATCGCGATCATCGGTATCTACGAATCGACGCTGCCGACCATCACGGCCAACAAAGCGCGCGAACTTCGTGAGGCGGTATTCAAGGTGCTGCCGGGTGTAAGCCGGATGCAGGCGCTGGTCTACCGCGACGGCAGGATCATGGTGGTGCCGGCGCCGGAGAAGGACGAGCCCGTCGTGTACGGCGGCTACGATGAACAGGGTGATTTCGTCGGCTACGCCATGCCCGGCGCGGGACCCGGGTTCCAGGACACGATAGCGCTGCTGTACGGCTACCTGCCGAGCAGGAAACAGGTCGTCGGTATGGAGATACTCGAGAGCCGCGAAACGCCGGGACTGGGCGACAAGATCTACAAGGATGCCGAATTCGTCGCCGAGTTCGGTGCCCTGTCAGTCGAACCGGAAATAGTCACCGTGAAAAAGGGCACGAGTACCCAGGACAATCACGTAGATGCCATCACGGGCGCGACGATCTCGTCGAAAGCCGTGGTCAGGATCATCAACGAGACCCACGTGGCGTGGGCCGAACAGTTGCCGTCGCCAGGCACGGAGCCACCGTTCGCCGGCGAACCGGCAGACAGCGGAACGGGGCAATGAAGAAAAACGAATCGTACGAAGAATTCGTAAAAGGCATCTGGCGCGACAACCCCGTGTTCGTGCAGGTGCTCGGCATGTGCCCCATGCTTGCGGTCACGAATTCGGCGATCAACGCTATCGCGATGGGCGGAGCGACGCTGTTCGTGCTGGTGGGCTCGAGTTTTCTCGTGTCGTTATTCCGCCACGTGATCCCGAAGCAGGTGCGGATATCCTGCTTCATCATCATCATTGCGACCTTCGTCACCATCGCCGATTACACGCTGCTGGCGCTGGTCCCCAAAGTACACAAGGAACTGGGCGCCTTCATTCCGTTGATCGTGGCGAACTGCCTGATTCTCGGCCGCCAGGAAGCCTTTGCATCCCGATACCCGACCCGGCTCGCAGTGATGGACGCCGTGGGAATGTCCGCCGGCTTCCTGCTCGCGCTGTTCTCGCTCGGCGCCGTGCGTGAAATCCTCGGCGACGGCGCATTGTTCGGAATCCGGATCTTCGGCGAGAATTTCGAGCCCTGGATCGTCATGATCCTGCCGCCGGGCGGCTTTCTCACACTCGGCGTGATCCTGTTGTTCTTCAACTGGTTCAAATACAAGAAGGACGAGTTCCTGGCCGACGTCGCCGAAGCCGAGAGGAGCGGTAGCTAATGGATAACCTGCCCTGGATCTTCATCAGCGCGCTCCTGGTGAACAACTTCGTACTCACCTACTTCCTCGGGTTGTGTCCGTTCCTCGGCGTTTCCAATTCCCTGGAGACGTCGGCACGCCTGGGCCTGGCGACGACCTTCGTGATGCTGGTTACCGCTGTTTGTGCCTGGGTTCTGAATACTTACGTGTTGATACACGCGCCCTACCTGCGCCTGATCTGTTTCATCGTCGTTATCGCCAGCACGGTCCAGTTCATTGAAATGCTGATCAAGAAGCTCAGCCCCGCGCTGTTCCGTGCGATGGGAATCTTCCTGCCGCTTATTACGACGAACTGCGCGATCCTCGGCCTCGCGATATTCGCAACCAATCGCGGCTACGGCTTCGTGGAGGGGATCGTCTATGCGCTCGGTGCCGGCATCGGTTTTACGCTGGCACTCGTCCTGCTCGCGGGTCTGCGCGAGGAATCCGAACTCTCGAACATCCCGAGACTGATCCAGGGAACCGCGATGAACCTGATCATTGCCGGGATCCTGTCGATGGCGTTCATGGGATTTGCCGGGCTGTTCAGTTCATCCTGAGGGGCCGCAATCGCCATGACCAGCTATCTCCTGCCCCTGCTCGCGATCGTCGCCCTTTGCGCGGCCTGGGCCGTGTTCCAGATTTGGCTTGCGAAAAACGACCCCGATGCCAAGAAGCGCTCCCTCAAGTGTGGCGCCTGCAGCCGTAAAAATGAGTGCACGGAGCCGCGCAGACCCTAGGCAGCCCGCGAATTCCGGTCCATTTGCGAACTCTGCCGGGAACTGCGGCAAATACTGACAGCCTGAATCATCGAAACGAGCTAGCATGATAAGAGAATGTATCCGTTAGATAGAGCGGATCGTCAACATGGCTGGCCTCGGAAAAGAATACAGTGCGGGCGAGGTGATCTTCCGGCAGGGGGATGCGGGAAACTGCATGTTCGTCATTCAGGACGGCGAAGTCGAAGTAATTGCCGAAGCCAACGGCAGAGAATATCCGCTGCGTACGATGGGCCCGAACGACATATTCGGCGAGATGGCGTTGTTCGAAAAAGAGATCCGCACCGCCACGGTTCGCGCAACCAAACCGACCCGGCTACTCTCGATCGACAAGAAGAATTTTCTCGGCGGTATTCACGAGGACCCGTCTCTGGCGCTTCGTGTCGTAAAAACCATGTCGCACCGAATTCGAGACCTCACGGACAGGCTGGCGAGGTACGAATAACCAGAACAACAAAATGGCGCGGCGCAATCGCGCCAAACGAGAGCAAAATGGTTGAGGGGCTGGAACTTCTGACAGGCAAAGCACCAAGACCGCAACGGGAGCAGGCAAAGACGCTGCGGGATGGCTCCAGGATCGCCGTTATCGGCGCCGGCCCCGCCGGTTCGATGTTCAGCTATTTTCTCCTGAGTATGGCCGAGACCATAGGTCTCGAACTCGACGTCGAAATATTCGAGCCCAGGCGCTTTTGCCACCGCGGTCCTGCAGGCTGCAACCACTGTGGCGGTATCGTCTCCGAGTCGCTGGTACAGCGGTTGGCGACCGAGGGAATCAGGCTCCCGGAGTGCGTCGTGCAGCGAGGCATGGAATCGTATACGTTGCATATGGACGTCGGCGACGTGGAGATCGCAACACCGCTCATGGAGAAGCGCATCGCGGCCGTCTACCGCGGCAATGGGCCGCGCTCTTCGGAGCCGCTCGAGACCCAGAGCTTTGACGGCTATCTCCTCGACCTTGCACAGGAAAAGGGAGCCCGGTTGATTCCCAGCCTCGTCTCCGACGTGCGGCGCGAGGACGACCGTATGACGGTGATCTGCGCCGACAACTCCCGCGCTGTTTACGACCTCGTTGTGGTTGCAACCGGCATCAACAGCAGGCTCGTCGAAATGCTCGAAACCCGCACGGCTGAATTTGCGCGCCCCGAAAGAACCAAGACCTTCATCTGCGAGTTTAAACTCGGGCGTGACCTGATTCGCGAGACTTTCGGGCCTTCGATGCACGTGTTCCTTCTGGACATACCGAGACTCGAATTTGCGGCGCTAATCCCCAAAGGCGACTATGTAACGCTGTGCCTGCTGGGTGACGATATCGACGAGAACCTGATCGACCAGTTCTTCGCGGCGCCCGAAGTCCGAGAGCGATTCCCCGGAGGTGAAATTCCGGGCCACGTATGCCACTGCTATCCTCGCATCAATACTCGATCGGCGAGGCCCGTTTACGGCGACCGTCTCGTCTTCATTGGTGATAGCGGATCGACGCGTCTGTTCAAGGACGGGATCGGCGCGGCGTATCGAACGTCGAAAGCAGCGGCCAAAACCGTCGTCTTCCACGGTGTCAATGCACAGGCATTTCACGACCACTATGCACCGCTCTGCCGCAAGATCAGCAACGACAACCAGGTAGGAAAACTGGTTTTCAATGTCGCAAGCCTTGTTCAAAAAGCCCGTTTCGCGCGTCGCGGAATTCTGCAAATGACGGCTCACGAACAGCACCAGGAAGAGAGTCCGCGGCGCATGTCGGGCGTGCTCTGGGACCTGTTCAGCGGCAGCGCATCCTACACCAACGTATTCCTGCGAACACTGCATCCTGCCTACGTCGGCAACCTGCTGTGGAATCTCGTTAGCGCAAACGTTTGGGGCGACAGGACCGCTGGCAAAGGTCGGACCGAACGGGAAGCGGACCATGTCCACCACTGACAGGAAAACGAGCGCCTCGGTCGAACTGCCATTCCAGATACACGCACAACGGTTGGAGAAGCTTCCGCCGTGCCAGGCGAGGTGTCCGAACAGCGGCGACATTCGAGGCTGGCTGGGCATCATCGCGCAGCGCGAGAAGAACGGTCTGAGTCGCGACGACGCATTCGACGCGGCCTGGCGTAAGCTCGTCGAATTCAACCCTTTGCCGGCCACGATAGGGCGGATTTGTCCACATCCCTGCGAAGACCTGTGTAGTCGCAACGACAAGGACGGCGCGGTTTCGATCAATGCGATGGAGCGATTCCTCGGCGACTGGGGGATTTCGAGGAATTTGAAGCTGCCGGAGGTGCCCCGCCGCCAACGCCCCGAGTCGGTGGGCGTAATTGGCTCCGGCCCTGCGAGCCTGTCCTTTGCCTACCAGATGGCAATCCGCGGCTACGAGGTAACGATCTATGAACGAGACGAGCGCCCGGGAGGCATGTTAAGGCATGCAATACCCGACTACCGGTTACCGCGGGACGTCCTCGACGCCGAAGTCGATCGGCTACTGGAACTGGGTATCAAGCTCGCCAGCCGCGTCGACGTCGGTGAAGACCTCACGCTATCCCAGCTGAGAGAGAAGCACGAGCTTGTGTTCATGGGGTTGGGAGCGCAGGCAGCCCGGCGGCTCGGCGTGCCGGGCGAGGACGGCCCTGGTGTAATGTCCGGCATCGAGTTCCTGCGTCGGCGCAAAAGGCGACTCGAAACCGGCTGCGGCCACACCGTCCTCGTGATCGGCGGAGGAAATACCGCGATCGACGCGGCACGAAGTGCGCGGCGGGATGGCAGCTCCGTGACGCTCATCTATCGACGCAGCGAATCCGAGATGCCGGCCACCGCACACGAGGTCGAGGATGCCCGGCACGAAGGCGTCGAATTCAGATTCCTCGCGGCCCCGACGCGGATCATTCGCGATGGCGTCAATATTCAACAGGTTGAGGTCCAGGGCATGCGGCTCGGCGAACCGGACGGCGATGGACGTCGACGTCCCGAAGCGATATCGGGACAGATCGAATACCTGGCGGCGGACAGCGTCATCGTGGCGATTTCACAGGAACCGGGATGGCACACAGCCGATACCATTCTGGTGGCAGGTTCATGGTTGCGGCCGGCTGCCGACGGCAGGTTACAGCGTGGCCTGTTTGCCGGCGGCGACGATTTGGGGCCCGGCATCGCCAGCCGGGCCATCGGGCAAGGACGTCATGCCGCGGCATCCGCACACGCGGAACTGAGAGGATATCCGCGACCCTCCCTGCAGCCCAACTGCCCACCGCTGATGCCCGACGCCGTGAAGATCGACTATTACGCAGAGCGGCAGCGCTCGCGTACTCCGCGTCGGTCGGAATCCGACTGGCTTGCAGACCCGGACGCCGAGAAAGATCTCACGCTGAGTTCCGAGCAGGCATGCGAGGAAGCCTCGCGATGCATGTCATGTGGCCTCTGTTTCGATTGCCAGCAGTGCTTCATGTACTGCAATCGCGGAGGATTCACGCGCGTCGAGGAAACCTGCCCTGGCAAGTACTATGCGTTCGCATTCGACGCCTGTGAAGGCTGCGGTAAATGTATCGAACTCTGCCCTTGCGGCTACATCGAGGCCCGAGACGGTCTCACGTGAGTACCGACGACAGGCTGCGGTCAGGTCCCGATGTACGTAATCGCAAGACCATTGATCACTATGTGCATGATGTTGTCGATAATGATAACCAACCAGGCCGACATCCACGGCGGCGTATCCGGATGAAACCCGGTCGCACGGCACTCGCGCCAGGGTGCGCTGCCCGGCCAGGGCCGGTTTTTCAACCACGCTACATACCGTGCCAGGTGCCAGCGATCGATCACGAAATGCGTGCCACCAATAACCGCGAGTGTGAGCGGGTTCTGCGTGATGAAGAGGAACGGGATGAGGTAAACGAGGCAATGCACGAGCGCCGGCAGCGATCGCTTCGTCTTCTCCATGGCCATCCATTCGCTTTGCAGCAGGTAGTCGCCTACCGCGTGGGCAACTAGTTGATCGACGGTGAACATAATGGCCTGGGTATGATCGGCGTCATCGAGAAAATGGCTTCCGCTGGAGTTTCATACCAGCACCGCGAGCTAATACGAGTCGGGGCATATTATGGCCGTCCGGGCGCTATTGCAAAACTCATTTGCGCGCGTTGGGCCAACTGCTGAACACGCGCATCGATGGTCGGAAAGTTCGGAATGAAATCTGCGACCGCAAAAGAGGAAAAAGCGCTACAACAGGAGCTGACGCGAGCGTATCCGGGCGATCAGAGATCGGATACAGGTCTCCAAAGGGCGAGAGCCACGGCCGAAAAATTGCTGCGTATGGGCGAACCACTGCTCGCTTACAATGAAGTGCAACAGGCGCTCGAATCGGACCCTGCTGATTTTCGTCTCAGGCAACTTCAGGGCCTGGCGCTGACTCGCAGCGGTGCGCTGCGCAGAGCGAATGAAGTACTGACGTCACTGCGCGAAGATGGCTGCACGGATGCAGAAACCACGGGTCCGCTCGCCAGGACTCACAAAGACCTGGCGCTGGCCGCCAGGAACCCCGAGGACTGCGAGCGGCATCTCCTCGCGGCGTACGAGATTTACGAGACCGCATACCAGGATGCGGTAGCGCGCGATGCCGTGCCGGAAGCGTATTACACCGGCATTAATGCCGCAACGATGGCGCTGCTTCTACGGCATGTGGAGCACGCCCGAAAAATCGCCGCAGAAGTCGAGCGTCTGTGCCGGCGTGCTCTTAGCGCGACCTCGGGCGACATCACTGAAGAATATTGGCCGCGAGCGACGCTCGCCGAAGCGGCGCTGATACTCGGTGAACTCGACGTCGCACAAAGGCGCTACAGCGAAGCAGCGGCAGTCGCAGGCACCAATTACGGCGACCTGAGTTCGACACGACACCAGGCGCGCATTCTCCTCGATCATCTCCGGATCGATCTTTCCTGGCTCGACGAAGCAATCACGATCCCGCCTGTGCTCGTATTTACCGGCCACATGATCGACGCGCCCGGCCGCGATGAGCCGAGATTTCCTCTGCATATGGTTGAGGAGATTCGCGGTAGGATTCGTTCGAAAATCGAAAAACTGCGGCCCTCCGCCGCCTACGGCTCGGCAGCCTGCGGTGCCGACATCCTGTGTCTCGAGGTCGTAAGGGAACTCGGTGGCGAATTGCACATTGTCCTGCCGTTTCCCGCCGACCAGTTCAGGTCCGAAAGCGTGGAATTCTGCAGGCAAGGCGACTGGGGAGAACGGTTTCAGCAATTGCTCGACTGTGCTACCGAGGTCATGGTCATAAGCGAAAAGCCGCCGCCGAGCGGGGTTTCCACCTTCGAGTACGCCAACTTGGTCATGACCGGACTGGCGCGACTGCGATCCCAGGTTCTCGATACCCGTCTGCACGGCCTCGCGGTCTGGGACGGCATCCTTGCCGGGGACGTCGGCGGCACGAGCTCAGTGGTGGACATGTGGCGTCGTAACGGCGTGTCCACAGAACAGGTCAATCCCTGCCCCGACGCAAGCCGATCGCTTCCGCGGCAGGGGAGCAGCAAACCGGGCGTGAGCCCTGCCACGAACTCCACCAGGGACGAGCCGGGTTTTCAATACGCGATGCGAACTTTGTTGTTTGCCGACGCGGTCGGCTATTCCCGGCTCAGCGAAGGACAGGTGCCGTTATTCTTCGAGCATTACATCGGCGCCATCGCATCGTACAACGAAATTTCCAGACATTCCCCCGAACACATCGAGACGGCTGGCGACGGCATGTACATGGTGTTCAAGGATGCCCACGCGGCGGGGCATTATGCTCTCGAACTCAGCGAACTCATCGCGAGTCGCGACTGGCACGCGCTCGGGTTGCCGTCAGATATGGGCATGCGTATCGGTCTGCACTGTGGCCCGGTATTCATCGGGCGAGACCCGATAACCGGGGCGCCACTGTATACGGGCATTCACACGAGCCGGACCGCTCGGATAGAACCAATCACGCCACCGGGCCAGGTATATGCCAGCAGCGCTTACGCGGCGGTCGCCGCGGCACGCTGTATGGAAGGTCTGCGTTTCAGTTATATCGGTCGTACGCAGCTGGCGAAGGAATACGGCGCCCTTCCGCTTTACCATGTCAAGCGGCCATGAGAATGACCCCCGACATGAAGCAGGAGTGCCGCCTGAATTCGTAAGCGGATTTTCGATTCTCAGATCACGCGAGTTCAGAGACCCGGTAAAACGGGAACGGGACATCGTCCTGGTGCTGGCGCTCGAACCGCAGGTCATTGCGATTGGCGACCACCGCGTAGGTGTGTTCGGTGATCAGCGTTTCGCCGCCGCGCGCGATGTCCTCCCCGAGCTTTGATGACCGATTCATCTCGTCGCCCTGTGCAAGGTTGGGGCCGATCGCAAAAACGCTACCGAAACCGATGCCCGCACAGCAAACGGTCGGGTGCTCGGAAGCTTGCGGCGAGAGGTTGAAGTGCTCGATTCGTCGATGGACCTCCAGCGCAGCATCGATTGCAGTTGTCGGTTTCCGGAACAGGGCAACGATATCGTCCGCGAAACAGCGGATCAGCTCGGCACCATGGTCCTGTAATACCGGCAGGGCGGCGCGCTGGGCATCGAAGATCCGCGACAGGCTCTTGATCTCACCGATTTCGAATGCCGATAACGTAAAGCCGGTCATGTCCATGGCCAGGATCGCCTGCTCCCGACAGTATTTTTCACGAAATTCGTCTTCACTGAGGTCGCCCTTGCGGAGCCGGAAAAAATCCGCGTAAACGTCCCTGCTCCAGCCCCCGAAACTCGCGAGAGTATCGATGTCCTCCAGCAGCCTGTGCGGATACGTCATGGTTCTGTCTCTTTGCCTGCTCGTAATCAGGAAGACACGCCCATCGCTTGCTCTTGCTTCTTCTCCGCGCGTTTGGCGATCGCCGACGTCATCCCCCGAAACAGGAACGCGTGGACCGGCAACAACGAGTACCAGTAGATGAGCCCTGCCGGTCCGGCAGGGTGCCAGTAGGCGGTTGCACGAAGCACGCGACGCTCCCCCTCGTCTTCGATCTCGAACTCGAGCACGCCGGACCCTGGTCCACGCATTTCCATCAACAGGGTCAATCGCCGGTCAGGCTCTGCCGCAATGACACGCCATGCGTCGATAACGTCGCCAACACGCAGCTCCCGCGGGTGCCGTCGCCGGCGATAGAAACTCGGGCCGCCGGCGAACCAGTTGATTAGCCTCCTGAGGAACCAGAGTGATTCCGCGTAGTAGTAGCCTTCGTCTCCACCGAAGGCCATCACCTGGCGCCACAAGGCTTCCTTGCTTGCCGTGGTCGTGGCTGTTCCTCCTGCGCGCTTCGCATAGTATGCGTATTCGGGATGAAAGTTTCGGCACACGATCGAGCCTTCGGCCCAGTGTGCAGAAAGGGCGTCGTTCTGCTCGGCCTCGAGCGCTGCCGCCACGGAATCCTTGAATGTCATCAACTCGAGCGGGATTAACCCCCTGATGGCCGTGTCGTCCGCAATAACATCGTGCTCCAGCCCATCAATGAGTGCGCGGGCAATGTTCGTCGGCACGGCGGTAATAAGTTTCAGCCAGTAAGACGACAGTCGTGGTGTCAATACAGGGAGGCTCAGTAACCAGAACCGTCTCCCGACGGTCTCTCCGTACTGCCGCATCAGTTGCTCGTAGGTGAGCACCTCCGGACCGCCAACATCATAGATTTTGCCTGCCGCCTCTGGCAGGCGCGCAACACCGACAAGGTAGTCCAGGAGGTTTTCGAGCGCGATGGGTGTCGAGCGCGACTGCACCCAGCGCGGAGTAATCATGACCGGCAGGTAGTTCACGAGGTCTCGAATAATTTCGTAGGCCGCGGATCCCGGGCCGACGATCATGCCGGCGCGGATCTCCGTCACCGGCACCGACCCGTGGCGCAGCACATCCCCGGTTTCTGCTCTGGATTTGAGATGAGCCGAGCGCGGATCGGCCGGTATCAGGCCACCAAGATAAACAACGCGTTTGACGCCCGCCTCCGACGCGGCTGCCGCAAAGTTTTTTGCCGCCTCAATGTCCAGCTCGGCAAAGTCGCTCCCTGCCGCCATCGAGTGCACCAGGTAGAACGCCAGATCGATATCCTTGAGCGCAGCCGGCAAAGTTTCGGGGTCGAGGGCATCGGCTCCGACGAGTTCTGCCCCGTGCCAACCGCGCGCTTTCAGCACCGCCAGGTGTCGTGCGGCCGCACGCACCTGCCAGCCCTCCTCCATCAGCCGCGGCGTCAGGTTGGTCCCGATATAGCCGCTGGCACCGAACACAAGCGCCCTGATCCTTGTGGACACAAAGGCTCTCCATCCTGCTGAAAACGCGATTGTCGGTCGGACTCGCCGCAGCCGCAAGTTTCGCAGAGCAGATGTGGAAAGCCACAATGGCAGAATCCACCATGTTGCCCTAGCGTTAACAAAGGACCGTATGAGGATCGTGCCATGACCTCGAGATCATTCATGATTTTGACTATTGCTCTGGCCAGCGCCGCGCTCATCGCCTGCGAGCGCCAGGTCAGCTACTCGGCCGATGTAAGGCCCATCCTCGACAATTACTGCATTC
>CBDUCE010000084.1:0-12242 GCA_965365575.1 uncultured Gammaproteobacteria bacterium
GCCATCGACGCGGGATCGATCGCGTCGCCGGGATCGCTGAAAATACTCAGGTCGATGCCCGCGCAGAAATTGTCGCCCGCGCCGGCGAGGACCACTGCCCGAACTGAGCGCTCCGCCGACAGGCGCTCGCCCGCCGCAGCAAGCTCGTCGAACATCTTCATGTCGAGCGCGTTGTGCTTCTCCGGCCTGTTCAGCAGAACCTCGGCAACGTGGTTGTCGATGCTTATTTGCACGCGTGTGCTCATCCCTGTCCCCTCGCCTCGCGGCCCGTGCTATGCGGCCAGCGTACACTTACCGTTCTTGAGCACGACAAGGCCGCGCTCTTTCACGCTGCACTGGAAGGATACGATGTTCCCGTCCTGCCACATGTCAGTCGTAATCGTGTCGCCGGGCAGCACCGGCGCCGAAAACCTCGCGTCAAATCCCGTGATCAGCGTGTAGTCATACGCACAAATCGTCCTGAGGATCGCGTGGCAGGCAATCCCGTACGTACAAAGACCGTGCAGAATCGGCACCGGGTAGCCCACCCGCCTCGCGAGCGCCGGGTCCGCATGCAGTGGGTTGCGGTCACCGTTCAGCCGGTACAGGAGCGCCTGGTCCCGGCGCGTATCGAGATCACAGCTGAGATCGGGCTCCCGCCGGGGCGGCCGGTGCGGAGACGGCCCCATGCCGCGCGGACCGCCGAAACCACCGTCGGCACGCGCCATGATGGTATTGCCGATCTTGAACAGGGCCGTGTCGTCTTTTGCCAGCCGCGCTTCAGCCTCATAGAGCACGAGCGCACCGCGCTTCGGGCCGTTGTCGAAGGCCGCGGCAACCTTCTTGTTGATCAGCAGGTCGGCCGCGACGGGGAGCGGGCGGTACAACTCCAGCCTCTGCTCGATGTGCAGCACCTGGCTGAAATCCCAGCCCAGGTCCGGCGGCGACATATCGGGCACCAGCACAGAAGCCATCGAGGGTAAGGTGCGCAACGCTTCGCCCTGCTCGAAGACATAGGGAAGTTCGTCCGAATTGACGGCATCGCGGCCCAGGCCGATGCTGATCGCATACAGCATGCTCTCCGTGTCGCCGTAGCTGAACGGCAGGTCAACGACAGACGTCGCCATAAGATCATCGTAATTTAGCGCCATGATCCCCAGGTTCTATTGATATCGGGCTGTTGCCGGACACCCCGGCCGCGGCTGGCTTAGTGGCAGCTTACAAGGAGTATCAATCAAGCGCGAGCGGCGAATTCCCATCCCAGCGCAGCAAGCGGCTCGACGGCGCGCTCCGCCTGCCCGGCGTGAGCGCTGGCGGCCGTACCGTCGCGCACGCGTCCCGCGATTCCCTGCAGGATTGCCGCCAGCCGGAAAAAATTGAAGGCGGAATAGAAATCACGGTCGGCAATTCCGCCCTGGCGCCCGGTGCGCTCGCAGTAGAGGCGCGTGTACTCGTCGGCCGAGGGGATGCCGAGTTCGGCAAGGTCCCTGTCGCGCAGCCCCGCGGAGCCAAGCCCGATCTCGGGCATCTGCCAGGACATCAGGTGATAGGTGAAGTCAGCCAGCGGGTGGCCGATCGTCGACAGTTCCCAGTCGAGCACGGCGATCACCCGCGGCTCGTCCTGGTGGATGATCATGTTGTCCAGGCGAAAGTCGCCGTGCACGACACTCGCCGACTCGTCGTCCGGAATATGTTCCGGCAACCACTCCAGCAGACGGTCCATCGGCTCGATGGCCCGCGTCTCGGACGCGCGGTACTGGCCGCTCCAGCGCGATATCTGGCGCGCGAAATAATTGCCGGGCTTGCCGAAATCGTGGAGCCCGATTGCCGCGTAATCGAAGCTGTGCAGCCTTGCGATGGTGTCGTTGGCGCTGTCGTAGATCGCGGTCCGCTCGCCGGGTGCGAGGCCGGGCAAATCGAGTTCCCAAAAGATGCGGCCATCGATGTACTCCATGATGTAGAACGTCGTGCCGAGAACGACGTCGTCCTCACAAAGGACGTATGGCCGCGGCACCGGAAAGTCGGCGCCGTACAGTGCGCTGATGACCCGGTACTCCCTGTCGACCGCGTGCGCCGATTTCAGCAGTTTGCCCGGCGGCTTGCGACGCAGCACGTAGCGCCCGCTATCGGCCTGCAGAAGGTAGGTGGGATTCGACTGGCCGCCCCTGAACTGCCGCACCTGCAGCGGGCCGCGGAAACCCTCGACGTGCGACGTCATGTACTCGCGCAGCCGATCCTCATCGAAGCGCAACGCTTCCCTGACTTCCGACGTGCCCGAATTCTGCTGCTGACGTGAACTCATGACGGTCCTACATGCGGAATATGCCGAACGGCGTCTCGGGATCACGCGGGCGGTTCATTGCCGCGGCGAGCGCGAAGCCGAGCACGGAGCGGGTATCGACCGGGTCGATGACGCCGTCGTCCCAGAGCCTGGCGCTGGAATAGTACGGATGACCCTGCTGGTCGTACTGCTCGCGGATACGCTGCTCGAACTCCGCCTGGTCCTTCTTCGGCCACTCCTCGCCACGAGTCTCGAGCCCGTCGCGCCTGACCGTCGACAGCACCAGCGCCGCCTGCTCCCCGCCCATGACCGATATCCTCGCATTGGGCCACATCCACAACATGCGCGGACCGTACGCGCGCCCGCACATGGCATAGTTGCCGGCGCCGAACGATCCGCCGATTACGACCGTGAACTTCGGCACGCTCGCCGTCGCAACGGCGTTGACCATTTTCGCGCCCTCCTTGGCGATCCCTGCATGCTCCACGCGCTTACCGACCATGAAGCCGGTGATATTTTGCAGGAACAGCAGCGGGATGCCGCGGCGATTGCAGAGCTGAATGAAGTGCGCGCCCTTTTGCGCCGACTCCATGAACAGGATGCCGTTGTTGGCGACGATGCCGACCGGGTAGCCGTCGAGATGTGCGAATCCGCAGACGAGCGTCGAGCCATACAGCTTCTTGAATTCCTGGAATTCCGAGGCGTCGACGATTCTCGCGATCACCTCGCGCACGTCGTAGGGAAAACGGTATTCGCGCGAAACGATGCCGTAAATGTCTTCGGCCGGGTACTCCGGGTCGCGCGGTTCCCGCAGCGCCAGCGATACCCGTTTCTCGTGGTTCAGGTTTGCAACGATCTCGCGCGCGATGGCCAGCGCATGTGCGTCGTCGTCGGCAAGGTGGTCGGTAACGCCGGATATCCGCGAATGCACGCTGCCGCCGCCCAGCGACTCGGCGTCGACGACCTCGCCCGTCGCCGCCTTCACGAGCGGCGGTCCGCCCAGGAAGATCGTGCCCTGGTTTCGCACGATGATGGCTTCGTCGCACATTGCCGGTACGTAGGCACCGCCCGCCGTGCATGAACCCATAACCGCCGCAATCTGCGGTATCCCCAGCGCCGACAGGCGCGCCTGGTTGTAGAAGATGCGGCCGAAATGATCGCGGTCCGGAAACACCTCGTCCTGGCGCGGCAGGAACGCCCCACCCGAATCGACGAGATAGATGCAGGGCAGGTGATTCTGCTCCGCGATTTCCTGTGCGCGCAAATGCTTCTTGACGGTCAGCGGATAGTAGGTGCCGCCTTTGACGGTGGCGTCGTTGGCGATGACCATGCACTCGATGCCGTGCACCCGGCCGACGCCACAGACGATCCCGGCCGCAGGCACATCGTCCTCGTATACCTGCCAGGCTGCCAGCTGGCCGATTTCGAGAAACTGTGAACCATCGTCGAGCAGGGTGCGTATCCTGTCGCGCACCAGGAGCTTGCCGCGCAGCACGTGCCGCTCGCGGGAGCGCTCGCTGCCGCCCTGCACCACCTGCGCACTCAACTCCGCCAGGTCACGCGCAAGCGCCTCGTTTACCGCGAGGTTGGCGGCAAAGTCGTCGGAATTGCGATCGACCTTGGATTTGATAAGGGGCATCTGCCGTCCCGGGGTTGGCTAATACTGTCGGCTCAGGTGCCGGTCGCTTCGAAGAGTTCGCGCCCTATCAGCATGCGACGAATCTCGCTGGTACCCGCGCCGATCTCGTAGAGTTTGGCATCCCTCATCAGGCGGCCGGCAGGATACTCGTTGATATAACCGTTGCCGCCGAGCGCCTGGATCGCCTCCCCGGCCATCCAGGTTGCCTTCTCCGCAGCGACCAGAATACATCCTGCGGCATCGAAACGGGTAGTCTGGCCGCGGTCGCATGCCGCAGCCACGGCATACACGTAGGCGCGGCAGCTGTTCATCGTCGTGTACATGTCCGCGACCTTCCCCTGCATCAGCTGGAATTCGCCGATCGGGCGGCCGAACTGCTTGCGGTCATGGACATAGGGCATGACGACGTCCATGCACGCCCGCATGATACCGAGCGAACCACCGGCCAGGACGACACGCTCATAGTCGAGCCCGCTCATCAGTATGGTGGCGCCTTTGCCCTCCTCCGCGAGCCGGTTGGCGGCCGGAATGCGGCAGTCTTCGAGCAGCACCTCACTGGTGTCGGAACCCCGCATGCCGAGCTTGTCGAGCTTCTGTGGCGTCGAGAAGCCCGGTGCACCGCGTTCGACCACGAACGCGCTGAGACCGCGGCTGCCCGCGGCGGCATCCGTTACTGCGTAAACGATCATGACGTCGGACTGCGGCGCATTCGTTATCCACATCTTGGAGCCGTTGAGGACGTATTCGTCACCGTCCCGGACTGCCGTCGTACGCATGCTCATCACGTCGGAGCCGGCCCCCGTCTCGCTCATGGCGAGCGCGCCGAGGTGCTCTCCGGAAACCAGCTTCGGCAGGAATCGCTGCCGCTGCTCGTCGCTACCCCAGCGGCGTACTTGGTTGACGCAGAGATTCGAATGCGCCCCGTAAGAAAGCCCGACCGATGCGGACGCGCGGCTGATCTCCTCCATCGCAATCACGTGCGCGAGGTAGCCGAGCGCCGAGCCGCCATACTGTTCCTCGACCGTGATACCCAGCAGCCCCAGTTCACCCAGTTCCGGCCACAGGTCACGCGGAAACTCGTTGCTCGCATCGATATCGCCGGCACGCGGTGCGATCCGATCGGCCGCGAACGCGGCAACGGTTTCACGCAGCAGGTCGATGTCCTCGCCCAGCCCGAAGTCAAATTCGAACATACGGATTACCCCTTAATTAAATCAATCACTTGCACCACAGTCTGCGGCATCCGGCCGGCTACCTGAATACCATGCTCGCGGTAGGCCGTTACAGCGCGTCGATAAAGCGGGAGAAAAGCTCATACTGCGACGTTATGCCGAGCTTGGCGAACAGGTTGCGCTTGTGGACCATCACGGTGCCCGGCGCGATGCCGAGTTCGCGGGCGACCGACTTGGTGGAGTGGCCGCGCAGCAGCAGCTGGGTAATCTGGCGTTCCCGCTCGGTGAGCAGATCCTCTCCGAAGTTTTCGAAGCAGCGCGTGAGACGCTGGTGCAGGCTGCCGCCCGGCTCCTGCCGGCGATCGCTCGCGGAGCTGCGCTGCCATATTGTCCGCATGGCCGCATGCACGAGCGGCTCGACGAGCCTGAGCCGCTCGAGCTCCGCCTTCTTGAAGCGGCGCGTACGGCGGCCGACGACCAGTGCCAGCGTGGTGTTCGCGGAGACGTCGACGAGAAAGTCCATCTCGTCTTTCAGATGCGTGCGCTCGCAGTACTGCCGGTAATACTCACTGGAACGAAAGCGATCGGGTGACTGGTCCCGGAAGCGACACACGCCGGGTTTCTGGTCACCGACGGCCAGCTGGTACAGCGGATCGAGCAGGTAGGGGCCGGCGACGTAACGATCGACATAGTGCCGCCGCCCTGCAGGTTCGAGCGTGTGGTGGAAGACTTCCGGCGGCGCGTCGCGATGAAAGGCGAGCAGGCAGGTGCCCTCGTGCTCGACGGCAACATCGATCGCCTCGGCCAGCGCGCCCGCGGCAGCGTCGACGTCGCTGCTTTCCACGAGCCGGGCGATTGCCGTGAGCCAGCCGGCCGATTCAAACCTCGACTTCAACGCCCGAAACCTGACTCAGACCTGGTACAACGCCGCCGTGGCCCCGCTCGGATCCTCGATCACGCAGAATCTTCCCCCTGCGAGCCCGCGCGGCTCGACCAGCACCGAGCCGCCCTTCGCTGTGCACGCAGCCGCACTCGCCGCCACGTCGTCGACGACGAAATACACCAGCCAACCGCCCGGGAGATCCTTGTTACTGCCCCGTGCATGGCAGATGCCGCAAACAGGCTCGCCGCTCGCCGGCATGGTCATAGTGAAGTCGTCGTATTCGCCCATGCTCACCGCGTCGGGAGACAACCCGACGACATCGGCATAGAAGTCTCGCAGCCCGGTCGCGTCGTCCACGGTGATGTCGATCCAGCCGATCTTGCCTGTTTGTTCACTCATAGTGTCTTCGTATCAAAAAGAGGTAAGGAAGGAGGCGGCGTTGCCACCGATGGGGCCTTGTCCCGCTCGCGCAAGCCGCAGGTAGTCGCGCCCTTTCGGGTAGTCCACCGGCTGCGGATTGCAGACGCGCAACACGCGGTTCCGATGATACAGCTTCAGCTGCGACCGGAACGGGATCACGCGTGCCGGGTCGTTCCCGGTGAGTTCGCGATGCAGTTCAGGCAGCCGGTACCAGGGGACGTTCATGTCCGCATGATGCGCATTGTGGTAGCCGAAATTGAGCGTCAGCCAGTTGAGCTGCGGAAACCGGAGCGACAGCGGATTACTGAAGGTGTGCTCCTGCTCCCATTCGCCGTCGCCTTTGTGCGGCGGCTTGACGTACTCGAACAGGGTCGGGCTGTAGGGGTAATCGTGCTGCAGCATGTCCATGAATCGCAGCACGTGCATCATTATCAGGTAGGCGACCGCGTAAAGAACCGCAACCTTCGGCACGATTAGCAGCAATGTAAAGAAGATCCCGCCGCGAACCACGATCACGGCGACGTTGCGGCGGCGCTGCTCCCGGCGTTGCGGGATGACGAAAGACGTAAACACCATCACCAAGTGCATGATCAGGTCGTGCGCCGGAATGTAGAGCCACTCGAGGCCGCGTACGAGCCCGAGTATCAGCGGGTGCCTGGCGAAGAACTTCTCGTATTCGAACCAGACCACATCGTCATTGTCCACGTGGTGCCGGAAATGCTTGTACCGCATGTCTTCATAGGTGCCATAGGCTGCACCGCACAGCCAGCTCATCGCGCGGCCGAGGGCCGCATTGTGACGGCTGCGTTCGAACACGAGATTGTGTCCACATTCGTGGATCAGGTAGGCGGCTATCGTCATCGCGTGCCCCAGGAGCACGGTTGCCGCGGCGTTTACGGCCCAGGAATCGGCAAACAGGCCGGCAAAGCCGGCGACATATGCTGTGACGGCATACAGCAACGCGCCGCCGTTCATGAGCAAGCCTTCTGGTTCCCTGAAAAGCGCAGCGACCGCCGGCATGAACCCCTCACAAGGACCGATTTCACTGGCTTCAGTTGTACACTTAGCCGTATCGTATTGCTAGCATAGGCCGGCACGCCGGCGCAGAGAGAAACCTATGAAACTGGTCACCGCGATAGTCAAGCCATTCCGCCTCGACGACGTACGCAACGCGTTGAGCGAAGTGGGCATCCAGGGAATGACAGTCAGCGAGGTCAAGGGTTTCGGTCGCCAGCGCGGTCACACCGAGCTGTACCGGGGCGCCGAATACGTCGTTGATTTCTTGCCGAAGGCAAAAATCGAGGTTGCCGTTCAGGACGACCTGGTGGAACGCACCGTGGAAGTCATTATCGACAGTGCCAAGACCGGTAAGGTCGGCGACGGCAAGATCTTCGTCACGCCGCTCGAGCAGGTCTGGCGCATCCGGACCGGCGAATCAGGCGACAGCGCGCTCTGACCAGGCGCCACTAGAGACCTGCTGCGCTCAGCACTGCGCGCATGAGCATGAACCACAGCACCAGCGCCGCCGCGAAATAACTCAGGAACCGCAGCACTACGATATTCACCGTGCAGTGGATAACGCTGTGCGCCGCCCGCAAAGCCACGAAGGTCCACGCCGCAGTCACCTGCAGGCCATCGGCCGACCGCGTCACGTAAAGGTAAAGGCACAGCGCGTAGAACAGGACCGGCAGCTCGAGAAGATTGCGCAGGTTGTTCGCCGGGAGCGCGACCGCTTCCGGCAACAGCGCTGCAGCCTTTTCCGGCGTCGCGAGGTCCTGGGGAGGAATCCTGTTCGCTTTTATGTAGGTGAGGCGTCGCGTATACATGTAGGCCCACACCAGCGCGGTGAGCAACATCATGCCGAGAAACGGCGCGAGGATTGCCCGCGAATCAGCCACCACTGTCCCTTCCTCCCGCCAGTTGAGGCACGATTATGCCACGCCAGGTAGTGAGCTTTTCCGTGAGCGTCAGCGAGGCGTGCGCGGGACTCGTTGACGGCAGCAACGCATACTCGAGGTCGAAATCCGCCAGTGAAGATTGCACCCGGCGCTCAAACAACTGCTTCGCCTTCCTGCCGTTGAAGCACACCAAGCGAATGTGTTCGTGGGCGGCAAGGAACTGCTCGAAATCGTTTGGCACCGCGGTGGTCATGTCGATGTCAGCGTCGAGACTGCCGGGGCGCACGGAGCTCGACAACACATCCCACACGGCGATACCACGCTCCTGCATCGAGAGGCAACGCGCGGCGTAATCGCCCGCGGCACCGGCAATGGCCCGCATGATTTTCCAGAAAGCGTTCTGCGGATGCGCATAGTACTCCTGCGCACGCAGCGACGCCTCGCTGGGCAGACTGCCGAGAATCAGCACCCGCGCATCCTCGCGTGCGATGGGCGGGAAGCCCCGCGCTACGAAGGCACCTTGGCGGCGAGCATTCCGTTTACTCATATTTGTGGTTGAAACGAGCGATTTGTGCAGCGGCAGGGCCGACGGTCTCGCAGTATAAACGGAACCGTCAGGAGGAGCCCCACATGCAAAGACCGTGGATCATTGCACTTGCCCTGCTCGGCCTTGCGGCGCAAGTGCACGCAAAACCCGACTGCGACGCACTCGCCTGCGACGAAGTGAAGCAGGCGATCCGGGAAATCGAGTCCCGGATGCGCGCCGGATATTCCCGGTCACAGGGCGAGAGATTCGAAGCGCGGCTGCGCAAGCTCAGGCGCAAACGGAGCAAGCTATGCCGGTGAGCGGGCGCCGCGATCAGTAGCCGCGTTCGGGATCCACGACATTCAGTAGCGCGTCTCCCGCAATGAATCGCCGTATATTCTCGCGCGCGAGAGCTAACTGGCGCTCCCTGTTGTTGCCGTACCAGGCAATGTGCGGCGTGATGATGACATTGGGCATGCGCCACAAGGGATGATCCGCCGGCAGCGGTTCCGGGTCGGTCACGTCCAGGCCTGCACCGGCGACACGCCCGTCGGCAAGTGCGGCGACGAGATCGTCCGTCACGACGCTTGCGCCGCGCGCAACGTTGACGAAAAGCACGCCCGGCTTCACGGCGTCGAAGAACGCACTGTCGAACAGGCCCTTCGTCTCCGGTGTCAGCGGCAGCGCATTGATGACCACGTCCGCCTGCCCCGCCAGCTCGAACAATTCGTGTGACAGTCCAACGTAATCAACATAGTCCGGTCCCGACCTGGAGCTGTTACGCGTGGCGATTACGCGCATGCCGAGCGCCGCAGCCCTCTTGGCGGCGGCCCTGCCGATGCCGCCGAGTCCGACGACCAGCGCCGTCTTGCCGTCGACGGACATCATGCCGATTTCGTCGCCGATGGACCGATTCCAGTTGCCCTCGGACATGGTTTTGGCCTGCTGGGTCAGTCCGCGGGCCAGGCTCAACATCATGGCGACGGCATGTTCGCCAATAACAGGCGACGCCATCTTCTGCATGTTCGTGAGCAGGACCTTGCCCCTCGCGACGTCTTCCACCGTAACGCAATGCTCCGCGCCCGCGCTGAATATCTGTATCCACACCAGCGCGTCCGCCGCAGCGACCAGGTCCTCGCTGCAGTAGCCGATGATCGCGTCGGCATCCGGAGCCGCCGCCCTTGCAGCATCGGCCGAAGGCGCCGCAACGAAATCGACGCCTGGAAATTCCCCCTGCAACGCCGCGACGAGATCTCCGGCATCCCTGACAACGAGCTTCTGCGGAGGCCTCCAGCCCGGCAGGTCGCGGCTCGCGACGGGGCCTTCCCGCAGGTCGGCGTCGTCGATAAGGCGGTCGATGGAAACGTCGGCACGGACGGGCGCGGCGGCCGCCAGCGCGGTCAGGCAAATGATCAGTGTTCGCAACACGGCTTCTTCCTTGCTGGTTCCCTGGAACGCCCGAGGATACGAAACCGCGGGCCTCGAGGCCAGACCGCCCGATCAGGCGGGGAAGAAGTCGATTGGCTTGGTCGTGGTGACCGGCTCGACGTTCTTGGACTCGAAACGGAACTGCTTGACGCGCAATACGAGCTTGCGTTCGAGTTCGGGATCGCCAAGTTCGCTGGACACGACCTCGCAGAATGTCACCTCGCCCGTTGGGGCAATCGTCAAACGCAGGACCAGCTTGCCTTCGAGCGTCGGGTCGGACCGTAAGGCACGATTGTAGAGCGCGAAAATTGCGCCCTTGTTCTTGTCGAAAACGAGCTCGATCTCCTCGCGTGAGCGGGAAGCCTTGCCGCTGGTGCCGGTGCGCCGGGTGCCGCCGGCCGCCTGCTGTTCGATGCCGGCAACGGGGCTCTCCACCTTCGTGGTCGAACGGCTGGCAATACCGGTGCCACCGGTATTGCGGCTCATGCTCGCCGTATTGATGCCGCCTGACGCCGCGCCGGCCTTGGACGTGATCATCGATCGTTCATTGCGTTGTGCCTGCCCTACAGACGCCGTCAACTGTCGGTCGTCGACCGATTCCATCAGGTCCTTGTCGACGAGATCGGCAAGATCCTCGGCGAACGGCATGAGCGCGGCCTGCGCCCTTTCACGCGCGATTTCCTCGCGCGAGGGCTGGGGTTCCGGGGGCGGTTCGGGCGTCGGCTGGGGTTTCGGCTCCGGCTCGGCCTCCGCGACCTGCTCGGGCTCGGGCGCTTCCTCGGGCTCCGGTTCTTCGGGCTCGGGTTCGGGCGGCGGTGGCGGCGGCAGCGGCTTTTCTTCGAGCATCAGCTGCGCGATACGCGGCGGTATCTCGATGATCTCGGTGGGATCCGGTTCCGGAGCCGGCAGAAACGGCCACACGATACTGAGGACGAAAGCGATCAGGAACGTAATACCGAGCAGGCGCTGGAATCTCTTTTCCTGGCCCCTGCCCGATGTCCACGGCAGCTCGTACTCTCTGTAAAACGGTAAATCCAAAGCCGTTTCTCCTAATACTCTCTCGCGTTTACCGCGCGATGTCCCTGGCGACGCCTTAACGTGCCGCCTGCAGCTTGCCGAGCTTGTCAGAGCTCTTCTGCAGGACGGCGAGCGAAATCTGTCCGTAATCCGATCTCGTGCAGGTCGCCATCACCTTCTTGAGGAGACGGTAGGGAATTTCCTTGTCACCCATGATGGTTACCTCCCGGCTCGCTGCGTCCTCGCTTGCCTCGCGGCGCAAGACCCGGTCGTTCTGGGATAGCAACGCTTCGCGGAGCGCGGGAATGTCGTTGCCCTTGATGGCCATGACGTCGTCGATCTTCGCGACGGGCGTTCCCTGCACGATGATGTCTTCTTCGCCGATGAGAATGACGACCGTTTCACGTGCCTTGTCCTCGGCGATCGACTCCGGCAGCTGCAGGTCCTTGGCGTTCGGCAGCGTTTCCACGTCCGACGAATTGACGAGCAGGAAGAACACCAGGATTGTGAAGATGTCCATCAGGGACACGAGGTTCAGCCCCACGCTTTTGCCGTGGCGCTTGTGATGCTTGTTCATCCGCTTGGCGCGGGCTGACTTGACCATCTCTAAGCACCTCCCCCGTTCACCGGGGCATCGCCGATCGAAATGTCCGGGAACAGGTCGAAGCGCTTCACAGACTGTTCGTCTTCGTCTACCCGTTCCGCGATTCTCACGCGATCCATCACCTGAACGAGCGTGTCGTATTCAATGTCCTGCTCGAGCAGAATCGAGGCATCCGTCTTCGACGGGTAGCGCCGTTTGAGCTCGGACAGCTTGCTGCTGAGCGCCTCGTAGTCGTAACCGTCGTCCGTGTTCTTGTAGACACCGAGCAGACCCTGGTTGCGATCGCCGACTTCTATCTTGTCGGTCCTGATGATGACCTCCAGCTGGAACACCTGTTCCTGCGGCTCGGCGGGCTCGCCAGAGGAGCCTGGCAGGTTCAGTTCGAGAACCGCCAG
>CBDUCE010000085.1:0-12154 GCA_965365575.1 uncultured Gammaproteobacteria bacterium
GCGCCCCGCAGGGGTGAGCCGGCGCAGCCGGCGAATCAATCTCTCCGGGCGCGCCCGTGCGGTTTTAGTATTGCCTCAGCCAGCGAGTTGCTCAAGAACCTCAGGGTGTTCGTGAGCCACGCGAAGAAGCGTACGGGCTGCACCTCTGGGCGAGCGGCGTCCCTGTTCCCAATCCTGAACCGAATCGACGGACACGTTTAGCAAACGTGCGAATTCCTTTTGCGTCAGGTTGACCGACTGACGCGCGGAAATCGCCAACAATTGCTCGGGCGTGTAGACACGACCGCGCTTGCCAGCCTTCATCTGTTTAACGGCTTTGAGCAGCTCTGCGCCTTCATCCGTCATCTTTTGTTTTCTAGTCATCGTCAATCGTCTCTCTGATCAGTTTCAGTTCGTGTGCCGGTATTGTCGAGCGATCCCCTTTTGCGTAGATCGTCAGCAGCCAGATCTCACCGTTGGCGGGTCGGTTGAAGTAGATGATCCTGGCTCCACCACTCTTGCCTCGACCTTGTTGCGCCCAACGGACTTTTCTAACGCCACCAGAACCCCGAACAACGGTCCCGCACATTGGGTTCGCCGAAATAAATGCGGCGAACGCATCCCGTTCGTCTTCCGTCAGAATCCTGCTTACTTTGTTGGTGTAGACAGGCGTTTCGATGACGGCATATATCTTAGGAGAGTACGGCAATGCCGTATCTCGGTCAATCAAGGAATTGGGTTATAAATCAACTGAGACTCGCGACAATCAGTGTGTTATCACAGAAAATCCGGCAAGATATTTCCCAGTGACTGTATGCAAAATGTCTCAAAAACAGCTACTTAAAGATCTTTTGCCATTTGGCTACGAACCAGGCGGTCGGGAGTTCGAATCAATCTCTCCGGGCGCGCCTCATTCGTCTACGAACGTCCGCAGAGCAAGCGTCTGCATCCATCGAATGTACTGCTTTGTCGACCAGCCGCATTCGATGGTCAGGTGTTCCCAGTTCGGCACTAACAGCATGGTCCACAGGGCATCAATCGCCTTCGGCTGCGTCCATTCCGGCGCAAGCGTCCCATCCACGCGCAGTGCGTTGATTGCCGCGCGGCAGCCATCGCGCATCGCCCACATTCGATCCCGCCATGCTGCAGCTGCCGCCTCGTCGGTATCTTGCGCCAACATCAGCGCCTTCGCGACGCCGTAAATTTCCGGGACGAAGTTGCCCCAGAATTCGATGTAAAGCCGCAAGCGGTCCACGCCGGTAGCAGCCGCTCTCGACGGCGCCAGCCTGCCTTCGACGTCGAGTAGATCGCCCCGGTACAGCGTGGCGGCTATCAGCAGCTCCGTTCGCGAAGCGAAATGGAGATAGACCGCCTGGCGCGAGATCTTTGATTCCTTTGCGATATCTCCCATACGAACGCCATATCCGCCGGATTGCTCCAGCATTCGAACGGTAGCCTCCAGGATCCTCGTGCGTGTTTCGATATTGTCACTTGACATGGTGTCAAGTGTGCCCTAGGGTTGACACTGTGTCAATTGACACTGTGTCAAGTCACCATAGGAGGTTCGAGAATGAACTCGGGAGCTATAGCGGTATTCGGGGGCGCGCACACGGCGCGCCTGGTCCTTTTTGGCAGCGGGATGGTCGCCATCGCCATCGCAGTCGCGATTCTATTCGCACCCGCGGCGTTCTACGCCGGTTACGGGATTAACGTAACCGGCGACGCGACACTCGCGAACGAGCTGAAGGCACCGGCCGGTGCGCTGCTTGTCGCGGGGCTCATGATGTTTGCCGGCGTATTCCGCTGTGAACTCGCCGTCATCTCACTGACCACGGCAGCGGTCGTCTATCTGTCTTACGGGCTGTCGCGGGTAACGAGCATCGCCATCGACGGTGTGCCGCACAGCGGCATGGTGACTGCCGCCTGTGTGGAGCTCGTCATAGGCGCAATCTGCCTGCTGACGTTGCTGCAGGTTCGTCAGATCAACACAAACTGAATATTTAATAGGAGAAAGCAATGACTGACAGGAAAAGGCGAAAGAAGACGTCCCTCGGGACCACACTTGTTACCGGTGGCACCGGCAAGACCGGGCGCCGCGTTGTGAAACGGCTCAAAGCACGCGGCGTTGAAACCCGCATTGCATCGCGCACGTCATGTCCGGCATTCGACTGGCACGACTCGAGTACCTGGGATGCGGTACTTGAGGGAGTCACGTCAGCCTACATCGCCTATGCCCCGGACGTTGCAATACCGGGCGCCAAGGAATTGATTCGTGAATTCGTTGCCGCGGCTGTGAAGCAGGGCGTTCAACACCTGGTGCTGCTGTCGGGTCGCGGTGAAGAAGAAGCGCAGGCCGCAGAGCAGATCGTGCAGAGTTCCGGCATCGACTGGACGATAGTTCGTGCCGGTTGGTTCATGCAAAATTTCTCAGAGGGCGAATTCCTGCAAATGGTGCTGGATGATGCAATCACACTCCCGGCAAGACACATCCCGGAGCCCTTCATCGACGTGAACGACATCGCCGACGTTGTCGTCGCGGCGTTAACCGAATACAGCCACACGGGCGAGGTCTATGAAGTTACCGGCCCGCGCATGCTCACCTTCGATGAGGTAGCCCAAGAGATTTCTACCGCTGCCGGTCGGCAAGTGCAGTTTGTTCGTGTTCCACCCGACGCGTTCGCGCATGCGATCGAGAAATCGGGGGCACCACATGACGTCGCGTGGTTATTGAACTACTTGTTCGAATCGGTGCTCGACGGCCGTAACGCCTATATCTGCGACGGGGTGCAACGAGCGTTGGGCCGCGAACCGGCCGACTTCACCGACTTCGCAAGTCGAGTCGCGGCTCGCGGCATTTGGGACACGACTACGGAGGAGGCAGCAGCATGAGCACGTTGAGCACTGTTGCAGTCGTCTTGGCATTGCTCGGTTCGGCCGTCATCGGCGGCGTCTTTTTTGCCTTCTCGAGCTTCGTCATGAAAGCACTGGGCCGCGTGCCCTCTGCGGAGGGTATAGCGGCGATGCAGTCGATCAACGTCGTCGTGGTGAATCCGTCATTTCTCGGTGCGTTCATCGGCACAGCAGTGATTTCGGTGCTGGTCGCGGGACTCGCTGTGACAGGGTGGGCAATGCTATCGGCGCCTTTCATTCTAGGCGGCGCGCTTTTGTACTTGGTCGGTACGTTCCTCGTCACCGGCCTCGGCAACGTGCCGTTGAACGACCAGCTGGCCGCCGTTTCCGCAACCGATCCAGAGGCGACTTCGGTGTGGAAGCACTATCTCGACCGGTGGACTCTGCTCAACACGATTCGTACTGGCGCAGCCGTTGCGGCCGCGTTGATGTTCGCTCTCGGGCTGATCTTAGGTGCCGGTGGCTGAATTAATTCTCGGTCTATTCGGGGTGAGGCTTCATTCTCAAAACAACCGCTATGTAATTGATCGTCTTAGGGGTGTTTCAGGGCTGGTTTTGGGAATCGTCCTCATAAGGTATTGAAATATTTGGCTTGTATTCCTGGCTACGAACCAGGCGGTCGGGAGTTCGAATCTCTCCGGGCGCGCCAAACGGAAAAGGCACGCCCTCGTGGGGTGCCTTTTCTGTTTCGTGTGCCCGGAGGATAGATGAGGACTGCTGTTCGACAAAACGCGTCAGCGTTTTGGACCGAGCGGCGAAGCCGCGAAGCCCGCAGGGTCGAAACAGCCCTTAGGCTGTTTCGAGTCAATCTCTCCGGGCGCGGCACTCGAGGCGGTGGCCGAGAGACTACGACCGTGTAGCGAACATCATGTAGTTGACGTTCGTCCGCTTCGTCATTCCCAAACTCCGATTGAAAGGATTCGCGTATACGCCGGCAGTGTCTGCAACAGTGAGGCCGCCCTCAGCGAGCCGTTCTGCAATCTCCGTCGGCGTTCTGAACCAGCCCCACCGATGCGTGCCGCGGGGAAGCCAGCCGAGGACATATTCCGCGCCAACGATCGCGAACAACCAGGAAAGCAGGTTGCGATTGATCGTCGCAACGAACATGACGCCGCTATCGCAGACCAGACGACAGCAATCCCGCATAAACACGTCAACATCGGCGACGTGTTCCACGACCTCCATATTCAGGACGACGTCGAAGGTCTCACCGGCATCGGCGAGCGACGACACCGTTGTCGTGCGGTAGTCGATTTCGAGACCCTGTTGCGCGGCGTGCAGCGACGCTATACGGATGTTCTTTTCGACAACGTCGATACCTGCAACATCCGCACCGTACCGGGCCATCGACTCTGAAAGTATCCCGCCACCGCAACCAACATCCAGGACACGCAGGCCGTCGAGCGGCTTGTCGGTCTTGGCGTCACGCGCGAATTGCCGGCAGAGCTTGTCGAGGATATACGCCGTGCGCAGCTCATTGAGTTTGTGCAGCGGCCAGAAAGGTCCATCGCGATCCCACCAGGTGTCGGCCAGGCCCGAATAGAATTCGATCTCGCGTGGATCGATCGTCGTATCGTGATTCATGCGTCTTCTCGCGCAACACGGCGCATCGAGGATGTAAGGCTGCGTGAGCGCATTGCCTGCATGGTATGCAATGCACGCGGTCCGATTTCGCTCAGTGCGATGCCGCCGAGTATCAGCATCAGCCCGACAAATAACGACGGCGAAAGCGATTCGTCGAGAAACAGTACGCCGGCCACCACTGCCCAGGCGGGGACGAGATAATTTACGAGTGACAGGAATGTTGGGCCGGGGCCCTGCACGAGCCGAAAATAGAGTAGTGTCGCGAAGCCCGTCGTCAGCAGTCCGAGGACGAGGAGTGCGACAACCGCACCGATACTCGGGGTCGTGATCGCCGGCAAGTCAAAAGCCGCAGCAGGCAGCGACAGCATACTGGCGACAATGAGCATGCCCGCTGATCGGCGGACCGGGTCTCCTGCTCCGAGCCGGCGTGCGTAAATAGCGCTGATCGAGTAACTCAGTGCGGCGCCCAGCGCCGCGATTGCACCCCAGAGCGCCAGGTTACCGTCGAGGCCACCCCCGAAGTCGGGCCCGATTATGCACACGACTCCCGCGAAGCCGACCACGAAACCGGCAGTCCGGAAGAGCGTCAGACGCGCGCCGGGCACGAGAAAATGGGCCAGGGTCAGCACAAACAACGGCATGACCGCCATCAGGACACCGGCGAGAGAGGAGTCGATGTGCTGCTGCGCCCATGCGACAAGATGGAACGGCACTACGCTGCCGAACAATGCAAGCACGAACATCGGCATCCATGCACGACCCGGGGCCGGCAGGGAGTTTCCCGTCAGGCGGAGGTAACCAAGAATCAGCGCTGCCGCGATCAGAATCCGGCCGGCAACGAGGATGGACGGAGGCAGCGACGCCAATGCAATTTCATTCAAGAGGAATGCGCTCCCCCACAAAGCCGTGAGGGCGAGCAGCGAAATCCAGTCTCCGGAGTGTGGCGCGCGCGGCATCGTCTAGACTCCCGCTGAAGAGCCAGCGGCAATAACCGCGAGGACCGAGACGCCGAGCAACAGGATGGCGACAGTCAGCAGGACGCTCGTCCGGTGCAGCCGTGCGAACTTCGCCCGGCCTGCCTCGCCTGCATCGCGCGCCGCATTGATGTGCGGCACCATCGCGAGCGAGATCGCCTCCAGCACGACCATCACCACGGTCGTACACGCCAGCAGAATTCCTGTGGCCGACCAGCCGGCAACTGCGACGAGGCCGAGCAGGCCCGCGAGCATCAGCGCGCCACATATCAAGCCGAGACGAAAGAACCGCGGAAACAGGGTCCGCAGGAACGACCGCGCTGAGGCCTCGTCCAGATCGACGAACACGGCCGGCGCAACGACTGCCGACTGAAATACGATCGCGCCAACCCAGACCCCGGCAGAGATCGTCAGCACCGCAATTGCAACGGTTTCCATATCGGATAAATGTCTATTAAATGTCCAAGAATAAAATAGACATTATATGAACCATTTCGATTTGTCCATCGACACGTTCGAATTGCTTCCGTCTACCTGGTCGCTGCTCGCAGATCTCAAGCCCGATTGCCCGTCTCAATACTTCGGTTTGTTGGCACAAACAGACCCGGTAAAGCGACTTTACCGGAGGTTTTGTTGGATCTATGGTGTGCTATCTGGACAGCTCCGTGCCGCTTATGCACCGGCGGTTGCTTTGAGCATTTTGCCGGTTGATGAGATCGCAGAAGCTGTCGAAACGTGCGGTTGAAAGGAGCCAGTTGTGACTGTCCAGCGTATTCTCGACTCCCAGGAAGGCGTTGAACGAACGCACGTAGCGCCCGATGCCAAAATTAGCGATGTTTTGAACGCTCTCGCATTCAAGGACGTAGGGGCATTGGTCGTCAGCACCGACGGCGACAAGGTAGATGGAATCATATCCGAGCGTGATATCGTGCGCGGCCTGCAAAAGATCGGCGCCGACTTGCTGAACAAGCCCGTACGGGAACTGATGACAGACGAAGTCATTACGTGTGTAGCGACGGATCGTGCGGCTGGAATTATGGCAGTTATGGTGTCAAAGCACCTGCGTCACGTGCCTGTCGTGGAAGACGGCAAATTTGTCAGCATGATCAGCATCCGTGATCTCCTGCAACTGCGTCTGACCGAAGTCCAGTCAGAGGCGGACGCAATGCGGAGCTATATATCGGGCGGAGCGTGACGTCTGGCATCAATGGATTGTGCCCGCGGCCGCGCTTCAGAATGGATTGAGCGTATAGCCCTGTTGCTGCAACAATGCATGCACGGTCATGGCGGAAAGCGCCATCTCCACGCCGGGCAAAAGGTCGTCTGCCGTCACGCCGTAATATGCGGCGCTTTGGCCGCAGACGAAAAAATGCACACTGTGGTCGATCAGAGCCGCTACGAGCTTAGCGCTCGTCGGGGCTTCACTGGAAACGTCACGGACAGCTGTCCCGTGGACTACAACGGCAGCCTTGATGTTGTCTAAATCAACTCCGGCTCTTGCGTGCATGTTGATGAAGCGTGCCGCCGAGACCAGTGTGCGTTTCAATTCTCCTTCTTCTGCGCGTTTGACGACATCGAAGCTGTGTCGGAGCACTGCGTCCTTTGGGACGGGCACGGTTATGTCGACATCGGCTACCGGACCCTAATCCTCGATCACCGGACCGGCGGTAAACGAACTGAGGTCTGCCTGGGCAATGCAGGGCAGCATCATCAGGACTGACAGTAACGCAACTGAACGCATCTGGGGCCCCGTGCGGCGATAGTGAACAGAGACCAAGGTCGTTTCTTTTGACTAGCCGGACCCGGCGCTAACCGGCACGAGATCCTGCTTCTCTTCCTCGGTGAACAGTCGCGATTTCGTTACGAAGCGCACCCCGAGCGGTATCTCGAGCGAGAAGCTCGCACCGCGCCCGGGCGTGACATCAATCGTCAGGTGCGTGTCCTGCCAGTGCTCGAACTGGCTCTTTGAAATATAGAAGCGACAATCGTGGATCTCTCCCAGCAAAATGTCGCTAGCGCCTACCCGGAATTCACCGTCCTGAAAGCACATGGGTGATGAACCATCGCAGCAGCCGCCGCTTTGATGGAACATCAATGGCCCATGTGCCTCCCGCAACTGGTCGATGACCTGTCGGGCCTCGTCCGTTACATCTACACGCGAGTACATGTTCTCACTCAGAAGAACCCCATCGCGTTCTTGTCATACGACGTCAGGATATTCTTCGTGTGACGGTAGTGATCGAGCATCATCTTGTGAGTCTCGCGACCGATGCCCGACTGCTTGTAGCCACCGAACGACGCGTGCGCCGGATAGAGGTGATAGCAATTCACCCAGACGCGTCCTGCCTGGATACCACCGGCGAACTCGTGAACCTGGTGAACGTCCCGTGACCAGACGCCCGATCCCAGGCCATAAAGCGTGTCATTGGCGATTTCCATGGCTTCGTCTTCGTCCTTGAAGGTCGTGACGCTAACCACCGGGCCGAAAATTTCTTCCTGGAAGACCCGCATCTTGTTGTTGCCCAGGAAGACGGTCGGCTCGACGTAGTAACCGTCCGGGAATTCTTCGACGCGCGCAGGTTTACCGCCGGCCAGCACCTCGGCACCTTCCTCGCGGCCGATGTCCAGGTAGTTGCAGATCTTCTCGAATTGATCGTTCGACGCCTGCGCGCCCATCATCGTCGTGGGGTCTAGGGGGCTGCCCATCTTGATGGCGGCAACGCGGTCAAGCGCCATGTCCATGAATTGATCGTAGATGGACTCTTGTATAAGCGCTCTGGATGGGCACGTGCAGACCTCGCCCTGGTTCAACGCGAACATCACGAAGCCCTCGATGGCCTTGTTGAGAAACTCGTCGTTCTTCGCAGCGACACTTTCAAAGAAGATGTTCGGTGACTTGCCGCCCAGTTCGAGGGTAACCGGAATAATATTCTCGGAGGCATACTGCATGATCAGCCGCCCCGTGGTGGTTTCACCGGTAAATGCGATCTTGCCGATGCGCGGCGAGCTGGCAAGTGGCTTACCGGCTTCCGGCCCGAATCCGTTGACGATATTGAGGACGCCCGGCGGCAACAGGTCTTCGATGAGTTCCGCCAGAACAAGGATGGACGCCGGGGTCTGTTCAGCCGGCTTGAGGACCACGCAATTGCCAGCGGCGAGTGCGGGTGCCAGTTTCCAGGTTGCCATCAAGATCGGGAAATTCCAGGGAATGATCTGCCCCACGACTCCCAGCGGCTCGTGAACCTCCATCGTCACCGTATTGGCGTCTATATTGCTGACCTCACCGGCCTCGGCGCGGATAACGCCTGCAAAATAACGGAAGTGATCGATAGCCAGCGGCAGGTCGGCCGCCATGGTTTCGCGAATGCTCTTGCCGTTGTCCCAGGTTTCCACGGTCGCCAACATCTCGAGGTTCTCTTCGATGCGGTCCGCAATTTTCAGCAGGATCGAACTGCGTTCGGTAACCGAGGTCTTGCCCCACGCAGGCGCCGCCTCATGCGCCGCATCGAGCGCGAGCTCGATATCCGCTGCTTGCGACCGCGGGACCATGGTCATCGGCTTGCCGTTGACCGGTGAAATGTTTTCGAAATAGTCGCCGTCTGTCGGCGCAACCCACTGACCTCCGATGTAGTTCTCGTATTTCTGCTTCAGACCGTAGTCAGGTTTGCTGATTGGCTGTACGCTGCTCATTGATTCGCTCCTCCACTATTTGTCGGTGCCGAACGGCGGCGGTAGGCGGCACCGGCAGGTTCATCACAGTGCAATCCCCCTTTATCCTCTTCCTGCACTTTGATTGCAAATCCGGCGGTGCGTATCACTTCATAAGTTCAAACACGGTCACTAAGTCGGGTCGAAGTGTCAGATATTCCGTCGAAAAACGCGTGCTGGGCTAGCAACAGACTCACCACGCCGTATTTCCCGTGCGCATTGCGGCGCATCATCTGAGCAGTTTTCGGCCGAAGAATTTCCGCCCCTTGAAATGGTGCTGCAAGCGAACTTGCGCTAGCCCGACAGCATGGCGCCTGGCGAAACGACGCTCGACTGCGGATGCGGTGCGCAGTGCTCTTTAGAATGGGTTGAGCGAGTAGCCTTGCTGCTGCAACAAGGCATGCGCCGTCATGGCGGACAGTGCCATCTCCACTTCGGGCAGGAGATCGTCCGTCGTCACGCCATAGTACGCGGCGCTCTGGCCGCAGACGATGATCTGCACTCCGTGATCGGTCAGGGCCGCCACCAGGCCGGCGTTGACTGTGGCCTCCTTCGAAACGTCATGGATGGCGGTCCCGTGCACGACAACGGCAATCTCGATACGGTCTGCGGCAACACCGGCCCTTGCATGCATGTTGATGAAGCGCGCGGCCGAGACCAGCGTACGGTTCAGTTCGCCATCTTCTGCGCGTTCGGCGACATCGAAACTGTGCCGGAGTGCGGCGTTTTTCGGGACGGGCAAGATCACGTCGATGTCGGCTACCGGCCCGTAGTCCTTGATCACCGGGCCGGTAGTAAAGGAACTCAAATCCGCCTGGGCAATGCAGGGCAGGACTATGACGAAAAACATCAGCGCAATTGAACGCATCTCGGGCTCCGTGGGGCAACGGTGAGTGGAAATCAGGGCGACGCCCCCGAGCCTGATCTTGTGACGTCGTCCGTGCGCCGTCAATTCATCCGACGGTTATCGACGTGACTATACGCGCTCGATGACCGTCGTAATGCCCTGTCCCAGTCCGATGCACATCGTGGCAACACCCAGCTTGCCCTCGTTCTGTCGCATGACGTTCAGCAGGGTACCGGTGATGCGTGCGCCGGAGCAGCCGAACGGATGCCCCAGCGCAATGGCGCCGCCGTTCAGGTTGACCTTCTCGTCCAGCACATCGAGGAGACCGAGGTCCTTCAGCACCGGCAATGCCTGTGCCGCGAACGCCTCGTTCAGCTCGACGTGATCGATGTCTGTCATTTTCAACCCGGCGCGCTGCAGGGCCTTGTGCGTCGAGGGAACAGGCCCGTAGCCCATGATGGACGGGTCCACGCCGGCGATGGCCATCGCGCGAACGCGTGCTAACGGCTCCACACGCAGTGCCTGGGCGCGTTCCGCTGCCATGACGATCATGCAGGAGGCGCCGTCGGTGACCTGCGACGAACTGCCGGCTGTGACCGTGCCGTTCTTTGGATCGAAAACCGGTTTGAGTTGAGCGAGACCTTCGACGGTCGTATCCGGGCGAATGGTCTCGTCGTGTTCCACCAGTACTTTGAAGCCCCTGGCGTCATGGCCTTCGAGGGGAATAATCTCCTCGGCGAATTTTCCGTCCACGGTCGCCTCGTGGGCGCGCTGGTGCGAACGGGCCGAGAACTCGTCCTGCGCCTCGCGCGTGATGCCGTGCATCTTGCCCAGCAGCTCCGCAGTCAGGCCCATGGAGCCCGCGGCTTTGGCGGCGTGCTTCGACAAAGCGGGATTGATGTCGACGCCATGGGTCATCGGGATGTGGCCCAGGTGTTCCACGCCGCCGACCACGAACATATCGCCGTTCCCGGTCATGATCGCCTGCACGGCACTGTGCAGCGCCGACATGGACGAGCCGCAGAGGCGGTTGACCGTCTGGCCGGGCACCTCGTGAGGGATGACCGACAGCAACGCGGCCATCCGGGCAACGTTGAAGCCCTGTTCGAGGGTCTGCATGACGCAGCCCCAGAGGACATCCTCTACTTCGGCAGGGTCGAGCTTGGGATTTCTCGCGAACAGGCCGTTGATCAGCGCCGCCGACATATCGTCCGCGCGCGTGTGGCGGAAACAACCGTTCTTGGACCGACCCATCGGGGTACGTGCGAAATCGACGATTACCGCGTCTCTCGGATTCAGGCTCATTTCTTTGCTCCCGCTGCAGCTTGGCCGAAGAAGGCTTCGCCACTGGCGGCCATCTCACGCAGTTTTTCAGTGGGCAAATACAAGGCTTTCATCGGCCCGGCTTTCTCGGCCAGCTCGTCGGCCCTGGCCACGAATTTGTCGATGCCGAAGTCGTCGATGTAGTGCAGCGCGCCGCCCCTGAATGGTGGAAAACCGATGCCGTAAATCAGGGCCAGGTCGACGTCGGTGGCGGATGCCGCGATGCCGTCTTCGAGGCAACGCACGGCCTCGAGGCACATCGGGATCATCATCGAGTCGACGATCGTTTCTTCATCGAGGGATTCGCTGCCGTCAATGACCGGCGCAAGCAGTGCCGCAACCTCGTCGTCCGGCATCTTCTTCGGGCGCCCCTTCTTGTCAGCCTCGTAGACGTAGTAGCCGCGGCCGTTCTTCTGGCCGAAGCGCTTGTTCTCGAACATCACGTCGTGGCAGGTCTTGAAGTCGTCCTTCATGCGGTCGGGAAATCCTTCCGCCCTGCCGGCCCCGGCGTGCACGCCGGTGTCGATGCCCACGACGTCACTGAGGTAGGCGGGCCCCATCGGCCAGCCAAAGCGCTCCATCGCGCGATCGATATCCATGAAATTGACGCCGCGCCTCACCAGTCCCATGAAGGCACCGAAATAGGGCAACAGGACGCGATTGACGAGAAATCCCGGGCAATCGTTGACGACGACCGGCTTCTTGCCCATCGCCAGCGCGTACGCGACCGTCCTCGCAATAGCATGCTCTCCCGTCTTTTCGCCGCGGATAACTTCGACCAGCGGCATCCTGTGCACCGGGTTGAAAAAGTGCATGCCGCAGAAGTTCT
>CBDUCE010000086.1:0-12059 GCA_965365575.1 uncultured Gammaproteobacteria bacterium
TCTTGCCGGTTCCGACTTCGCCGGTCAGCTGCATGAATCCGCCGCTCTCGGTCACTCCGTAGACGAGGTGCGCCAGGGCCTCGCCGTGGCGCTCGCTCATAAAGAGGTACCGCGGGTCGGGCGTTATCGCGAAAGGCTTTTCATTGAGTCCGAAGAAACTCGTGTACATGACTAGGTCCGCCGACCGTGCAGAACTGAGGCTGATTCTACCTTATTCACGATCGATCCAAGGTCCTGGCGCGAGTCAGCGATTCACTGCCGAAGCGATCGCGGATCTCGTCTATCGTACGATCGAAGTCAGAGGCCGCGCTCGTATCGCCGTCTCCGAACAGGTCCGGTTGTTCGGCCGGCGCCAGTGAGCTGCAGCCCACGCCGAGCAACCGGATTCGCGCATCCGGGTTACCGATCAGCCAGGCGTCCAGTAATTCACGGGCGAGCGCATAAATCTGGTCGGTGCCGTTTCCTGGCGGCCTGAGTCGCTTCTGGCGGGTGAACGTCCTGAAATCGGACTGCCGAATCTTGACCTGGACCGTGCCCGCGCACAGCGTCGCCTTGCGCAGGCGGCTGGCCGTTCGCTCCGCCAGCCGCAGAAGCTGCTGCTGCAGGTCCCGTTTGTCGCATAGGTCGGTATCGTAGGTCTGTTCGTTACTGATGGACTTCTCGGCGCGAGAGGCGACAACCGGGCGGTCGTCGATCCCGGAGGCGCGGTCACGTGTCTTCTGCGTGAAGCGCCCGAAAACAGGCTCGAGGGCGCGGTCCGGCGCGTTGCGCAATTCGGCAATCGTGTGCACGCTGACCGCGTGCAGGCGCGCGAGGGTCTGCTTCCCGATACCCGGAATGACGGACACCGGCAGGGGATCGAGAACCTCGTGCACCCGGTCTGCGGCGACGACGACCAGTCCGTCCGGCTTGTCGAGGTCCGAGGCGATCTTTGCGACCAGCTTGTTTGTCGCCACGCCGACCGAGGCCGTCAGCTCCGTACGCTCGCGAACCCTGTCCTTGATGGCCACGGCGATGTTGTGACCGTTACCAAAAAGGCGGCGGCTCGAAGTCACGTCGAGGAACGCCTCGTCGAGCGACAAACCCTCGACGAGCGGCGTAAATTCCCTGAAGACGCCGAAAATCTCTCGAGATACGGCCTGGTAATGGGCCATGCGCGGCGCAACGCGAACGAGGTCCGGGCAGCGCCTGCGCGCCTCCGCCATCGGCATCGCGGAGCGGATACCGAAGACCCGCGACTCGTAGCTCGCAGCCGCAACGACACCACGGTTGGCGCCGCCAACGACGACCGGTTTGCCGCGCAGCTCGGGGTTGTCACGCTGCTCGACGGACGCATAGAAGGCGTCCATGTCCACGTGCAGGATGACGCGTGCCGCCATCGCTTCACTTGCCCCTGTCCACGATAAACCGGGCCAGCCATTTCAGGGCCGCGGCGTCGGGCAGCGCCTGCAGGCAGCCAAGGCCCTCCCCGAGCAATTCGTCGCAGCGCCGCCGCGAGGCCTCGATGCCGAACAGGGCCGGATAGGTCGCCTTTTTCATGCGCTCGTCGGAGCCTGCCGGCTTGCCGATATCCTCGGTCTTGCCTTGCACGTCCAGCATGTCGTCACGAATCTGGAACGCAAGGCCGATCGTGCGCCCGAAACCGTCGAGTGCCGCAGCGTGCTGAGGCGGTATCGGGTCTGCGAGCGTGCAGGCGGACATGACCGAGGCATGAATCAGCGCCCCGGTCTTGAGCGCAAACATGTGCTCGAGTTCTGCCGCGTCGAGCGACCGGCCTTCCGCACCGAGATCCATGGATTGACCGCCGGTCATGCCGGTGGAGCCGCAGGCGTTCGCGACCAGCTTTACCAGTTTCGCGCACATATCGCCGGCGACGCCATCGATATCGGCGAGCACGGCGAAGGCCAGTGGCTGCATGGCGTCAGCGGCGAGGATCGCCGTTGCCTCGTCGAACTTGCGATGCAGCGTCGGCATGCCTCGGCGCAGGTCGTCGTCGTCCATCGCGGGGAGATCATCGTGCACGAGCGAGAATGCATGGATCAGTTCGATCGCGGCAGCTGGTGAATCGAGCAGCGATTCCGGAACGCCCAGGCACTCCCCGGCGGCGTAGACGAGCAATGGACGCACGCGTTTGCCGCCATTGAAGATCGCGTAGCGCATCGCTTCGTGCAGGCGGCTCGGCGGGACCCCGCTGCCCGGCAGCACGGCGTCGAGCTTTGCCTCGACGCGACGGGTGTAGTGGGGGATGCGTTGTTCGAAGTTGTTCGCCACCGGGACTCGTTGCCATCAATCGGCCCTGTAGCGTACACGTTTTCAGTTCGCGGAGCGCTGCCCTGTCTGGGCTATAATTCGCCTCCCTTCCGCTTCGACCACGCCGGAATCCAGCATCATGAGGGCAACAGCGAGAGCCCAACCCAATATCGCCCTCATCAAGTACTGGGGCAAGCGCGACAGCGACCGCAACCTTCCGGCCGTGGGCTCGATTTCCCTCACGCTCGACGAGCTGTACACGACGATGGACGTAGAACTCGATGGCGCGCTTGATCGTGACGAACTCTGCGTCAACGGGCGCAGCGAACAATCGATGTTGCCGCGGGTCGCGCGATGCCTCGACGCCGTGCTCGGCGCCGACCGCTTGCGCGCACGCATCAGCAGCGAGAGCAATTTTCCGATAGCGGCCGGTCTCGCATCGTCGGCCTCTTCGTTCGCAGCCCTGGTCGTGGCGGCATCCGCGGCGGGTGGCAGGGAGCGCAGTGTGGACGAGCTGGCCGGGCTTGCAGGCCGGGCGTCGGGGTCCGCCGCGCGTTCGCTCTACGGCGGTTTCGTCGAGCTTCGCAACGACGGTGACGGCATTGCCGTGAGCACGGTACTCGACGGTGAGACGTGGCCGCTGCGCATCGTTGCGGCCGTCACGTCGCAAGCGCCGAAGCCGGTCAGTTCCGGCGAAGCCATGGAACTCAGCCGCAGGACCTCGCCGTTCTATTCGCGCTGGATCGAGGAGCAGGACATGGACCTTTCTACGGCAAGGGACGCCATTACAGTCCGGGATTTCGGCAAGCTCGCCAGCATTGCCGAGCACAATTGCCTGAAGATGCATTCGGTCATGTGGGCGTCGCGCCCTCCCGTCGTCTACTGGAACGCCGCGACGCTCGCGTGCCTCGAGAGCGTGCGCGCACTCCAGGCGGAGGGTGTTGCTGCGTTCTTCACGATCGACGCCGGCCCACAGGTCAAGGTGATATGCCTGCCCGGTGACGAGCCGCGGGTCGTCGATGCCTTGACAAATACCGACGGCGTCGAGGCCGTGCTGGCCAGTGGCATTGGTTACGGCGCGGCACTGGTGAAAACGGATTGATGCGGATTGCGGCGAGCGCACCGGGCAAGTTCGTCTTGTCGGGAGAATACGCGGTACTGGACGGTGCTCCGGCGATCTGTGTGGCCGTCGATCGCCGCGCTGTCGTGACGATCGAACCATACGACGGCGACCACCATGTCGTGAGGGCGCCCGGATTCACCGCAGCAACCGGCCGCTTCAGCGCGAACTCAAGCGAACTGACCTGGCTGGACGGCGGCGGGGATTTCGGACTGTTCGAGGCGGTCTGGAACGCATCCCGGCCTGCGGCCGCCGGCACACCCCTGGCGATTTCGCTCGATACCGCGGCATTTCGCGACCCTGGCAGCGGCAGGAAGACAGGCCTCGGCTCGAGTGCCGCGCTGGCGGCTGCGCTGGCGACCGCACTGAAGTCACTGGGCGGCAAGAGCGCCACCGGGGCGGCACATGCCGGCCACCGGTTGTTTCAGGGCGGCTCGGGCAGCGGCGTCGACATTGCCTGCAGCCTTGCTGGCGGAATTGTCGAATATCGCCTGCCGGATCGGCAGTCGAAGCGCGTGGCATGGCCCGACGGGCTTTACTTCAGCGTGTTGTGGAGCGGTGTTGCTGCCGAGACGCGGGGCAGGCTCGCGCGTTTCGGCGACCAGACCGGCAACCCATCTCGACGCGAGTTGAGCGAGGCATCGACATCGGTTGCGGCCGTCTTCGAGCGCGGGCCGGCCTCTGCGGTCGTCGCGGGCCTCGGCGAATACACGGAGGCGCTGCTGCGTTTTGACGCGGCCCTCGGGCTGGGCATATTCGATGCGGGCCACAAAGCGCTTGCAGAACGAGCGGCCGGCGAAGGCATCGTGTACAAGCCCTGTGGGGCGGGCGGCGGCGATATCGGCGTCGCGCTGGCGACGAGCAGGGCATCGCTGGCATCATTCGGGAAAACAGCGGCGCGCTCCGGCTTTACGCGGCTCGCGTTGAGCATCGATCCTCTCGGTGCGATGCTGCACGACAAAGACGAGAAGTGAACGACTCCCTGATATCCGGGTTCTACCGGCTGGACATCCGCCAGCGCATCGAGCGGCTCGAACAGCGCGGTCTGTTGTCTGCCGACGACGCCTCCGCACTGCGGCAAGGCCGCCATGTGCTGGTGCCCGCGGCCGCGGACAAGATCATCGAAAACGTCATCGGTGTGTTCGGCCTGCCTTTCGCAATTTCACCCAACTTCATTGTCAATGGCGCCGGCCGTCTGGCACCCATGGTGGTCGAGGAGCCGTCGATCGTCGCGGGCCTGAGTTTTGCCGCAGCACTGGCCAGCCGTAACGGTGGTTTCCAGGCCAGCTGCGACGAGTCACTGCTGGCCGGACAGATCCACGTCACGAATATTGCCGATGCCGAATCTGCGGCGGCGAGTGTCGAGGCCGCCGCGGACGAATTGCTCGCGGCCGCAAACGCCGTTCACCCGCGCCTCGGCGAGAGGGGCGGTGGGGTTCGCGATGTCGAGGTACGCAGGCTTCTACTGCCCGGCGGCGATGCCGCGCTCGCGGTGCACCTGCTCGTCGACACCCGGGACGCCATGGGCGCAAACCTGGTCAACACGATCTGTGAGGCCATTGCGCCGCGCGTTGCCGGGATCTGCGGCGGCACGGTCGCGATGCGCATTCTCTCGAATCTCGCCGACCGCTCGCTGGCGACCGCGCGGGTCAGCTACCTGCCCGAACAGCTGGCCGTTGACGATCTCGACGGAGCGGCCGTCCGGGATGCCATCGTCATGACGAGCGACATCGCCGCCGCGGATCCGTATCGTGCAGCCACCCACAACAAGGGCATTATGAACGGCATCGACGCCGTCGCGATTGCTACGGGCAACGACTGGCGCGCGATCGAAGCCGGCGCACACGCTTATGCCGGTATCGATGGTCAATACCGGCCGCTGTCGCGCTGGAGCGTCGGCAGCGGCGGTGAGCTCGTCGGAAAGATCCGGGTTCCGCTCAAAGTCGGCATCGTCGGCGGTACGCTCGCCGCGAATCCGGCGGCCGCCCTGGGGCTACGGATAGCAGGCGTCGAATCGGCTGCGGAACTGGCGCAGCTGATGGCGGCGGTCGGGCTCGCGCAGAACTTCGCGGCCCTGCGCGCGCTGGCTACCAGCGGCATACAGAAAGGCCACATGCGCCTGCACGCTCGCAGCCTGGTGGCTGCGAGCGGCATTGCCGGCGACCGGTTCGACGAGGCCGTCGAGCAACTCGTCGCGAGCGGCGAGATCAGTGAGACGCGCGCGCGCAACATCGCGGCGCAACTCCTGGCAGAAGGGCCGCGGGAAGATGAACCGATGGGCACGGCTGCGGGCAAGGTGATCCTGCTGGGCGAGCACGCGGCCGTTTATGGCAGGCACGCGCTCGCTCTGCCGATCGAGGGTGCCGTCACCGCAACCGTGCAAGAGGCCGCGAACCTTGTCCTCGAAGTTCCCGACTGGCGGCTGTCGCGGGAAATTTCACGGGATGCAGACGGCGTGGACGCGGCCGTGCAGCGGATCCTGGAGAATCTCGGCATCCACGGGCGTGGGTTTGCGATCCGGGTACGTTCTGCCTTGCCGCGTGCAATGGGCCTCGGTTCGTCCGCGGCATTCGCGGTCGCTATCGTGCGCGCATTCGATCGTTTGCTCGGCCTGTCGCTCGGCGACGAGCGCGTCAACGAGATTGCCTTCGACTGCGAAAAGCTCGCGCACGGGAACCCGTCGGGCGTCGACAATACCCTGGCCACCTTCGGCCGGCCGATGCTTTTCTGCAAGGGCGAGACGTTCCAGGCCGAGGAACTCGAGCTGCAGGGCCAGCCGCCGATCGTGATCGCGAGCGGTCACCAGCCGGGCGTTACGCACGAGCAGGTTGCCGGCGTTCGCGCGCGCTACGAGGCTCAGCCGGCTGCCTTCGCTGCGATATTCGATCAGATCGATGGACTGAGTATCGCCGGCGCAAAGGCGCTCGTCGCGGGCGACTACGCGGAGCTGGGCCAACTCATGAACATCTGCCACGGGCTGTTGAACGCGCTCGGCGTATCGACGCCGGAGCTGGAACGGATGGTCGAAATCGCACGCGATGCAGGTGCGGCAGGGGCCAAGTTGACCGGTGCCGGCGGCGGCGGGTCGATCGTCGCGGCATGTCCGGGTGTTGTGCAGGAGGTCGCCGCGGCTTTGCGGTCGGCAGGCTATTCAACCATCGATCTGAGTAATGACAAGGAAGCACATTGGAAAACGTAAACCGGGTGGTTTCGTCGGAAGCCGAACAACTGATACTCGTGGATGCGGATGACAGGGAGCAGGGTCACCTTTCGAAGGCTGAGTGCCACGACGGTGGCGGCGTTCTGCATCGCGCGTTCTCGGCGTTTCTGTTCAACGCCGCGGGCGAGCTGCTGTTGCAGCGGCGCGCGGATTCGAAGCGTCTGTGGCCGGGTTACTGGTCGAACAGCTGTTGCAGCCACCCGCGGCAGGGCGAATCGATGAACACCGCGACCGGGCGCCGCCTCGACGAGGAACTCAATCTCGCGGCGGATCTCGAGTTCGTCTACAAATTCCGCTACCACGCCGCGTACGGTGATCTCGGCTCCGAGCACGAGCTTTGTCACGTCTTCCTCGGTCGAATCGACGGTGTCGTGCGGCCGAACGAGGAAGAAATTGCGGCGATTCGGTTCGTCAGCGCCGAGACACTGGAGTCGGAGTTATCGGAATACCCGGAGCGGTTTACGCCCTGGTTCAAACTGGAGTGGGATGCGCTGACCGGCGAGCACGCCGACCTGCTCAAAGTGTATACGTGCCTCGGCGCGGCCTCTTAAACGATCGGGCTTGCCGGTGTTCGTCAACGAGGCCTGAAGCTCGCGCAGCGAGCAGACCGGTGATGAACACCGGCAAGCCCGATCTCAACCTACATACTTGTAGTATTCGATCCCGAGATCAGTGAAGTGGCGGTCGTCGGACTGGCCGACACGATCGATGACGAACTCGTTGACGGGCAGGTAGTCGAGGCCGGTAGCTCGGCGCCCGGCGTGCAGGGCCTCGTACTGCTCGAACGTGATGTCGACGGCATGCTGCATGGCGTCGCTGAAGCGTATCGCCGCGGTCGCCTCGCGCCAGCCGTCGGCCATGAAAAACGGTATGACTTCGGCCGCGTCGCCGCTGCCGTAACCGAGCGTGAGGACCTCTTCGCCTGCGCTGAGACTGTCTTCATCAAGCGCCTGCTCGAAACCCGCGGCCATCCAGGCGGGCAGCGCGGCGGTGTACAGGTTGCCCAGATCGAGCATCGTGTCGCTGCCCAGCGCGAGCTTGTCGAGGATTTCCCGGCGGTAATGGCGGGACGCCCGGAAAACCCTGAATACGGCCATGGTCAGAGGATAGGCCTCGTACTGGAGGCGTTCTGGCTCGGCGAGAGCGGCGACGTCCGGCTTGGCCCGCATTTCGTCGAGAACGGCCTGCGGCTCGACGCCCGCCTCGTAGCAATAGGATGCGAGCTCGGCGCGATCGTCCGTGTCGCCATGGCTCAGCGCAAACAGGTAGGAAATCGCCCAGCCCGTTTCCGGCATGCGCCGGTACGGCCTGTGCATAAACACTGTCTTCAATGACCGCAAATACTCGCTCGGATTCAGCCGCCGCTTTTCGTACATGTCCGCGAGCGCATGCAGCGTCTCGTCGACATAGCAGGTGGTCGAGTACTTGCCATTGAAGACGGGGAAGTCCTGGATATGGTGCGACTCGGAGCGGTCCTGGCCGCAGAACCGAACCATCGGCTTGCGGAAATCCATGACGCGATAGTCCGATGCCGAGCCGGACCCGACGAGATCCACGACGGCGAGTTTCGGATCCTCCTCCAGCAGCATTGCCACGGCGCCGGCGCCCTGCGTGGGTTCGCCGCTAGAGCCGCGCGCGTACTCCGCGATGTCGGCACACACTACGATGGCCTGGCCACCGGCGCCGTCGAGAGCCAGGTGACGTATGGCGCCTTTCATGCCGTAGACGCCGCCCAGGCAGGCATGTTTGAACTCGGGGACCTCGCAGCTGCGTGAGATCTGCGGCAGGCCACGTGCCTCGAGCGCCTTGTCGACCATCCCCTTAATGATGATCGCGCCGGCGGAATTATCGGTGCTGGATTCCGTGCCGAGACCCAGGAACTTCACCCGCGTGGGGTCGATGTCGTACTGCTCGATCAGGCGCATGACGGCCGTTGCCGCCATCGTGTAGACGCTGTGGTTCGGGCCGCGAACGCGGAAACTGCGCCCTACCACTTCGCGTACCTTGGGCCAGTGACCGCCGGTCCACTCGCACCAGTCCTCGAGCCACACCCGATAGGGCGGCACGTAGGCGGCGAGGCCTGATATTCCGATGGGTTTCCTGGTGGAGTGGTTCATAGGCTGGACTTTGGTTAGCCCGGGAATTTTAGTGTTCTCGGCCATGCTGCTCAACTACTTATTTCACCCGGCATGCCGATCGGCCCGGTCGCGACCCGCCATTCCTGCGGAACAGGGCGGACACAAGTCCCGGGAGCGTGTTTTTCCTGCCTGCGCCGTTGCCATAATAACAAGTGTTTCCGCAGTTTCATCACCCGGGTTCTCAAACCGAGAAGGCGGCCATAGTCACCGCGCCGATCATCGTAACCGTGAATCCCGCCAGGTACGAGACGGTCAGCACGATATATTTGAGCCCCGTGAGCAACCGACCCTGTCCGTAAACGCGGCGCATCGCGACAAAAAGGTACACCGGGACGTAAAACGAAGCCGCGACGATCAGCAGAATGCCGATCGCCTCGGGTGTCGGCATTGCGGCATTCACACGCCCAATGAGGATCTGCAGCGTCAGGATCAGGAACATGAAGGCGTGAAAGTGGACGAAGAACAGCAGGTGCTCGACGTAATACCGGCGTGACAACGGGTACAGTGCCTTCAGCACGAAAGCCATGATCGGCAGCAGGACGATCAGCGCGATCGGGATATTGTCGTAGAGGTTGCTAAGGAACTGGCGGCCGTTGTCCTTCTTGATCTGTTCACAGATATGCGTCAGGCGCTCAGGCGTCAGTCGCCGTTTCAGCCATGCCGGTCCATCGAACCTCTCATCGTCAAACTGGCAGTCTGCCTCCGCCGTACCTTTTTCGTTAATTCGGATGTCGAGCCCGTCTGCGTCGCTCTCTACCGTCTCGTCCGCATCTGCCGGAACGCCGACAATTATTCCTTCCTTTGCCAGGTCTCTGCGGACTTGATCCGCAACCTCGGCGGCCTCGCGCCGCTCCTCGTCATCGGCTTCCTCCAGGGTCTGGGGCTCGTAGAAAATGCTGAAAGTCTCGCGCGGCTCAAAAAACGCAACGAGAAAAAACAGCAGGCTGAGCACGAGATACATGCGAAAGGGCGGCATGTAGCGCGCGCGCCGGCCCTGCAGGTAATCGGAAGTCAGCCGTCCCGGCCGGATCACCAGGGGCACCAGCGTGCGCCACAGGCGCGAGTCGAGCTCGAACAGATCGCCGAACGCATCGCGCACGAGTTCCCACAGGCTGATGAGCCGGCTGCGTGCCCGTTGGCCGCAATTGCCGCAGTACTGCCCCCTCAGGTGTGCGCCGCAGTTCAGGCATTCCGGCATCTCGCCGGCCGGCAGCTCGCGAAACGCGTCCTCGCGCAGGATGCGTTCCTGCCAGGAAATCGCTTCGCCGAACCGCTCGAGCGCCGCGGCCTCCATCTCGGTCGCAAGCCCGTCGACGAAGCGTTCGAGGGCTTCATCGTCCTCGAGTGTGAACTGGCCGGCCCTGCCGGGCCGGCCCCGGGCATCCGGATCGATATCGAAGGCGACGGCATCAACGACGCCCGCGGTCTCGCGGGCGTTACTCAGCTGCTGCTCGAGCCAGGCGCCGAAGTCGTTGATTGATTCCGGTTCTATGAAAACCCGGCTTTCATAGATAGGTCCGGATCGAGCTGCCATCGGCCTCTATTCGGCTTCGCTCTTCTTGCGGCTGGCCTTCTTCTTTCCCGACACTTTCTTTCGCGGCGCCTGCTTGCGCTTTGCCGCCTTTTTCGCCGGTTCTGGCGTTGGCTCGTCAGCCTGCCCGCCGGCAGTGCGCCGCAGGTCTTCCGGCGCGAAGTCATCGACGGCGAGCAGCGCAAATACCTTTTCGTGGTAGTCGCGAAGCTTCGCGGCCTCGTCCTTGTTGATGACTTCCGCGGTAGTGGCTTCGTCGATTTGCTGGCCGAGGTACTCGAAACGAATGAGACCCTCCTTGTACGCCTGGCGCAGCCTGCGTTCGAGCGGAGCGAGTTCGATGCTCAGCTGCAGCGCCTCTTCGAGCATACCAATCGGGTTGCCGGGCTCGTTGGTCGTGTACGCCTGCTGGCTGAGCCGCTCGCGGGCTTCGCCCGGCGTGGTCACCAGCTCGACGACCTTGTGGACGAGGTCGTCGGACGGCGCCGAGTAGGTACGACCGCGCGGGAAGATGAAGATACGCAGGAATGTTGCCACCCAGCGATTCGGCAGGTTCCTGAGAAACGAATGCAGCGCCTCCTGTGCCTGGTACATCAGGGTGCGGATGGACCACTCGACGAGCGGCAGGTCCGTGGCGCGCCGGCCCTGGTTTTCGAAATGCTTCAGCACGCAGGAAGCGAGGTAAATGGAGCTGAGCACGTCACCGAGTCGCGCCGAGAGCAATTCGCGCTTCTTGAGGTCTCCCCCGAGCGTCAGCATCGCGAAATCCGACGCGAGCGCAAACGCCGCGCTGTAACGATTGATGTTCTGGTAGTAACGACGGGTAGGTGTGTTGAGGGGCACGCTGCTGAATTTCGCATGCGTCAGTGCAAGGAAGAACGAGCGTGCGACGTTGCTGATCGCGTAGCCGATGTGGCCGAACAGCGCGTCGTCGAACTCGATCAGGCCGCGGTCGATGTCCTCGTCGCCCGCAGCGGCGAGCTCGCGCAGCACGAACGGATGGCAGCGGATGGCTCCCTGACCATAGATGATGAGGCTGCGCGTCAGGATATTGGCACCCTCGACCGTGATCGCGATCGGGGCGGCTATCCAGCCGCGACCGAGGTAGTTATTCGGCCCCAGGCAGATGCCCTTGCCGCCGTGCACATCCATCGCGTCGTTGCTGACCTTGCGGCCCAGCTCGGTGCAGTGGTACTTCAGTATTGCCGAGGGCACCGCCGGCTTTTCGCCCTGGTCGATCGCACCGGACGTGACGGATACGGCGGAATTCATGATATAGCTGTACCCGGCGATGCGGGTCATGGCTTCGCCGACGCCTTCGAAGTTGGCAATCGACGTATTGAATTGCTTGCGAATGATGGCGTAGGCGCCGGTCGCATAGCTGGCTGCCTGGGCCCCGCCCGCGGCGGTCGACGGCAAGGTTATCGCCCGGCCGACGGACAGTAGCTCCACCAGCATCTTCCAGCCCTTGCCCGCCATTTCCTGGCCGCCGATTATATAGTCGAGCGGCACGAACACATCCTTGCCGGACGTCGGGCCGTTCTGGAATCCGATCGTTAGCGGATGATGCCGGCGGCCGAAAGTCACTCCGGGAGTATCGGTGGGGATGAGCGCGGCGGTGATGCCGTATTCGTCCTTGTCGCCGATCAGGTGATCGGGATCGTAAAGCTTGAAGGCCAGCCCCAGCACCGTCGCGACGGGCGCCAGCGTGATGTAGCGCTTGTCCCAGTTGAGCCGGATGCCGAGGATGGTCTTGCCGTCCCATTCGCCCTTGCAAACGACGCCATTGTCGATGATCGA
>CBDUCE010000087.1:0-12038 GCA_965365575.1 uncultured Gammaproteobacteria bacterium
CTTCCCCACCAAGATCACCGCCGCCTTCGGCGAGTCGGCGCGCTCGCTGACCGGTGCGCGGCTGTTCCTCGACGACCTCGGCCGTTATCTCGGCATCAAGACCCTCGTCAGTATCGTCACGGGCCTGCTTGTCTGGCTGCTGACCTGGGGGCTCGGCCTCGACTTTCCGAGGCTGTGGGGCATGCTCGCGTTCCTGCTCAACTACATCCCGACGTTGGGGTCCATTATCGCGGCCGTGCCCGCGGTGTTGCTGGCGCTGGTGCAGCTGGGCGTTGGGGAGGCGACGGCGACGGCGATTGGCTTCATGGCGATCAACATTGCGTTCGGCAACTTCATCGAGCCGCGATTGATGGGCTACGGCGTCGGCATTTCGCCCCTGATCGTATTTGTCGGGCTGATCTTCTGGGGCTGGGTGTTCGGGCCGGTCGGCATGCTGTTATCCGTGCCGCTGTCGATGACGCTGAAACTGGCGCTGGAAAACAATGAGCAAACGCGCTGGGTTGCGATCTTTATCGGGTCGCAACGCGACGCGCAGCATACGCTGGCGGTGGAAGACGAAAAACAATCTGACTAGGCGGTTTCCGCAAACTCGTCGTCGGGCTCGTTCTCTTCGAGTTGCTCCAGCAAATTGATCGCGACGGCGACGAAATCGGTTTCCGTGATGATCCCCTGCAACATGCCGTCGGTGACGACGGGAAGGCACCCTATCCGGTGCTTCTCCAGGAACAGGGCTGCCTGCCGAAGGCTGGCGCGCTCGTCAACCGTGGCGACGTCCGTCACCATGATGTCCTTGACGAGCACATCCGACGGATGAATGCTGTTGTCGGGGTCGCGCAGGATGGAGTCGGTGGCAGCGAGGACGTTGGTCAGCGTGACCAGGCCGATGAGCGTGTTGTTGTCATCCACTACCGGCAGGTGATGGATCTTGTTCTTGTGCATCAGCTCGCGTGCCTCGGCGAGATTGGCCGTCGGCAGCAACGTGATCAGTTCCGTTGTCATGATCGCTTCAAGGGTGAACATCACACTGTCCTCCTGTGCTCCCGATTTAGTCTACTCCGAGCGCAGGAGGACACTATTGCGATTTTCCCTTACATCGGGGCAATACAAATCGCGCTACGAACCGCCCGCATGTGCCGGTGATCGGTGCCGCAGCAGCCCCCGAGCACGGAGATGTGTGGGAAACGCTCCGTCAGGCCGCGATACAGTCGGCCGAATTCTTCGGGATCGCCATCGTCCAGGACCTCTGCCTCGTCAAGTTCCGCATGGCTCATGCGTGAAGCATTGGCACGCACGCCACGGACCCGCTCCGTCCAGGACGCACCCGCGAGCAGCGCTTCTTCAAAGTGTTCTGTATGGGCACAGTTCACCAGGAAGTAGGCCGCCGAGCCGCCGGTTTCGGCATCCACCTGCTCGATCGCGGCGGACAACGCCTGGCCACTTGGGAGCCGGCCGTCGGTTTCCGTCGTGAAACCGATCGCGCAGGGCAGACCGTGCCGCGTCGCAGCATTTACGACGCCAATCGCCTCCTCGGCGTAGGTCATGGTAATGGCACAGACCATGTCTGCGGCCGTGTCCTCGAAGGTCCGGATCTGTGCGCCGTGATAACGCTCGGCTCCTGCAGCGGTCATCTGCGAAGCAGCCTGGTAGGCGTCACTGCGGGGGCCTATGTTGCCGCTGATTACGATGGGCCCGGCGCGACCGTCGAAGCGAGCGCGCAATCCCTCCAGAAACTCGACAGCCGTGCGGTTCACCCTGTCGAGGCTTGCGGCGTCATAGCCGAGGCGTTTCCCCCAATCCGCGCTGGCTCGCCAGGTGGGTGTCTCGAGAACGAAGCCGGTACCCGCGTCGCTCGCTATATCGAGGTAGCGGCAGTAGTAATTCCGCAGTGCGGCGATGCCTGCCTCGTCCTCCAGTAACACGAAGGATGCGAAGTGGGGCAGGTCGAAGCCGTCGTGGAAGATCAGCGTCGTTTCGATGCCGCCGTCCGTCAAGAAGATGCCGTGCTCGAGCTGTGGCAGGTCGTAGCGAAAATCTGTCATAGGATCATTCCTCCTTCATGCGGCGAGCTGGTTGTCGCTCGATACATCGACGGGTGGTGTGGACACATCGCGAAACGCGAGCATCTCGGGAATGCGCGCGGACGCGCCGGGATAAAAGCCGTGTTCGTCCTGGAAAGTTTCCGGATTCCTGAACGTGCCGAAGACGATGTCCCAGAGCGGCAGGTCCGAGTAGTTATACCGGTGTATTCCCTTGCCGTGATGAACGCTGTGGCTTTCCGGACGCTGTATGAAGTAGCCGAGCCAGCGTGGTGTGCGCAGACTCATGTGCTGAAACATCGCGTTGAACGTCAGGAAGAATGCGCCAACGACACCGGCCTCGACGGTAAGGCCGAGCAGCGGGAAGAATACGAAGCTCGATATCGTCGTGAAATTGAAGGTATCGACAGGATGCAGGTAGTAGGCGCCGAAAGCATCGAGGCTCTCCGCGCTGTGATGCATCTGGTGTCCTGCTCGCCAGAGCCAGTCGAACTCATGGGCTCCTCGGTGGTACCAATAATGGCCCAGTTCGTACACGAGTATGCCAACGGCGGCGCCTGCCCATGTGCCCAGGCCGCTGCCGTCAATCAGGTGGAAACCACCTAGCAGGGTGCCCCAGAGCACAGCGAAGTAGCCTGCAAGATAGAAAGTCGCGATCGTGACAACCGTCGCGCGCGCGCGCCAGAATCGTGTCGAGTCGTGTTGCCGGCCGCGGATCACCCAGTCGACGACTATGAGTCCGGGAATCAGGCCGATCGTCAGGTAGCCGAGTAATTCGAACATGGTTTGTTCCTCCAGGTCATGCAATGGTGTGTGTAATGCCCTGGAGGGCGTGACAATAGACGGAACATTGTTCCGTCACACGTTACATCGGCGTGTACTTGCAGTAACGTCCTGTTTTAATTGTGTTTTCAAGATAGCGCCCGGCGTCGGGAATTTGTTCGCCTATGCGTTCGACGGCGTCCTTGATGCGGCGTCTCACATTGACCCGGGCACGCTCCGCGGCATCACCGGCCGCCCGCTGTCGTCCGCCCAGCCCATAAGCCCTGGATAACTCGCGGCTAATGAAGTCCAGTTCGGAACGGAGCGCGTCAGCGCGTCCCATGTCGTTGAGCGACTCGGCATCCTGCAATTCCTCCCTGATTTCTTCGACACGGTGCCGATAATCGTCACGCGCCCGTGAATCAAGCATGGGTCCGGCATGGCCGGTTCCTGCGGGTGCCGTTATCCCTGCCAGATCGAGTACGTGAATCTCCGCGTCGGGGTGCTCAATGAGCTTTGCAAGCATGCCGAGCCCCTTGCTGTCGCGGATTGTTGCCGACTTTCCGTCGTATTCGACGGTCCACACCTCTCCGTCCGGACGCATGAAAAAGTCTGCGGTACGGGCTGCTCGCGGAACCGTGGGTTCACCGCCGGGTACCTTGCGTTCCGGACGCAATGCCAGTTCCCGGATAATCGAATCCGCGATCTCTGCGTGCTCGTGCGCCCGTGCTTCGTCGCCCACCCTGCGAGCAAGTTCCGCGGTGCTGGCGTGGATGCGCGCGATGAACGGCTGTGCGCGCATGCGTGTCGCAATTTGCTGCGCCGTTTCAAAGTGCTCTCTTGCTTCCTCGAGCCTGTCGAGCCCGACGGCAATCGTGCCCAGCGAATAAGCGATCGGGCCACACCAGCAGCTGCCCATGAGTCCCAACGTGGCGCAGCCGTCACTGAAATCTAGCAGGGTCTCGTAGCAGCGCTCGGCCAGTGACCTGTTCCCGGCATTGAGTGCCATTTGTCCGAGGCCGGTAACCGAATAGCGATCGCCGCCCGCAAACGTGCGCTCGACCAGTGGCTCGTTGGCAACGAACTGCTTTGCGAATTGCTTGTCCTCACCCCGCTTGTAAACGGCAATGAACGGCGCGACGAAGAATTCCGCATCGCCGATCCCGCCTTCATAGGCAGTTCTGAGCTGCGCTTCGATCTCGGTGAGCGGCATGGCCGCCGGCGAGTCCCATTCAACCAGGAGCGCGAACTGCTGGATCGACAGCGTTACCCGGGCCTGCAGGTCTTCGGCGCGTTCCGCCAGTTTCCATGCCTGATCCAGCAGCGCACTCACGCGCTCGAACTGGCCGTCGATCATGGCTTGCATCGCGCGAACCGAGGCCGCGCGCCACTGATAGTGGGGAAGACCGATGTTGTCGGCGAGCTTACTGCAGGCCTGGATGGCGCTGTCCATCATCTCACGGTCGCCGCTCTCGCTGGCGTCGATTGTGCCCAGCAACTGACTGCGGAATTGCTGCGGCACGTCGCGAAATTTCGCAGCCAGCATGCCAAACTCGCGGTTCAATGCAATTCGTTCCGTTACCGGTGCGAAATCCATGAGCGCAGCAACGGCATAGCGAATGACCTCGTAAATCACCTCATCGTCGCCTGTCGTGCGCGCCAGTGTTATGGCATCTCGCGCCATCTTCATCGGCGCGGACGGGTCCAGCGCTGGCTGTAGGGCGCCTGCCAGCCTGGCCTGGACGCGCGACCTCGTTGCGGCATTGTCTGCCGGCAATTTTTCGAGACATTCCTCGAGCGCCGCAATGAGTTGCCTGTCGATCCGGGCGACGACGATCGCGCTTCCCCACGCGAGTGCGACCTCGGACATCAGCACCGGATCATCGACTGCCCGCGCAATCGAAAAGGCCTCCCGGCAGTGTTCCTGTCCGGACTGGATTTCGCCCGTTACCAGCAGTGCGCGTGCGCAATCCACGAGAAGGCGGCAGCGTTCGAGCGGGTCGTATTTCGGACCTTCTCCGAAGGTCACCAACGCGCGTTGCAGGAGTGCGGCAGCTTCATCGAAAGCAAGCCTGTCCCGCGCCCGTGCCGCCGCATTGCGCAGCGCCCCTATGGCTGCCAGCCGGTGTTCCGGGCCGGCAGAACCTAGGTGGATCGCGAGCGATGACCAGCTATCCGAATCACCGGCATCGATCAGCGACCGCAACTGCTCTGCGCATTGCAGGTGTAGCTGCGCACGTCGTGTCGCGCCGAGATCCTGGTACAACACGTCCCGGCACAATACGTGGCCGAAGCGGTAACCACCGCCGGGAAGTCGCCGGATAAATTCAGCATCGAGCGCCGGTTGCAGCCGCTCCAGCATGTCGCTCTCGGGCTTGCCCGTGATGCCCGAGAGGTTCGCAATGGAAAATTCGCGCCCGAACACCGAAGCAGCGGACAGGGGCTCGACGGTAGCTCCGGGCAGTAGCGCAATTTGTTGCCTGATTACCTGTTGCACGTTGTCCGGCAACGGCGCACTGGCGATAGCATCAGGCCCGCCCCGGGACAGAAGCCCGACGAGCTCGGTCAGGAACAACGGGTTACCCGTCGTCGTCTGCAGCAGTCGCTTTACCGCTTCGTCGTCGGGAACCTCGCCGCCCTGTTGCTGCAGATATAGCCTGATATCGGGCTCCCGGAGACGCTGCAGTTGCAGGGCCGTGGCATCGCGTGCCGTACGCCAGAGCGCCTCTGTTTGCTTCGATGCGCGCGCTTCGATTTCGCGGTATGTGCCGACAATCAGCAGGGGCATCGATGCGGCATGACGCGCGATGTAGTGCAGCAAGTTCAATGAGTCACTGTCTGCGGCATGCAGGTCTTCGAGCACTATCATCACGGGCGAATCCGCGGTGATCGTGACCAGCAAATGCCGCACGGATTCGAGAAGTCTGAACCGTGCCTGCTCGGGTTGCAGGGCCGAATCGTCGGCAGCGTGCGAGGAAACTTCGGGCAGGATTTGCGCGAGCCCGCTCGTGTGCCTCGCCGTAATGCCTCGCTCGGCCACAAGCGATCTCAGAAGCTGCGTCCACGGCCAGTATGCGGGCGCGCCACCAGCCTCCCACGAAAACCCCCAATGCACAGAAACGCCGCTGGCGCGCGCCAGGGTCGCTGCAGCACGCGCGAGCGTGCTCTTACCGATACCTGGTTCCCCCGTGAATAGCAGTACGGAGCCGCGCCCTGCGATCGTCGTCGACAGGGCGTTCCGGAGAACACCGACCTCGTCACCACGTCCAACGAGCTGCTCGGTCGGAAAGATTTCTTTTTCCGTCATCGTAACTGTCATGGCAGGCAGGTCCACGCATTATAGGGGCTCGGGCTGCGGCGGTCAGACTGGCCCGCGGTCGTTCAGCGTAGGTATAGTGTCGATACCCACACTAATGGGGTAAACAGGGAGGTCGCATGCGTCTGTCACCGATCATCGCGGTATTGCTTGTAACGGCCATTTCGCCCGGCGCAGCGGATACGACTCCTGACGCGAAGACAATCGTCCGCGCCGCCGTCGATCACTGGCGCGGCCTGTCCTCGTACAGCGAGATGTCGATGCTGATCCACCGGCCCGACTGGGAGCGTTCGATGACCATACAGGCGTGGACCAAGGGCGACGACAGATCGCTCGTGCGCGTCATCGAGCCGAAGAAGGATCGCGGCAACGGCACGCTGACCGACGACAACGACATGTGGACGTTCTCGCCGAAAGTGAACCGCGTCATCAAGATCCCGTCGTCGATGATGAGCCAGAGCTGGATGGGGTCGGATTTCTCGAACAAGGACGTCGCGCGGGCGGACGACATCATCGACCAGTACGACCACACGCTGCTCGGGTCCGAGGAAGTGGACGGCATTACCGTCTACGAAATACGCTCGATCCCCCACGAGCAGGCGGCCGTCGTTTGGGGGCGCGAGGAGCTCCGGATCCGCAGCGATCACGTCATCCTCGAGCATCGCTTTTTCGATCAGGATGGCGAACTGGTAAAAGCGCTCAAGACGCTGGAAATCGAGGAAATGGGCGGCCGCACGATCGCCAGCCGGCAGCGCATGGTCAAGGCGGACGAACCCGAGGAATGGACGGAAATCGAAGTCATCTCCGTAGAATACGAGATAGACATTCGCGACAGTGTGTTTACGCTTTCCAATCTGCGCAATCCCAGAGACTGACAGCCCGTGAACCTCGTCCTGCGCCTGGCCTGGCGGAACCTGTGGCGTCAGCCGCGCCGCACGTGGCTGACGACGGGCGCCATGGTGTTCTCCAACGTGTTGCTGGTGTTCATGATCTCGCTGCAGTTCGGCATGTACCGGCTGATGATCGAGAATTCCCTGCAGGCGTTTACCGGGCACATGCAGGTCCAGGCGCGCGGCTACATCGACGACAAGAAGATGCGGCAGACGGTTCCGGACATCGTGGCGCTGGCGAGCGAACTACGGGCGGAGTTGAGCAGCGACGCGGTCGCGGCGCGTGCGACCGCTTTTGCGCTCGCATCCAGCGAAGACCGCAGTTACGGCATCGCCGTGTTCGGCGTCGAGCCGCAATTCGAGCCGCGCGTCTCGAACATTCCAGGGCTCATTCGCGAGGGCCGTTACCTCGCGCGCAACGACGCGGCGGAAATCGTCATCGGCACGGTGCTTGCACGAAACCTCAAGGTCGGCGTGGGCGACGAGGTGACGCTGCTCGGCAGCGGCAGGGACGGCTCGTTTGCTGCGGTCGTGGCCGAAGTCGCCGGAATATTCGACAGTGGCGTGGCGGAACTCGACCGCACGATTGCAGAGATGCCGCTCGGCCTGTTCCAGGACGTCTTCTACATGAACGGATCGGGTCACCAGGTCGTCGTCAATGCGCCCCGGCTGGGGCAGGTTGCCGAACTGGAGCGGCAGGTTGCCGGGCTCTTGCCCGGGGACGAGGACCTGGTCGTCCAGGACTGGGACGCACTGCTCCCCGGCCTGAAACAGGCGATACAGGCGGACATCAGCAGCGCCGTGTTCATGTACGCCGTACTCGTGATCCTGGTCGCCTTCAGCGTGCTCAACACCCAGCTGATGTCGGTCCTGGAGCGTACCCACGAGTTCGGGATCGTGCTCGCGCTCGGGCTCAAGCCGGGTCGCCTGGGGCGCCTCGTGATGCTTGAGACCGCGCTGATGGGCCTGATCGGGCTGCTCCTCGGTGCACTGATCGGCGGCGCAGTGACCGCGTGGCTCGGGGTGCACGGTTTCACCATGCCCGGGATGGACGAAATGGGTGCCAAATTCAACCTGCCGAGCCGGCTGCACCCCAATGTGACAATCGTGTCGCTGCTGTCGGGACCGGCGGTCGTCTTCCTGTTTTCACTGCTCGCGTCGGTGTACCCGGCGTTGCGACTGCGGCGCCTGCAGCCGGTCGAGGCGATGCGGTCGGCATGATGAACAAGCTGCGCATACTGGTCCTGCTCGCCTGGCGCAACCTGTGGCGCAACCATCGCCGCACCCTGATCATGCTCGGCGCGGTCGTCGTCGGCGTCTGGGCGATGATCTTCATGACCGCCCTCACGATGGGCATGGTCAACGACATGATCGAGGACAGCATCAGTGTGCTGCCGGGCCATGTGCAGGTGCATAACCCGGACTATCTCGACGACCCCACTATCACGAACCTGCTGCCGATGCCCGACGCCGAAATCGAACCGGTCTTCGCGTCCGCCGGTTTCCGGGCGTGGGCGACCCGCATCAAGGTGCCGGCGGTCGTGTCGAGCGAACGCGAGTCGCGGGGCGTTACGCTGCTCGGCATCGACCCGCAGCGCGAGGAGGCCATGTCGTTCGTCGATTACGGCGCCGTGGATGGGCGATTCCTCGACGGCCCCGGTGACGACGGGCTGGTAATCGGCCACAAGCTTGCAGAGACGCTCGAGACGGAACTGGGTAAGCGGGTCGTGCTCATGAGCCAGGACCCGGACAATGACATCGCGGACCGCGGCTTCCGCGTCGTGGGGCTGTTCAGCGCGGATGTCGAGGCCTACGAGGAGCAGTACGTTTTTGCCGGCAAGGAAACGGTGCAGGAATTGCTCGGCGTGGGCGACCGGGTGACCGCGATCGTGGTGCTCGGCGACGACTACCGCAATGTCGAACCCGTCTACGAGAAAGTGCAAGCGCTCGTGGACGACGGCGTCGCGGTAACCCGCTGGACCGAACTCGATACCTATCTCGGCACGATGCTGCGTGTCATGGACGGGTTCGTCCTCGTCTGGGTGATCGTCATCTTTCTCGCGTTGTCGTTTGGATTGGTCAATACGCTGGTGATGGCGGTGTTCGAGCGCGTACGAGAAATCGGCCTGATGCTGGCGCTGGGAATGAAACCCTCGAGCATACTCGGCCAGATCGTGATCGAGTCGATGATGCTCCTCGTCATCGGCCTCGCCATCGGTAATGTACTGGCGTGGGCGACGATCAAACCGCTCGAGGGCGGCATCGATATTTCCGTCGTTGCCGAGGGCATGGCGATGATGGGTGCGGCGAGCGTGTTGTATCCGCAGCTGCGGCTGGAGGACGTGATACTCGCGAACACCGTCGTGCTGATCCTCGGCTTTTTCGCGAGCCTGTCGCCGGCGTGGCGCGCATCCCGCTTCCAGCCGATCGAAGCAATTACGAAGGTGAACTGATGACAGCAGTCCGTTGCGTGGATTTGTGCAAGACCTACCGCCAGGGCGACCAGGACATCAAGGCACTGGACCACCTGAGCATCGAGGTCGAGGAGGGCGGGTTCGTGTGCCTGTCGTCACCTTCCGGGGGTGGCAAGACCACGCTGCTCAATGCGATCGGCGGCCTCGACAGGCCGGACAGCGGCGAGGTCTATATCGCCGGTGATCGGATCGACAATCTGAGCAAGGGCGATCTCGCCGAGTTGCGGCTGCATCGCATCGGCTTCGTGTTCCAGGCGTTCAACCTGATACCCGTGCTCTCTGCAAGGGAAAACGTCGAGTTCGTCATGCAGGTGCAGGGCGTGCCGGCCGCGGAGCGCCGTGGCAAATCGCTGGAAATCCTCGAAGAAGTCGGCCTGCGGGGCCTCGAGGACCGCCTGCCCTCCGAAATGTCGGGCGGGCAACAGCAGCGCGTCGCGGTCGCTCGCGCGATAGTTTCCAACCCGGCACTCGTGCTGGCGGACGAACCGACGGCGAACCTCGACTCGAAAACCGCCGACGGCCTGATCGACCTGTTCAAGCATCTCAATGAGCAACACGGCACGACCTTTATTATCGCGACGCATGACGAACGGGTCATGGCGTATGCGAAGCGCCTGGTTCGCATGCTGGACGGCCGCATCGTGGAGCAAATCGATCAGAATGCGGCCTGAGCTCTGGCTGCTGTTGTTCCTCGGTACGGCCGCCGTCGCCGACGAACCTCCCTGGGAGGTCGGCGGGCATACGAAGCTGCGCTTCATCGGCACGACATTTCCCTCTGACAGCGTGTTCCGGCAACTGACCGGCAACGAGTCACTGGATCTCGAGGGCGACCTGCGTCTCAATGTCCGGGCGACGCCCGGGCGCTGGACCTTCAACGCGGATTACCAGCTCATCGGGCTGTACGGCGACCGGGTCGAGTACACGCGCGACCTGCCGCCGGCCGTCGAATTGCTTTCGCCGCGCCTGCCGGACGACGCGCGGCGCCTGTTCGACTTCACCACCGTCATGCACGACCGGGACAAGGCGGCCGTGCTGCATCGCCTCGATCGTCTCTGGGTGGGCCACGCGAGTGAGAAAACCGTCATACGTGCGGGGCGCCAGGCCATCTCGTGGGGCAACGGTTTGTTCTATGCGCCGATGGACCTCGTCAACCCGTTCGACCCGGCGGCCATCGATACCGAATACAAGGCCGGCGATGACATGCTGTACCTTCAATACCTGCAGGACAGCGGCAATGACCTGCAGTTCGCCGTGGTCGTACGCCGCAATCCCATTGACGGCGAGGTGGAGCAGGAGCAGGCCACCGTCGCGGCCAAGTATCACGGCATCGCCGGCGGCTCGGAATACGATCTGCTGGTCGCACAGCACTACGACGACGTCGTGCTGGGACTGGGCGGCACGTACAGCCCGGGCGGCGCGGTCCTGCGCGGCGACCTGGTGGTGACCGATACGGACACCGACACTTTCATACAGGTGGTTGCCAACTGGAGCTACTCCTGGACGTGGCGCGGCAGGAACATGAGCGGGGCACTCGAATATCACTTCAACGGCTTCGGCCAGCACGATGGCCGGTACGATCCGGCAAGCCTGGCCGGCAACCCCGATCTTCTCGCGCGCGTTGCGCGCGGCGAGACGTTCACTCTGGGGCGGCACTACCTCGCCGGCAGCGTCCTGATCGAGATGACCCCGCTGTGGACGCTCACCCCGACGTTACTCGCAAACGTCGGCGATCCCAGCGCGCTGTTACAGGTCGTGACGTCGCGGAGCCTGTCCGACGAAGTCACGTTCCTCGGCAGCCTGAACCTGCCGATCGGTCCGCAGGGCAGTGAATTCGGCGGTATCGGAAGCGGCGACGACCGGTACCTGTCCACGGGCCCGGGCATTTTCGCCCAGATTGCCTGGTACTTCTGACTCGCGCAGCTACCGGGCCCGCTGCAGGCTCGCAAGAAGATTCGAGAAGGAACTGGCGGTCGTGGCGCCGAAGACGGGGTCCTCGTCCAGGTGCATGCTGACGTCGATGGTCGCCGTGTCGTTGTCACTGGCGAGGGCGTCCGCGAGCGGGAACAGGTCGGCCTCTTCCCATTCCATGTGGCGCCGCAGGTGCCCGACGTAGTTCACGAGGTCCTCGAGCAGGTGCTGACGGGTGACGGCTGCTCCCGAAATGATGGCTTCGATGTCCCTGCGCAGCGTCGCGCCGAGTTCCGCGATCTCGCGGTGGTCTCGCGGTATGTTCTCGAGGTTCTCTGCCATGTCGGTGCCGTGCTCACGCATTGCGGCATACACGAGGTCCTCACGCGGATGGTGGATGGCGTCCGGGTAGATCGTCATGTAGTGCATGATATCCAGCAGGAGTTCCATGTCCGGCTGCCCGTCGTCCGGAACGTCCCTGCATTCATTCTCGAGCAGGTCCAGCAGCCGGGCGAGGTTTCGATGATCCTCGCGCAGTTCGTCGAGGATACGTGCGAGTTTGATGCGCATTGTCAATTAACCTCTTTATTGCTGGAGATATCATGCTTGCGGCCCGTCCGGGCGGTAATCGGGGATTCCACCTACGCAGGGC
>CBDUCE010000088.1:0-12036 GCA_965365575.1 uncultured Gammaproteobacteria bacterium
TCGATGCCCTCGGGCCCCCACTCACGCCCGTTGCCCGACTGTTTGTAGCCGCCGAAAGGAGCCATCGCATCGAGCGAGGCGCCGTTGATGTGCACCATGCCCGTACGCAGGCGCGCCGCGACCCGGCGTGCGCGATCGAGGCTGCCGGATGATACGTAGCCCGACAGCCCGTACGGCGTGTCGTTCGCTATCTCGACGGCCTCGTCCTCGTCTTCGTACGGGATGATCGACAACACAGGGCCGAAGACTTCTTCACGGGCGATCGTCATGTCGTTGGACACGTTGGCAAATACCGTCGGCTTTGCGTAGTAGCCCTTTGCCAGGCCGTCCGGTCGGCCCGTGCCGCCGGCGGCCAGGGTGGCCCCTTCATCGATACCTTTCTGGATGAGGTCCTGGACCTTCTGCCACTGTTGCGCCGAGACCAGCGGGCCGACCTCGATGCCTTCGCCGCGCGGATCTCCAACGCGTATCGCGCTCGCGACGCCGGCAGCAATCGCAGCCGCTTCGTCCATGCGGTCGCGCGGCACCAGCATGCGCGTCGGCGCGTTACAGGATTGCCCTGTGTTGTCGAAGCATTCCTCCGCGCCCTCACGAACCGCTTTTTCGAAGTCTGCGTCGTCCAGCAGGATGTTTGCTGACTTGCCGCCGAGTTCCTGCGCGACGCGCTTTACCGTCGCCGCCGCGTTCTGCGCGACCGCAACGCCGGCCCGCGTGGAACCCGTAAACGACACCATTGCAACGTCGGCGTGCTGCGCGAGCGCGGATCCGACGCCCGGGCCGTCGCCATTGACGAGGTTGAACACGCCTGCGGGCACGCCCGCGGCATCCAGAACCTCGGCGAATATCATGGCGTCGAACGGGGCGATCTCGCTTGGCTTGAGTACCATTGTGCAGCCGGCCGCGAGCGCCGGTGCCACCTTGCAGGCGACCTGGTTGACGGGCCAGTTCCAGGGGGTGATCAGGGCGCAGACGCCGATCGGCTCCCTGGCGATCAGCGTGGTGCGATTTCTCTCTTCGAACTCGAAGTTCTTCAGCGCGCGGATCGTCGCCTTGATGTGCTGCGGGCCGCTGCCGGCCTGCGCGCCCTTCGCAAGACCCCACGGGGCGCCCATCTCGTCCATGATGGCTTCGGCGATATCGTCGTAGCGCTTCAGGAATTCTGCGAGCACGTTCTCCAGCAGTTCAACGCGCTGTTCACGGGTCGTGGCCGCGTAACCGGCCTCGGCCCGTTTTGCGGCGGCCACTGCAAGGTCTACGTCGGCGGCCGAGCCGAGGCTGATACGACCGCAAGGTTCCTCGGTTGCCGGATTGATGACGTCGACGGGATTCGGCGTAACCGGATCGACCCACTTGCCGTCGATGTAGAATTTCAGCATTTCGCGCATGATGACTCCTCACTCGAGCAGCCGCGAATGATATCGTAATTCGGGCTGGCGGGCGTGGCGGCAGGGGACGCCGGGAGGGTCAGAAGGCGAGGAATTTCTGCCGGTATTCGGCGGGCGGCATGTTGTACCAGGACTTGAACGCGGTGGTGAACGAGCTGATGTTGTTATAGCCGAGCAGCATTGCCACTTCGAGCGCTTTCAGCCGCCGGTCGCTCAGGTAGCGCACGGCGAGCTCCGCGCGGACCTCTTTCAGGACCTTCTGAAAACTCGTCTTCTCGGCCTTGAGGCGGCGCTGCAGCGTGCGCCTCGATAATTTCATGGCGCGGCAGGCGTAATCGGCGTTGGCCTCGCCACGCGCCAGCAAATCCGCAAGCCGACCTTTTAATTGCTCGGAAATATTATCCTTATTATTCAGGGACTTGAGATATTTTTCTGCCTGTTCTGTTAAGTGTCGGCGCATACGTATACCGTGAGAACTCTCATCCTTGTCGCGAACCCGGTTAACATACCGCGTGTGACGGCGCTTGCCAATTGCAGGCCGCCGCTACCGCACCTCTCAACCACCACCATAAAGGACCAGAATGGCTTCGCCCGTCAGTTACGAGCTCGTCGATGATATCGGCGTAATCACCGTCGACAACCCCCCGGTCAACGCCCTGTCACACGCCGTTCGGCAGGGTCTCCAGGACGCGATCCGGGTGGCTCAGCAGGACACTTCGAAGGCCGTGTTGATCGTCTGCCGGGGCCGCACGTTTATCGCCGGTGCGGATATCACCGAATTCGGCAAGCCGCCGCGTGAGCCGCACCTGCCCGACCTCTGCAATACCATCGAGGCTTCGTCGAAAATCGTCGTGGCGGCGCTCCACGGCACGGCGCTGGGCGGCGGGCTCGAGGTCGCCCTGTCGTGCCACTACCGCTGTGCGGCGCCGGGCGCGAAAGCAGGGCTCCCGGAGGTGAAGCTCGGGCTGCTTCCCGGTGCCGGAGGCACGCAGCGCCTGCCGCGGCTGATCGGCGCCCGCGCAGCGCTCGACCTGATGACCAGTGGCAACCCCGTTAGCGCAGGCCAGGCCGCGAGCCTCGGCCTGGTCGACCACGTCGTCGACGGCGAACTGGCGGATGCGGCACTGGCCTGGTGCCGGCAGCTCGCGGAGCAAGGGGCGGCGCGCCGCGTGACCAGCGAACTGCCGGTCGAGAGCCTGCCCGAGGGCACGCTCGCCGAGTATCGCAGCACGCTCGCGCGGCGCACACGCGGACAGATCGCACCGCAGAGCATCGTCGACTGTGTCGAAGCGTCGCTCACGCTTCCTTTCGCCGAGGGCCTCCGGATCGAGCGTGAAAAATTCATGGAATGCATGCAAAGCCCGCAGTCGGCCGCGCTGCGGCACATGTTCTTCGCGGAACGTGAAGCGGCGAAGGTACACGGACTGTCCAGGGACACACCGCTTCGTGAAGTGAACAAGGTCGCCGTCATCGGCGCCGGCACCATGGGCAGTGGCATCGCAATGAACTTCGCGAACGCCGGCATGCAGGTCGTGCTGCTCGAAGTCGATGGCGAGGCGCTCGTCAGGGGCCTCGACATTATCGACCGTAACTACCAGGGCGGGGTGAAGCGCGGCAAGTTGACGGAGGATAAGGCGCTGGAGTGCCGCAACCGCATTACCGGAACCACGGATTACGATTCCCTGGCGGATGCCGATCTCGTCGTCGAGGCGGTATTCGAAAATCTCGAACTGAAGCAGCAGATATTCGCGAAGCTCGACGCCGTGTGCAGGCAGGGCGCGATTCTTGCCACCAACACGTCCTACCAGGACGTCGATCGCATCGCAGCGGCGACACTGCGCCCGCAGGACGTGATCGGGCTGCACTTCTTCAGCCCCGCGCACATCATGAAGCTGCTCGAAGTCGTGCGTGCGGACAAGACCGCCGATGACGTCCTGGCCACCTGCATGGCGATCGCAAAGCAAATTCGCAAGACACCCGTCGTGTCCGGCGTCTGCTACGGCTTCATCGGCAACCGCATGCTCGGCCACTATGCGCGCGAGGCACAGCTCTGTGTCATCGAGGGTGCGACCCCGGAGCAGGTGGATACGGCGATGGAAGAGTGGGGGATGGCCATGGGGCCACTCGCCGTTTTCGACCTGGCCGGCCTCGATGTCGGCTACAAGGCCCGGCAGGGTCTGCCGGAGGCCGAGCGCGGCGACCCGCGCGCGTTTCGCGTCGCGGATGCGCTCGTCGAGATGAACCGTCTCGGCCAGAAGACCGGCGCCGGCTTCTACCGTTACGATCCCGAGACCCGGGCGCGTTCGAGCGATCCCGAGGTGGAGGCGCTGATCGAGCGCGAGGCCGCGACGCTCGGCGTCGAGCGCCGCGAGATCGATGCGGACGAGATCGTCGACCGGCTGACTTTCGCCCTCGTCAACGAGGGCCTGAACATTCTCGACGAGGGAATCGCGCAGCGGCCCGGCGACATCGACGTTGTTTACGTCTACGGCTACGGTTTCCCGGCCTGGCGCGGCGGGCCCATGCACTACGCCGACGCGGTGGGACTGGCGAACGTGCGCGAGCGTCTTCGCGAGTTCGAGCAGCGTTTCGGGTCCGAAAACTGGACACCGGCGCCATTGCTGGAGAAACTGGTCGATAACGGAATTACGCTTGCCGAGTGGGCGAAACAAGGAAGCAGGTAACGACATAATGCAAGTATCGTGAACCGCGTCACAAGCGCGGCGGCGCTGTTGCGCTATATCTGAATCGACGATAGCTGAGGCCGGTTCTTATGTATGGTCAAAGCCACAATGACAGAGTAGTGCAGGTTCAGAACCTGGCGGACTACTTTCGCACATCGATCGACGGTGTCATATCACGACAGGGCGTCGACGTGGACCCTCATGCCGCGCATTACGTGGTCAATCTTCTCACGCTTTTTTCCCGCTCCGAGGAACTCTACGAGGAGCACGGGGAAAGTTACGGCCTGCGGCCCCTGGCGCTCATGATGGCGGACGCCGCGGAAGCACAAACGGCCGCGGCGAGGAACTATGCGTTGCAGCGGATCGGCGACGTCGCGCTTTTCATCAGCGGATTCTTTGCCGACAGCCTTGCGAACAAGCCCGTCGATGTCGATTACTACATACGCATGGGCGGGACCGCCTACGGCTCCCTCTCGGAAGAAGTGCGCGGCACTTTTCGCGGCAACGCCTTTGCGGCCATCTACCGCGAGCTGGCCGTCAAGTTCCAGGTGCTCGTGGACGTTCTCAACGAAGTGCGTGACGAGGCGAGAGGCGAATCGGATCGCGATCTGCTGCGCACTTACGAAGTCTGGTTGAAGACCGGCAGCCGTCGTGCCAGAAAACTCCTGCACGATAACGGTGTCGTGCCGATTGCCGACGCGAAACTCAAAGACCGGCACTGATGATCGATCGGCTGCAGCAGCACCTGAGCGATATTTACCAGGTGGGCGGCGTGCACGATGTCCGGGATTTCCTTATTACCGACCCCCGGCTCGCGCAATATATCGGGGCCGGTTCGATCCTGGCGGACACCAGCGAGACGCTGCTCCTGGCGGAAGACGACGAGGGACTCGCGTTGTCGCTGTTCCTCGACGGCGAACTGCTGGAGCGACTCGAATCCGCCGATCCGCTGAGCCGGCTGCGCGCCAATCAGCTGGACGATCTCTGGAAAGTCCTCGAAGGTCTGAGCCACTTCAACTGCGTGGTCTGGAAGGCGTCCCGGGACCGCAGCGTGTCATTGCTCGAACTGGAGCTGCAGGCCGAAATCGACAAGTTCGTCGGCACGACGCTGCTCGCGCTCAGCCAGGGCAGGACCGAGATGCTCGACCATCTTCACGGCTGGCTGTTCGGCAAGGTGAGTTTTCATGCCGAGCTCGATGGCGAACAGCTCGCGCGTTATCGCGCGGCCAACGACTATGCGGCCCGGTTTTGCCATGCTTTGCGGAGCCGCCTCGTTGAGGACGGTGGCGCAGTACTGTCCGAACTCAGGCGATTCTTCCGTCTGCCCATGACCGACAAGATCAGCCACATACATTCTCAAACGCTGTAGGGCTCTATCGCACCACAGGCTGTCGTCCTGTTTGCCGGCGGGTTTGTCGTACCCGCTGGCAGCGCTCGTTCGCGCCTATTGCCGCGCCCCACGTCCCGAGTGGACGGCACAGCACGACCGCATGCCTACGACAAACCTGGGACATCGAGGCCCAGGTGCAGCGGTCAGGAGGAGAAAGCCTGTATCCCCGTCTGTGCCCGGCCGAGGATCAGCGCGTGTATATCGTGCGTCCCTTCGTACGTGTTCACGGTCTCGAGATTCGCCATATGACGGAACACGATGTACTCGTCCGAGATGCCGTTGCCGCCGTGCATGTCACGAGCGGCCCGTGCGATGTCCAGCGCCTTGCCGCAGGAATTGCGTTTCAGCAACGAGATCAACTCCGGCGCCAGCTGGTTGTCGTCTTTCAGGCGGCCCGCCTGCAGGCAACCCTGCAGGCCGAGCCCGATTTCGGTCTGCATGTCGGCGAGTTTTTTCTGAATGAGCTGATTTGCAGCCAGCGGCCGGCCGAACTGCTTGCGGTCAAGCACGTATTCCCGCGCCGCATGCCAGCAGGCCTCGGCTGCACCGAGCGCACCCCACGCGATGCCGTAGCGCGCATTGTTCAGGCAGCCCATCGGCCCCTTGAGGCCTTCGGTGCCGGGCAGCAGGTTTTCCTCCGGCACGAATACGCCGTCCATGACGATCTCGCCCGTGATGGATGTACGCAGCGACAGCTTGCCCTCGATCTTCGGCGCACTCAGTCCCTCCATGCCCTTGTCGAGTATGAAACCTCTTACGCGGCCCTCGTCGTTCTTCGCCCAGACGATGAAGACGTCCGCGATCGGCGAGTTCGAGATCCACATCTTGGTTCCGGTCAGCTCGAAGCCGCCGTCGACCTTGCGGGCACGCGACTTCATGCCGCCCGGATCGGACCCGTAGTCGGGTTCCGTCAGGCCGAAGCAGCCGATTAGTTCCCCGGTCGCGAGTTGCGGCAGGTACTTTTCTCGCTGCGCCTCGCTGCCATAGGCATGGATCGGGTACATCACGAGGCTGGACTGCACGCTCATCATCGAGCGGTAGCCGGAATCGACCCGCTCGACTTCCCGCGCAATCAGGCCGTAGCTGACATAACCCAGCCCGGAACAACCGTAGCCCTCGATCGTCGGTCCGAGCAGACCCAACTCGCCCATCTCCCGAAAAATCGCGGGATCGGACTTTTCGTCGCGGTAGGCTTTCTGCACGCGTGGAGCCAGCTGCTCCTGCGCATACTGCCGCGCGGTATCCATGACCAGGCGTTCGTCGTCGGTGAGTTGCTGCTCGAGCCGGAAGGGGTCCTCCCAGTTGAATGCTGCCCACGACGCCGCGGGGTTCGATTTACTGATCGGGCTGTCTGCCTTTGCTGCGGTGCTCATGATTGCTCCTGCGAGTGGACGCCCATTATACGGCTGCGCGGGCAAATGGCGCGAGGCAGGAAATCACGGTCTCGATGTCCTCTCTCGAGGTATAGACATGCGGGGAGAGCCGCATGCCCGTCCGCCGCACGTCGAAATGCACGCCGGCATCGGCCAGGGCGCGGGCAGCCGCCGACTGCTGGTCGCCGAAGTCCAGTACCACGGTACCGCCACGGCTGGCCGGGCGGGCCGGCGTGAACAGGCATTTTCCCGGTACGTTGTCGACGATGGTCTGCGTGAGTTCGAGACTGTGCGCCCGGATGCGCTCGATACCGATGGCCATCATCGTCTCGAGGCTGTTTGCGGCGACCGTGTACGGCAGCACGGCGGGCGTGCCGCCCCAGAAGCGCAGCGCGCTCTCCGCGTAGCGGAACTCGTGGATGTCGAATTCGAACGGGTCGGCATGCGAGAACCAGCCGACATCCCTTGGCCGGCATTCGTGCAGCACGCGATCGTTCACCCACAGGAAGCCGGCACCCGGTCCGCCGCACAGGAACTTGACGCAGGAACCTACGACGAAGTCGGCATCCCAGGTGCCAACGTCGACCGGGACGATGCCGGCGGACTGGGCGATGTCCACGACGGTCATGACCTCGCGGTCCCGGGCGAGCTCGCAGATGTCGGCAACCGGCACCTGCCGGCTCGTGTTGGAATGCACGTGCGTGACCAGCGCGAGGCAACAGTCGTCGCCGAGCGTGGACTCCCAGCACTCCAGTGCGCCGAAGTCGGCCGTGTCGGGAATGCAGCGTAGCCGGAATCCCGCTCTGCCGGCCATCGCCAGCACGAACCCCATCGACGGAAAATCGGCCTCGGTGTAAACGATCGTGTCGCGCCCGATGCGCCGGGGCAGGGCATGCACGATCTTGGTCAGTGCGCTCGACAGGTTGGCTTGCGGACAGACGTTGTCCGCGGCACTCCCCAGCAAGGCGCCGACGGCCGCGCGGAACCGGTCGACCTCGGTAAACCACGCCTCCCACGGTTCGACGGCACCGGCCTGCCACGGCTCGAAGAACCCGGCCTTCGCGGCGGATTCCGCCGAGCGAGGCGGGCGGCCCACGGAATGGTTGAGAAGATAGATACCTTCTCCGAGCGCAAACGATTCGCGATGCATGATGGCTGCCAAAATAAAGCAATGCCGCTCGTACTGCCATTGTTAGAATGCCGCATACCACTGCGGCTGGCTCTTACCCATGGATCGCGAACGATGACAAGCAACACCGAAGCCTTCGATAGCTGGATTCGCAACGACTTCAGGCAGATGAATACGGCGCTCGAGGAGCTGTATTTCGCCCGCGAAGACCGCAACGACGTCAAGGGGGTGGGTGGCGACATCAAGACGCGCCTGCTCGAAGAGGGGCGAAGCCATATCCGGGCGCTGCTCGATGAGGGCAACACGGACGAAGGGTTCGACAGCGGTTTCGACCTGCTGGGCAATGTGGGTTTCTACATGGCGGCCTGCCGCCGGCACGAGCTGACGAATCCCGCAAACGAGCGCAAGTCGCCACTCGTGGAAGCCTCGGCGCTGGCAATGCAGCTCGGTGCGACGCTCGGGATGATCCCGCGATTCTCGTCGGCCCACCTGGAAACGCACAACCTGGCCGAAGACGGCGTTTACAAGAGCTTCACGGCTCTCGACGACGAGCGCATATTCATCAACTACAATACGCGCGCCGTGTTCGCCTATATCCGCGCGGCGGAAAGCCTGCTGCACACGCTGCCGCTCGGCGTGTCGCACTCGGTGACGTACGATCTTCTCGTGGCGGCGCGCGACGCGCTCAGGGATGTGAGCCGCTTCAACGACGAACTGTTCGACAGGCTCGATACCGACCGCTTCTTCTATTGCGTGCGGCCCTACTACAAGCCGCACAAGGTCGGCCTTCACGAGTACCGGGGTGCGAATGCCGGAGACTTCGCCGGCATCAACGTGATCGATCTGTTGCTCGGGCTCTGCCGTGCGGACGACCCGTATTATTCGCAGCTACTGGTCGACAAGTTCCTGTTCATGCGCCCCGAGGATCAGCTCGTGCTGCGCGACTGCATGCGGCGCAAGAGCCTCCTGGACAGTTTTCTCGAGAGTCTGGCGACCAGCAGCGGGACGCCCTGGTTCCGCAAGAACGCGGCGATGTTCCTGGAGGTGTGCAATGCCCACGGAGCGACGGCAACACAGCACCACGAGAAGCTTGTGCACAAGTTCATCGAGGTACCCGCCGTCGATGCCGGCGTGCAGGAAAAGGACGGCCTCACGGCAAGCGGCCCGCCGCTGCCCGTGCTGCTGAAATCGCTGCGCAAACTGGCCGATCTGCGCGCCGCCGCCGAGCGTGACGACATCCCGTCACGTTATCGTGACGTGAATAAAATCCGTGCAGCGCTGAGCTGATCAGCTGATACGCTCCTCGAGCGCGTCGCAAATCGTCTGCAGTATCTTCAGCCGTGCATAGTGTTTGCTATCGCCCTCGACGAGTATCCATGGCGCGGCCCGCGTGCTCGTAAACTGCACCATGTCGTGAGCCGCAATCTCGTACTGTTCCCACTGCTCCCGGTTTCGCCAGTCCTCGTCCGTGAGCTTCCAGTGCTTGTACCGCGATTCGGCGCGCTCCTCGAAGCGCTTGAGCTGTTCATCCTTGGAAAGGTGCAGCCAGAACTTGAGCAGCAGGATGCCCCGGTCGACGATCTGGCTTTCGAAGTCGTTTATCTCGCCGAACGCCCGGCGCCACTCGTCTTCGGTGGCAAAACCTTCGGTGCGCTCGACAAGAACCCGGCCGTACCAGCTCCGGTCGAACACGGAGACGTTGCCGGCTTTTGGCAGCTTCGACCAGAAGCGCCACAGGTAGTGATGCGCGCGCTCGATATCGGTCGGCGCGGCGAACTGGTAGATGCGATAGGTTCGCGCGTCGAGGCTCCAGACCGTGCGCCGGATAGCGCCGCCTTTGCCCGCAGCGTCCGGCCCTTCGAAAACGAGTACCGTTGACTGGCCTTGCTCATGCGCCTTGCGGCCGAGTTCACCCAGCTTTGCCTGAAGCTTCTTTTTCTTCTTCGCATACTTACCGTCCGTAAACCGAACGGACAGGTCGAGGTTGTCGAAGATGGTCAGTGGCTGCAGCGACTCCTCCCCGTCGGACTCGTGCGGCTCAGGTCGCGTCGGCACCGGTTTCTCCGGCGAGTTCTCGTGAATCGCGAGGTGTCGCTCGAGTTCCGCCCTGATCGTCTCGCCGACGCGGATGTGCCGGTAATACGGGTCGACCCCTTCCACGATCGTCCACGGCGCGGCCGCGCGATTCGACCGCGTGATGATCTTTTCGGCAGCGTCGATGAAATCGTCGTAGTTTTCGTGATTGCGCCAGTCGTTGTCCTTCACCTTGTAGCTCAGCATGGGGTCCGCCGAGAGCGCCTCGAGGCGTTCTTTCTGCGCCTCCCGGCTCAGGTGCATCCAGAACTTCAGGATAAGCGCGCCATCGTCCGCGAGGGTGTTCTCGAAGCGGATGATCTCGGCGAGCCGGTCATCGAATGTCGCATCATCGATTTCGCCGTAGACGCGTTGCAGAAGAGGCGCCGAGTAACGTCCGCTCAGGTACACGCCCATGCGGCCTTTTGGCGGGATGTCACGCCAGTAGCGCCAGAAGCGCGGTCTTGCCTTCTCCTCCTCCGACGGCGGCTGATAGCCGATGGCGCGTATCCAGCGGGGGTCCATCCACTTGTCCAGCATGTTCATCGTGGTGCCTTTGCCGGCGCCGTCGACCCCGGCGAAGTCGATGATGATCGGGAAGCGCGCCATTTCGAGCGCCTGGTACTGGAGTTTCAGGAGGCTCGCGCGCAGCTCGGTCTCGCGCTTCTTGAAGTCGGATTTGGATATGCTCTGGCCGAGCTCTGCGGTATCAAACACTGGATAGGCCTGCAAATAGGATCGAGCCGCTGATTATATGCCGCAGCGGGGTCCCGGGGCGACCGTCGGCAGGCGAGTGCTATCATTTCGCCACCAAATTGCCACGCTGCAGATTCATGGTCGACGAGCTGAACGCTATTCACCCCCTGTTGCCGCCGGTCGCAGGCGCACTCGCCCTTCTGATTGCGGCCGTGATCGCCGACCTCGTTGCCAAAGGAATAATCGTCAGGACGGTGCAGACCGTGGCGCAAAAGTCGAGCGTTACGTGGGACGACGCGCTTATCGAGCACAATGTCATCGGCCGGCTGGTTCAGATCCTGCCGGGGCTGATCGTGTTTATCGGTGTGCAGTTCGTACCCGGCTTGACCGATGCGCTGGTGCAGCTCACGCGCAATGTCGCCACCGGGTACATGGTGCTGGTCTCGACGATGGCGCTGACCGCGCTCCTGAGCGCAGCCAATTCGATCTATTCGAGCCTGCCCGTTGCAAAGACGCGACCGCTGAAGGGCTTCGTGCAGCTGCTGCAGATCGTCGCCTGGATACTCGGCGGGGTCCTGATCGTGTCAACGATCCTGGATCGTTCGCCGTTGCTGCTCCTGAGCGGTTTCGGTGCGATGACGGCGATCCTGTTGCTGGTCTTCAAGGACACGATCCTGTCGCTGGTCGCGAGCGTACAGCTGACCGCGCAAGACATGATCCGGGTGGGCGACTGGATCGAGATGCCGCAGTTCGGAGCCGACGGTGATGTCGTCGATGTGCAGCTGCACACCGTCAAGGTGCAGAACTGGGATAAGACGATCACGACGATCCCGACACATCGCCTCATATCGGATTCGTTCAGGAACTGGCGCGGCATGTCGCAAGCCGGCGCGCGGCGCATCAAGCGCGCGATCTACCTGGACGTCAATTCGATCCGCTTCCAGAGCGCAGACGAGATCGAGCATTTCAAACGATTCGCGCTGCTGAAAGACTACATTGCTGACAAGGAACAGGAGCTGACCGACTACAACGCATCACTCGCTGAAGCCGTTGACGAGGCCGTCAACAAGCGCCGCCTGACCAACGTCGGATCATTCCGGGCCTATGCCTGGAACTACCTGAAGAACCGCGCTGACATCCACACTGGCATGACGCTGATGGTGCGACAGCTGGCGCCTGGCCCCGAGGGCCTGCCGCTCGAAATCTATTGCTTTACGAATACGACCGTGTGGACCGAATACGAGGGCATACAGGCCGACATCTTCGATCACCTGTTGGCTATTGTTCCGGAATTCGGTCTGCGTCT
>CBDUCE010000089.1:0-11859 GCA_965365575.1 uncultured Gammaproteobacteria bacterium
TCGCTGGGCTTCGACCTCATCATCGTGGAGACGGCCGGCATCGGCCAGAGCGACAGCGAGATCGTCGACCTGGTGGATTTCTCGGTCTATGTCATGACCAGCGATTACGGCGCGGCCAGCCAGCTCGAAAAAATCGACATGCTGGATTTCGCCGATCTCATCATATTGAACAAGTTCGACAAACGCGGTGCGGAGGATGCCCTGCGCGACATTCGCAAGCAATGGAAGCGCAATCACGTCGCGTTCGATGTTGCCGACGACGAGGTGCCCGTGTACCCGACGATTGCGAGCCAGTTCAACGATCCGGGAATCAGCTGGATGTTTGTGCAACTCTGCCGGCGCGTCGCGGACAAACTCGACCTCGACCCGGCCGATTGGTCGCCCGGAATCGATACCTCTGTGCGGGAACCGCGTTCGACCGCAATGATCCCGGGCAGCCGGATTCGCTATCTCGCCGAAATCGCCGAGCAGGGGCGGGAGGTCAACCGGCGGAGTGACAGTCAGGCCGAGGTAGCGAGCCGCCTGCAGCATCTTTACGAGTCGCTGAAGTCGGTCGGCGACGACGCGTTGCCCGCCGAATTGGAGGCCTACGCGCAGGACGCGCTGACGCAGGACGGCGACCGGACGCTGCTCGTGCTGCGGCAGCGCTACCAGGAGACACTCGGCGAACTGACACCCGATTCGATCAGGCTGTTGCGCGAATGGCCGGCTCGCCGGCAGTCCGTGACCAGCGACACCTACAGTTACGAGGTTCGTGGCCGAGAGATCACCGGCGACAATTATCGCGAATCGCTGAGTCACCAGAAGATCCCCAAGATCGCGGCGCCACGCTACCGGGACTGGGGCGAGCTCCTGAATTTCCTGTCGCGGGAAAACCTGCCCGGCGCTTATCCCTATACGGGTGGCGTCTATCCGTACCGGCGCCTCGGCGAGGACCCGACGCGCATGTTCGCGGGCGAGGGCACGCCGGAACGCACCAACCGGCGCTTCCACTACCTGTCGCGCGGGCAGGATGCCGCACGTCTGTCCACCGCGTTCGACTCGGTCACATTGTACGGCGAGGACCCGCACGAGCGCCCCGACATCTACGGCAAGGTCGGCAATTCCGGCGTTTCGATAGCAACCGTCGACGATATGAAGAAGCTCTATTCGGGTTTCGACCTTTGCTCGCCGAAGACGTCGGTCTCGATGACCATCAACGGTCCCGCGCCGATCATGCTCGCCTTCTTCATGAATACGGCCATCGACCAGCAGGTCGAGAAACACCTGCGTGAAAGCGGTGAATGGGACAAGGCCAGCAGTAAGATCGATGCGTGGTTCGAGGGCCGTGAGCGGCCACGGTACGCGGGCGAGCTGCCGCCTGACAATGACGGTCTCGGGCTCGGCCTGCTCGGAATCTCCGGCGACAAGGTCGTCGATGCCGAAACCTACGACCGGATTCGCAGCGAGACGATGTCGAACGTGCGCGGCACCGTCCAGGCCGACATCCTCAAGGAGGACCAGGCACAGAATACCTGCATCTTCTCCACGGAATTCGCGATGAAGATGATGGGGGACGTGCAACAGTTTTTCATCGAGAACAACGTACGCAATTACTACAGCGTGTCGATCAGCGGTTACCACATTGCCGAAGCCGGCGCGAACCCGATCAGCCAGCTGGCGTTTACGCTCGCGAACGGCTTCACGATCGTCGAGTACTACCTCGCCAGGGGCATGGATATCGACGCGTTCGCGCCCAACCTGAGTTTCTTCTTCTCCAACGGCATGGATCCCGAGTACACGGTGATCGGCCGGGTTGCACGGCGCATCTGGGCGCGCGCGATGCGGGAGCGCTATGGTGCGGGCGCCCGTTCGCAGATGCTGAAGTACCACATACAGACCTCGGGCCGCAGCCTGCACGCCCAGGAGATCAGCTTCAACGACATCCGTACCACGCTACAGGCGCTGTACGCGCTGTTCGACAACTGCAACAGCCTGCACACGAACGCATTCGACGAAGCGATCACGACGCCGACGGAGCAATCCGTGCGGCGCGCCGTCGCAATCCAGATGATCATCTCGCGGGAGCTCGGTCTCAACTACTGCGAGAACCCCTGGCAGGGTTCGTTCATCATCAACGAACTCACGGACCTGGTCGAAGAAGCGGTCTACCAGGAGTTCGAGCGCATTTCCGAACGTGGCGGCGTGCTGGGCGCGATGGACACGATGTATCAGCGGAGCAAGATCCAGGAAGAAAGCCTCTATTACGAAAGCAGGAAGCACGATGGCTCCCTGCCTCTTATCGGCGTAAATACCTTCCTGCCCAAGGAGGGACAGGAAGACGAGGTGCACGAACTGGAACTGATTCGCTCCAGTGAGGACGAGAAGAACGACCAGATTCACAACGTGCGCGCGTTCCAGTCGACGCACGCCGACGAACGCGACAAGGCGCTCGAGAGCCTGCAGGCCGTCGCGCGCGAGCGCGGCAACGTTTTTGCCGAACTCATGGAAACGGTCAAGAGCAGTTCGCTCGGGCAGATCTCCTCGGCACTGTACGACGTCGGCGGCGAGTATCGCCGCAACATGTAGAAGTCAGCAGGAACATTGAAATGAGCGATATCGTCAGGAACGAACAGGCGGACGGCGTCGCCGTTATTACCCTCAACCGGCCCGATGCGATGAACTCGTTCACGTCGCAGCTGAGTTTCGACCTGCTCGACGCGCTCGAGAAAGCCCACCACGACGACGCGGTTCGCGCAGTCATCCTGACCGGTGAGGGCCGCTGTTTCAGCGCGGGGGCGGATCTCAAAGGCGGCCTCGAGGGGCGAACGGTTTACGGCAAGCTGCAGTACGAGTATCGCCCCGTCATGGCGGCGGTCGCTTCCATGCCCAAGCCCGTCATTGCCGCAGTGCCCGGGTCCGCTGCAGGGATAGGCCTGTCGCTGGCGCTGACCTGCGACCTGCTCGTCATGGCCGATGATGCGTTCCTGCTGTCACCGTTCACGACGATTTCGCTGGTTCCGGACGGCGGCCTCAACTGGCTGCTCGTGCGACAGCTCGGCTACCGGCGCGCGTTTCAGCTGAGCATCGAATCAGAGCGCATAGACGCCAGGCGCTGCGTGGAACTCGGCCTCGCCAACAAAGCGGTGCCGGCGGATCAACTGCAGGAAGCGGCACGCGAATGGGCGCAGGCCCTGGCGAAACGTGCGCCACTGTCGCTGGCCGCCACGAAGAAAGTGATGCGGCTCGCGCAGGACCATGACTGGGAAACGTGCTTCAACGCGGAGGCCGACCTGCAGCAGTCGCTCGTCGGGTGCCCCGACAACCTCGAAGGCGTGAAGGCATTCTTCGAGAAGCGCGAGCCTGAATTCAAGGGATAGAAGGAACAGCCCGCCATGAAACGATTGATCTTCGAAGAAGAACACGACATGTTCCGCGATTCGGTGCGGAGCTTTTTCATCAACGAGATCCAGCCGCACCGCGAACGCTGGCGCGAACAGGGCATTGTTGATCGTGAGGCGTTTCTGAAAGCCGGCGAGCAGGGGCTCCTGCTCATGTGGGCGGATGAAACATACGGCGGCGCTGGCGTGGCCGATTTCCGCTACGAGCAGATCCTCATGGAGGAGAACGCGCGTCACGGCGACAACGGCTTCTTTCTTTGGCTGCACAGTCGCCTGGTAGGCCCCTATATCGGCGAACTGGCGACCGACGAGCAGAAACAACGCTGGCTGCCGAAATGCGTGACCGGCGAGAGCATACTCGCGGTCGCGATCACCGAGCCCGGCGCCGGCAGCGACATTGCAGGCATCCGCACGCGCGCGGAGGACAAGGGCGACCATTTCCTGCTGAATGGCTCAAAGACCTACATTTCGAACGGCATCAACGCAGATCTCGTCATCGTCGTTGCGCGCACCGACCCGGACAAACGGCATGGCATGAGCCTGTTTGTCGTCGAAGAGGGCATGGAGGGTTTCGAGCGCGGCCGCAACCTTGCCAAGATGGGTTTGAAGAGCCAGGACACGGCGGAGCTGTTCTTCAACAACGTCAAGGTGCCAAAGCAAAACCTGCTCGGCGACCTGCACCGCGGTTTTTACAGCCTCATGCACTTTCTCGCGGAGGAGCGCCTGATTGGCGCCGTCGGCTACCTCGCAAACGCGGAGGCCGCTTTCGAGGAGACCATGGAGTACATCACCGACAGGCATGCTTTCGGTCAGCCCATCGCCAACTTCCAGAACACGCGCTTCAAGATGGCGGACATGCGCACGCAGCTGGATGTGGCGCAGTCGTTCGTGGACCAGTGCGTAGTGCAGCACAACGAGGGCAAGCTGACCGCGGAGGACGCCGCCAAGGCCAAGCTGCACTGCAGTGAGGTCGAAGCGATGGTCGTTGACGAATGCGTGCAGCTATACGGTGGCGCCGGATACATGGACGAATACGCGATCAGCCATCGCTACGCGGACGCTAGGGTGTCGCGTATCTATGCGGGCAGTTCCGAGATCATGCGTGAAATCATCGCGCGTTCGATCGGGCTCGACCCGCGCAAGGCCGGGGCGTGAAGACGGCGTTCATCGGTCTTGGCGTGATGGGTTTCCCGATGGCGGGATACCTTGCGGCCCGCGGTCACGATGTCGTCGTCTTCAATCGCAGTCCGGACAAGGCGCAGCGGTGGCTGGAGCAGAACGACGGTGCCAGGGCCGACACACCCGCGGACGCGGCGCGCGGCGCCGATCTCGTGTTCTGCTGCGTCGGCAACGACGACGACGTGAGGGAAGTGACGCTGGGTGAATCCGGCGCCCTGCAGTCAATGTCCCCGGAATCCATACTCGTCGATCACACGACGGCATCCGCCACGCTCGCCCGGGAACTGCACACGGTCGCGGGCGAACGGCAGGTCGGTTTTCTCGATGCACCCTTGTCCGGCGGGCAGGCAGGTGCCGAGAACGGCCAGTTGACGATCATGGCCGGAGGCGATGAGGACGTCTTTGAGCGCGCCCGGCCTGCGATGGAATCCTACGCAAGAGCCATTACGCTCATCGGGCCGGCCGGGTCGGGCCAGCTCGCGAAGATGGTCAACCAGATTTGCATCGCGGGCCTGCTCCAGGGACTGTCCGAGGGCTTGCATTTCGCGCTGCGCGCGGACCTCGACGTCGAGAAAGTGATCAGCGCAATTTCGAAGGGCGCGGCGCAGTCCTGGCAAATGGACAACCGCTGGCAGACCATGGTGAACGGACAGTTCGACTTCGGCTTCGCGGTCGACTGGATGCGCAAGGACCTCGGTATCGCGCTCGACGAGGCGCAGTCAAACGGCGCACGGCTCGAGCTCACCGAAGTTATCGACCGCTATTACGCCGAGGTGCAGGCGCTGGGCGGAAAGCGCTGGGATACGTCGAGCCTGATCGCGCGGCTCGAACAGCCGTCCGGCAGCCGCGACGGCTGACCGAGGCGGACCGCAACGACGGATGGGCCCGCTGCACGGCATCAGGATCGTCGAGATTGCGGGCATCGGCCCGACCCAGTTGTGCGGCATGCTGCTGGCCGACATGGGCGCACAGATCATCCGCCTGCGGCGGCCGACTGCCGCCGATCCCGGCGTCGACGTCCCCGATCGCTTCAACCTGATGAATCGCAGCAGGCCGACGATCGATGTCGACCTCAAGTCCGACGAGGGTCGTGGACTGGTGTTGCGCCTGTGCGAGAAAGCGGATGCCCTGTTCGAAGGCTTTCGCCCCGGCGTCATGGAGCGACTTCGCCTCGGACCCGACGAGTGCATGGCGCGCAACGAACGCCTGGTCTACGGGCGAATGACGGGCTGGGGGCAGGACGGCCTGCTGGCCGACAAGGCGGGACACGACACCAACTACATCGCGATGGCCGGCGCGCTGCACGGCATCGGCTACGCAGACCGTCCGCCGCCGCTGCCCCTCAACCTGGTGGGCGATTTTGGCGGCGGGGCGCTCTACCTTGCCCTCGGTCTGCTGGCGGCCCTGCTCGAAGCCGGCCGCTCGAACAGGGGCCAGGTCGTGGACGCCGCCATGGTCGACGGCACTGCTTCCATGCTGACCCTGTTTTACGGCCTGATGGCGGGCGGCCTGTGGACGGAGCGCCGGGAAAGCAACCTGCTCGACGGCGGCGCGCCGTTCGCCCGCTGTTACACGACCCGCGACAACCGGTTCATCGCCGTTTGTGCCCTGGAAACGGAGTTCTTCGCCACGTTGCTCGAGGCGCTGTCCATCGACGATATCGATCCCGCCGATCAATACGATACGGACACCTGGCAAGCACAGGCCGAAATCCTCGCAACAGTATTCCGCGGCAAGACCCGTGACGAGTGGAACGAGATTCTGAGCAAAGTGGACGCCTGCGCCACGCCGGTGCTGACGCTCAGCGAGGCCGCCGCGCACGAGCACGGCAGTGGCCGCGGAGCCTACGTCGATATCGGCGGGATCCGGCAGCCCGCGCCCGCGCCCCGCTTTTCGAGGACCGCCTCGGAAGCGAGCGCCGCGCCGCCGGACCCCATCGACGCGGCGCGCAGTATCATGATCGAATGGGGTCTCGGCGAGGACGAGATACAACAGCTGCTATACTAGACGCTTCACAGGGGTGGTCTCCGGACCTGAGATCCGTAACGGGAACCCTTAGAACCTGAACCGGGTAATGCCGGCGTAGGGAGAGGATGATGAACCACAGACACCCGGTGCTGATTCTCGGCACACTTTTCACCAGTCTCCTGCTTGCGGCGCCCGTGATTGCAGAGGCGCAGGCCATCGAGGAGATCATTGTCACCGCCGACTTCCGCGAGCGCGCGGCGAGCGAGATTCCTGCGAGCGTCACGACCCTCGATGCCGACGAGATCGACCAGTTGGCGGTGCAGCACTTCGAGGAACTGATCAACGTGGTGCCGAACCTGAACTGGTCGGGTGACGGCCATCGAGCACGTTACCTGCAGATTCGCGGCGTCGGTGAACTGGAACAATACCAGGGCGCACCGAACCCCTCGGTCGGGTTCCTGGTCGACGATATCGATTTCAGCGGCATCGGCACGATTGCGACGACCTTCGACGTGCAGCGCATCGAGGTGTTGCGCGGGCCCCAGGGAACCCGCTACGGCGCAAACGCTCTGGCGGGGCTCGTCTATGTGCAGAGCACGTCGCCGTCGCCCGAGCGCGAGGGCCGAGTGCAGCTGACGGCGGGCGGTGACGATACGCTGGCGGGGGGCATTGCGCTCGGTGGTCCGCTTGCGGCGGACGAATCCCTGCTGTTCCGCGTCAGCGCGCACCACCACGAAAGCAACGGTTTCCGGGATAACAGCTACCTCGGCCGCGACGATACCAATGGCCGCGACGAGACGACGCTCCGCGGGCGGCTGCGGTGGCTCCCGGCAGATACATTGTCCGTGGACCTTGCGGGGCTGTTTGCGAATGTCGATAACGGCTACGACGCCTTCGCGATCGACAACAGCTTCACCATGCTGTCGGACAAGCCGGGGAGAGATACGCAACGTAGTTTCGGCGGGTCGCTGCGTGTCGAGTGGTCGGCGCTGCCGTGGGCAACGTTGACGTCGATCACTGCAACTGCCGATTCGGACATCCGTTTCGATTTCGACGCGGACTGGGGCAACGATGACAGCTGGGCACCCGTCACGTACGACTACGTGTCGCTGAGCGAGCGGTCGCGCCGCAGCGTGAGCCAGGAGTTTCGCTTCGCCTCCAGCGAAGAGGGACGTATCTTCGGTGCCACGACCGACTGGCTGGCGGGTTTATACGTGCTGAAACTCGAGGACGACCTCGTGACGACAAATCGCGGCGAGTACTTCGACCCCGGCTTCGATTTCGCCGACAGCCTCGACGACACGTTCGGCAGCACCTACGAGGCGACCAATGTTGCCCTGTTCGGGCAACTCGACCACGATCTCGGCGCTGCGACCCGGCTGAGTGTCGGGCTGAGAGTGGAGCGCCGCACGACCGATTACGCCGATACGGCCGAATTGCGCGCGGCCCCTTCGGAGACGATGACGGGCGGCGACATTACCCTGACCCATGATCACTCTGAGGATGTCACGAGCTTCCTGAGTCTCTCGAGGGGCTATAAGGCGGGCGGTTTCAATCTCGGTATCGTGCCCGAGGACCGGCGCGAGTTCGATGCCGAGAGCATCTGGAATCTCGAGGCGGGCATCAAGACGTCTCTGTTCGATGCCGCTGTCACGCTCAATGTGTCCGCGTTTTACAGCCGTCGCGACGACCAGCAGGTACGCACGTCATTTCAGCTGGACCCCGGTGACCCGGCGTCGTTCGTCTTTTTCACCGACAATGCGGCTCAGGGCCGTACGCTCGGGCTGGAGGCCGAACTGCGCTGGGCGATAGGGGATACCCTCGATCTGTATGCCAATGCCGGCCTTCTGGACGCCGAATTCGAGGAGTTCCGCACGCCGCAGGTCGACCTCAGCGGCCGGGCACAGGCACACGCGCCGGACTATACGTTCGCGGCCGGTGCCAGCTACCGGCATCCGAGCGGCGTTTTTGCGCGCATCGATGTTACTGCCCGCGACGCATTCTATTTTGACGTCAGTCACGACCAGACGTCGCGGCCCTACGAACTGGCCAATGCGCGAGTTGGCTACGAGGCGGACACCTGGTCCATTCAGCTGTGGGCGCGTAACCTGTTTGATCGCTATTACGCCGTGCGCGGCTTCTATTTCGGCAACGAGCCCCCGGATTTCCCCACCGAGCTTTACACTCGCGCGGGCGACCCTCGCCAGCTCGGCGTCACATTCGACATGAACTTCTAGAGAGGTACCGGTCATGAAGGTTGCGGTTGACATCAGTCTCTATCCGCTCGACGCGGATTTCATCCCGCCCATCAAGGACGTCATCGAGCGCCTCAACGGCTACCCGGACCTGCAGGTCGTGACGAACCCGATGAGCACGCAGGTGCGGGGCGAGTACGCGGCGGTGATGGCGGCGCTGACCAGCGAGATCGGCACGACCTTCGAGCGAGTCCCCAAGGCGGTGTTCGCGATCCGCATCCTGAACAACCCGATCGCTGGCTGACCGCCGGGTGGCCGACGCCTGGGTTGCCATCGTCGCGGAGGCGCGTGCGCTCGCGCCGCTCGAAGTCATCGCCGTCGCCGCCGCTATCGCCTACCTCGTGCTGGCGATCCGGCAGAACATCTGGTGCTGGCTGGGTGCCGGGATCAGCACCGCGATCTACGTGTACCTGTTCTTCGATGCAAAGCTCTACATGGAGTCGGCGCTCAACCTGTTCTACTTCGCCATGGCGATCTACGGCTGGTCCGTCTGGTATCACGGACGCTCCGGTGACGAGGAACTGCCGGTGTCCGTGTGGCCGCGCAACCTGCACGCGATTGCAATCGCGTCGATTGTCGCGGCGAGTATGCTGAGCGGCTACCTGCTGTCGCGGTATTCCGACGCGGTGTACCCGTACGTCGACTCGATGACGACCTGGGGCGCGATCTGGGCGACATTCCTCGTTGCGCGCAAAGTCCTCGAGAACTGGTGGTACTGGCTCGTCATCGACACGGCGTCGATCGTGATCTACTGGTCGCGGGACCTGCAACTGACGGCGCTATTATTCGTCGTGTACGTCGTGATGATCCCGTTCGGCCTCGTCGCGTGGCGTCGTTCCTGGCGGGAGCAAACCGCTTGAGGCAGGCAGCGAGCCCGGACGAGGTTCTTGCGCGCATTCCCGGCTGGCGAGGCGCGTCCTGGAGCGAGTTGCCGGGAGGACTGACCAACAGGACACTGCTCGTCGAAAAGGACGGTCGCCGTGCGGTTCTCAAGATCGACCCGTCGCCGCGCAGGGTGCCGTACAATTCGCGCCGGGACGAGGCGCGTATCCAGCAACGGGCTGCCGCGCTCGGCCGCGCCAACGGCGTGCTGTACGTCGAAGACACGGTGTTGCTGTCCGAATGGGGCGAGGGCGATGTCTGGACGCGCGCTCACTTTGACGAGGACGACAACCTCGCGCGCGTCGCGACCGCGCTGCGCGAGATGCACAGGCTTCCGTTGACGGGAAGAACATTCGACGCGGCTTCCGCCGCCCGTCTGTATGCACGAAAACTGGATGCGGCTTTGTCCGGCGACGCGGAGCGTCAACTGGCCGCCATCGAAGCGGCGCCGGGTCCGATGAACCTGTGCTGTTGCCACAACGACCTCGTCGCTGAGAACATCATTTCCACTCCGGGTATCCGGTTTCTGGACTGGGAGTATGCCTGCGACAACGATCCGTTGTTTGACCTCGCGATCGTGGTCGCTCATCACGGCCTGCCAGGGCAGCAGGCAGACATTCTGCTCGACGCCTACTTCGACGGCGACGGTGCGCGCTGGCGCAAGCAGCTCAACGTGCAGATGCGTCTTTACGACGCGCTGAACTGGTTATGGGCTGCCGCGAATGGCCAAGTCCGCTGTAGCCCCGCTACCAGCCGCTAGCGCGATCGCTTTCGGGATATCATGGCGTTCTGCTAATGACCCATGGCCGCCGTTGGGGGATGGGTTAATTGGCCTATTTCTGAGCCAGCTGTCGCTCTGGAAGAGGGCATTCTTGAGTATTTCTCCGAATTGACAATATCCGCCCTCGGCGGATCATTGATCCTGCGATAACGGCAAAGCTGACGAAAGTCAGGGACGCAAAGCCACGGGTCCTCGCTTCCTCCGCGACGCCTTCTGCGACGCCTCGAAGGACCCCAGGATCGCCGGGCTGCCGCTTTACCCAACTGGTGAAGGAGGTTGCCATGAACAGGATGATGCAATGCATAGGTTTTGCGGTCTTGATCGCGTTCTCGCTTTCGCCTGCTAGCGTATTGAGCGCAACTCGCGAGGTCGATTGTGGAAAAGGCCAGTCGATACAACGGGCACTTGAGATCGCACAAGGGTCGGCTGCTGCTCTGGAAATTATCGTAACGGGATACTGCGACGAGAATTTGAGCATTGGCAGAGACAGGGTGGCAATTGATGGCCAGGGGATGGCGACAATAAACGGAACCATCACCATGTTTGGCCGGAATAACGTGACAATAAGAAACCTGGATATCACCGGCCCCGGCGAGGGCATCCGAATCTTCGGCGGTCGTGTGCGGCTGCTGAGCGTTAATTTCCTGGGAAACGACGAGATTGCGATAGAAGCCCAAGAGGACGCTGCTGTTGTACTCCGCAATAGTCTTGTTCAAGGCAACAAAGGCTTGCATGCCGTGTTGCTGCGGGGCTCGTATGCCGATATTGGAAGCACAGAAGTCTCCAGAAACGCCGAGAACGGCGTCGTAGCGACGGATGGCTCAACGTTGTTGATGAGCGGCGGTAATGTCAGCTTCAACGTCGGAACGGGCGTGCAAGTCACAGGCAACTCATCGTTCTCGATTGACGGCACTCAAATACACGACAACCACAACATGGGGTTCCTTCTTGGATCCGGGTCCTCCGGTGAGGCGATGAACGTAACAGTCAACAACAACCGATCCGAGGGAATATTTGTAAGTGAAAACTCGTTCATCAATGTCTTCGATAGCGTGATTCGAGACAATACGACCGATGGCATGCTGTTGAAATTGCACTCGAGCGCACGGCTCGTTGGAGTCGACGTTTACAGCAATATCGAGAATGGCGCGCGGCTTGAGTTTGATTCAGGCCTATTGGTGGAGGGCGGTAGCACGATCCCCAAGAACTTCTCAGGCTACTCGGTCCTCTGTGACAGCGATGAGTCCAGCCTGGCTATCGATGATTCTTCTACGGTCATCGATCCTGAATGCACGGGGTTTTGACTTTTCCAGCCCCGCTTCGGCGGGGCTGTCTTGCTTCAAGCGGAAGACTTATCAGGGACGAGTCTCAGAATCGCTGCGGTTCTGGCGAATAGTCGTAGCCGCTGAAGTAA